>JANRLG010000039.1:0-64212 GCA_033762835.1 Thermoanaerobaculia bacterium
GGTGGCTGCCCACCTTCAAGTGGATGTCCGACGCCTTCTGCTCGACGGCGACTTTCAGGAGGTCATTGATGTTCATTACCGGGCTCCGCGCGGGAAGTCATAGCGAGGGACGAATTTAGGGGATGGTAGCCCCGGGGCGGGGGGGAGTCAACGAAAGTAAACTCACGGCCATGACAATCCCTGGTGCCGACCAGGCGGTTGTCGACGCCACCAAACTCCGAGACTACCTTCTTTCGACTGAGCACCCGGTCGGACGGTTCAAAGCGGCTTTCTTCGCGCGGCTAGGCTATTCGCGCCAGAACTGGCGCGCACTACAAGCCAAGCTCGAGCGCCTCGCGATGGCGGACGACGCCATGCCCGGTGCCCTGAGCGAATACGGTCAGAAATTCGAGGTGCGTGCTACCCTTGAAGGCCCGTCCGGGAGGCAGGCGACGATCGTGGTCGTCTGGGTCGTGCTCAGCGGCGAAGGGTTTCCGAGACTCGTGACGGCCTTTCCGGGAGACTCGAGATGAAGTTCCACAACCTCGACACCGTGGTCCTGGATCGGGACCTTCCTCAACACGGCCTGCAAGCTGGTGATCTGGGCACCGTCGTCGAAACCTATGAACCGGAAGGTCTCGAAGTGGAGTTCGTCACAGCCTCCGGACGAACGCAGGCCCTGGTCACCCTTTGGGTCGGCGATGTGCGCTCCGTTCAAGATCAGGACCTCATCGCCGTTCGCCCGTTGGTTCGGGGAGCGGCCTGACTTCATGGCCTTGGAGTTCCAGCCCGGCTACTTTTCCGCCCGGCTCGAGCTGCAACCGATCGGCCGAGAGGACGCCAAGGAACTGCTCGCGGTCTTCCAAGATCCCGCCGTGCGCCGCTACCTGCTCGACGACCAACTCGTCACGCTCGACTGGGTGCACGACGAAATCGCGACGAGCATCGAGCGCTTCACCAGCGTGGGTGCAGGTTTGTGGGCCTTGCGGCTTCACGAGGCCACGGAGATCATCGGCTTCGTCGGCTTCCGTCCCTTCTTCGAGCCGCCGAGACTTCAGCTCCTCTACGGCCTGCTCCCGGCGTATTGGGGTCGGGGCCTCGCCACCGAGGCCGCGGCACGCGCCTGCGATCATGCGTTTTCCCACCTGGGCTTCGACCACGTGGAAGCCGCCACGGACGAGCCCAATCGACGGTCTATCCGCGTGCTCGAGCAGCTGGGAATGTCGCGCGACGACGACGCGGGCCTGGGGCACCCGGGGACTGTGTTCTTCTGCATCGATCGCGCGACCTGGCAGCAACGAGGAGCCCCATGATCATCGTTTCCGGCCGCCTCTACGTCGCTCCGAACCACCGTGAGGCGTTCCTCGCCGGTTCTCGCGGAGCCATCGAAGCCGCCCGGCGGGCGCCGGGCTGCCGCGATTTCGTCGTCGCGGCCGACCCACTCGAGGCCGACCGCGTCAACGTTTACGAGGAGTGGGAAACCGAGGCAAAGCTCGAGGCGTTCCGCGGGGAAGGCCCGGGCGACGATCTCAGCGCCCTCATCGTTCGCGCCTCGGTGCGCCGCCACCACGTGGCGTCCTCCGGACCGGCTTGAGGCCGCTCCCGCGCCACAGCAAGCAAGTCACAGGAGACGAAAGGAATCCCGACCATGCCGTCTGAAGTGCGCACTTACTCTCTGCCCAATGGCCATCAGGTTCGGTACATCTCCGCACCGGAGGTCTGCGAGGGCGCCTACTACCTCGAAGTCCGGGATGGCGACCAGCTCCTGATCAGAACTTGCTCCTGCGGCGGTGTCACGAAGGAGTGCCCGGAAGGCATGACTGCCTCCTGCAAGTGCTACAAGAACCCGCCGCAGCTGTCCTGCGTACCCCCCGAAGACGGCGAAGCTCGCTGCGAGTGCTAGACCCCGTACCGAGAGGGTCGGGGCGGATTCGCCGTCCGCCCGGCCCCTCGGCTCGCCGCCCGCCTCACATCCCCTGATCATCCGCGCTCGGGCCATAGATTCCCGGCACCGGCACGTCGAGCAGGCGGAGGTAGACGCCGAGCTGGGCGCGGTGGTGGACCATGTGATTGATCACCCAGGTGCGGATGACCGCGAGACGGGGGAGGGCGAAGATCGTCATGTCGCCCATCTTGAGCGTCCATTCGACCGCCAGATCGGCATCCGCCACGGCAGCCAGAGCGGGAGAACCAGCAGCGACGGCGGCGTCGAAGGCGGCCAGGATCTCGGCGGTGTCCTTGGGCTCCGGGGACACGTACCCCGCCATGTCGAGCTCGGTGAACTCCAGTGTGCCGTTGATCCAGCTCGGAATCTCGGCGATGTGCCCGGCGAGCTTGCCGAGGGTCATCGACTTCGGGTGGGGCGTCCAGGCGAGCTTGTCGGTGGGAACGCGTTCCAGCAGGCGGCGGGTAATGGCGGCTTCTTGTTCGAACTCGGGGGCGAGCAGCTGGGCGAGAGTCATGATGAGGTCCTCCAGTAAGGGTCGAGTGGCGGCGGGATTGTACCCGGCGACCGCCGAGACCACCGACCCCAGCCGGTAACAACTTCGCGACCCTGGGCGTTTGGCCTTCGAACGTCCGGAGGTGCCCGTGCTCGAGATTCGTAACCTGGTCAAGGTCTACCCCGGCTCGGTGGCCGCCCTGCAAGGAGTCTCGCTGGCGATCCCCAACGGCCTCTTCGGTTTACTGGGGCCGAACGGCTCGGGCAAGACCACCCTGATGCGCATCGTCACCGGTTTGCTCCTGCCGAGCGCGGGCCAGGTGCTCCTGGATGGGGACGACGTAACCCGGCACCCCGAGCGGCTCTGGCCCCGTCTTGGCTACCTGCCCCAGGACTTCGGCTTCTACCCGAAGCTCTCCGGCCGGGTCATGTTGCGCCACCTGCTGACCTTGAAAGGGGTCCGCGGCCCCCGCGGGCTCGACGCCCTCTGTTCCGAGCTGCTCGACCGCGTGAATCTCGGGTTCGCGGCCGATCGCAAGGTCGAAACCTACTCCGGCGGCATGCGCCAACGCCTCGGCATCGCCCAGGCGCTGGCGGGCGATCCGCGGCTCGTCATCGTCGACGAACCGACTTCCGGGCTCGATCCCGAGGAACGCAACCGCTTCAACCGCTTGCTCGCCGAGTTGGCCGCGGATCGTTGCGTGGTGCTCTCGACCCACCTGGTCGAGGACGTTGCCATGTTGTGCCCGCGCTTCGCCGTCCTCCGCCACGGTCGCGTGCTCGCCGAGACCACCCCGGCCGAGGCGCGAGCGAGCGTTGCGGGGCGCATCTTCGAAGGCGAGGCGGACGGCGAGCGGCTTGCGGCCTGCGAGGCGCTCGGTCGGATCACCTCGGCTTACTGGGTGGAAGGTCGCCACCGGGTGCGGCTCTTCGTTCCCGCGGGCGAGCCGCCGCCGGGTTTTTCGCTGGCCTCCCCGAGCCTGGAAGACGCCTACCTGGTGCTCACCGGAGCGACGCCGTGAGCCCGCTGCGCCTGGCCGCGGTCGCGCGCCGCGCGGCGGGGGCCGTGGTTGGGGATCCGCTGTTCTGGGTGCTCCTCGTCGCCATCGCCTTCGCCACCGTGGCGATCAACCCCGCGGCGATGATCCCGTCCGGAGACGCCGCCGTGGGCGGGGTGGCGCCCTTCGCCAACTCCCGCCACGCCTTGGCCCAAGTGTTCGCCTTGACCGGCCTCGTCTTCTACACCTTTCCGGTGGCCCTCCTGGCCGGGCGCGCCCTCGCCCGCGACGACGAGGCCCGTCTGGTGGACCTGCTCGCGGCCACCCCCCTGACGACGAACGAGCGCCATCTCGGCAAGCTGCTCGGCGTGCTCGCCGGCCTAGGCCTCGCCATGGTGGTCCACGGGACCCTCGCCGTGCTCTGGGGGGAAGCCGGGCACTTCCTGGGGTCCACCCGTGGGCAGGGCCCCTTCTCCACCGCCGCCTATCTCGGCCCGGCGCTGGTCTTCTTGGTTCCCGGGGTGGTGTTCACCGCCACCACGGCCTTCGTGGTCAGCGCCTGGTGGCGCAACTCGTTGGTCGTCTATGGCTTCGCCACCGCGCTGTTCATTCTTCTGCTCGGCACCTTGGGTCCGGCCTCGAACGGCGGTGTGCTCGAACCCTTCTTCGCCCTCCTGGACCCGTGGGGTGCCCGCTGGCTGAGCCGAACGGTGTTCGGCGTCGATCGCGGCATCGCTTTCTACAACCAAGCGGCCCTGCCCTTCGACGGCGCCTTCGGGCTCAACCGCCTGCTCGTCTTGGGGGCTCCCGCCTTGGCTTTGGTCGCCACACTGAGGCACCTCAACCGGCGTCGGCGCGGCGCCTTGGTCCCGGTGCGCGCGGCGGCAAGCCTGGAGAATTCACCGTCGGCCCCCCCGGCCGCGACCTTCGCTCCCCTCGGGAACCTCGCCATGACGGCCCAGCCACCCCGGTTCTGGCGGACGGTGGCGACGATCGCGGGTGCGGAGCTGCGGCAGCTGCGGAGCCAACCGGGCCCGTACTTGTTCGGACTGTTCACCGTGGCTCTGCTGGCCGAGGCGGCCGGTTCGACCCGCGGTTTCTACGACTCACCGGTGATCTGGACGGCGGGCGGCCTCGCGATCGGCAACCTCGAGCTGATCACGGGGCTCGGTTGCCTGTTGCTGCTCTTCCAGTTGGGAGAAGCCCTCGACCGGCCACGGCGCCTGCGCTTCCACGATCTACTCGGCACGACCCCGATCGGCAACGGGGCGTACTTGCTGGGTGTCGGCCTGGCGATGATGGGCCTGCTGGCCCTCGTGCTCGCCGCGGCGGCGACCACCGGGTTTGGGCTGCTCGTGCTCCAAGGCCGCGGCCGCGCCGAACTAGCGCCCTTCGTCACCGTCTGGGGCCTCGTCGCGGCCCCCACGTTCCTTGCCTGGGGGGCCTTCGTCACCGCCGTCTTCGGTCGCCTGCGCAGCCGCTCCGGCACCTACGCCGTGGGCCTGGTGACCCTCGCCGCGACCGCGGGCCTGTTGTTCGCCGGCCGGCTGACCTGGGTGACCAACTGGCCACTGTGGGGCGCCCTGCGCTGGAGCGACTTCGGCGCCTTCGCCGTGCACGGCGAGCCGCTGTTGTGGAATCGGCTGGTCGTGCTCGCCCTGGCGGCCTTCTTCGGCCTCCTGGCCTGGGCCCACTGGCCGCGACGCGAGCACGATCGGCATCCCCTGCCAGCAGCGCGGCGGCTCGGGCTCGTCATCTCCGGGCTCTTGCTACTCGCCCCGGCCCTCTGGCTGGCGAGCCGAATCCACGGGGGCTTCGAGGGCGGTGCCCAGCGCGCCTGGCAACAGGAGTATCACCGGCGCAATGCCGAAACCTGGCGAGACCGGCCGGTTCCGAGTCTCCGCCACGTCGACGCACGGCTCGAGCTCGAGCCGGCGGCGGGTGCCGTGGACGGCAGCTTCACCTTGAGCAACGAGACCGCGGAACCGATCGAGTTCTTACCCTTCACCGTCGGCTACGGCTTCGGCCCGGTCAATTGGACGCTCGACGGCGCCCCCATCGGTTTCGAAGACCACTCCGGGCTCCACGTGCTGGCGTTGCCGGCACCGCTGCCGCCCGGCGGCACCTGCCGGGTCGGGTTCCGCTTCCGCTCCCACGTCCCCGCGGGGTTCTCGAGAGGCGGCGGCGAAGTCGCGGCGTTCATTCGGCCCTCGGGCGTCTTGCTCGACACTCTCGAGCCGACGTTCCTGCCGGCCCTCGGGTTCTTGGACGATCGGGGCGTCGATCCGCGCGACCGCCCCGTGCCGCGACCCGCTCCGGCCGAGTTCTGGCGCGCCGAGTTGCCGCCCGTGGCGGGCGGCGCGGCGTTCACCAGCCGGCTCGAGATCACCGCGCCGGCCGAACTGACAGTCAACTCCGTCGGAGACCGGGGTGCGGAAACGACCGTGGGCAACCGCCGCACGGTGGTCTGGGAGAGCCGCCACCCGGTGCGCTTCCTGAGCGTCGTCGCCGGCCGCTGGGTGGAACACCGCGGCGGCGCCGCCGCGGTGTTCCACCACCCCCGGCACGGCGACCACGCCGACGAGATCCTCACGGCGCTCGATGCCGCACACCGGCACTACTCGGCGTGGTTCGGCCCCTACCCGTGGCGCGAGTTGACCCTGTCCGAACACCCGGACCACATCACCCGCGCCAAGGGTTTTCCCAGCCACCTCCCGTTTTCGGAGGGTTTGGGTTTTCTCAGTCGCGACGAGACCGTTCCGGGGTTGCCCACCCTCGTCACCGCCCACGAAGCCGCGCACCAGTGGTGGGCGCACTTGCTCACACCTGGCCGCGGCCCCGGCGCCGACCTGCTGATCGAGGGCCTCGCTCACTACTCGACGCTGTTGCTGCTAGAAGCGGAACACGGCCCGGCGGCCGCGGCCGACTTCGCCCGGACAATCGAGGCCCGCTACACCGACACTCGTCGCGTCGACGCCGAACGGCCGCTCCTGGCGATCCCGGAAATCACCTCGGCCACGGACGAAACCGCGGTTTACGACAAAGGTGCCTGGGTGTTCCGCATGCTCGAGCACGAGATCGGCCGCGAGCGCCTGCTCGCCGGCCTCCGCCTCCTGGTCGAACGCTTCGGCACCCGCCAGGGTCAAACCGACCACGCCACCGTCTGGGACTTGCTCGAGTTGCTGCGCCCCGAAGCGCCGGATCCGGAGCGTTTTCAGGCATTCGTCGACCAATGGCTGGAACGCGTCGTCCTCCCCGAGCTCCAGTGGCGGGACATTGCCGTGACCCCGAACGGGAACACCTGGACGCTCACCGCGACGCTCGAAAACGTCGGTACCGGCACCGTCGCAATCGACATCGCGGCTCTCGGCGCAACCACCGAGCAGCGTGTTGCCCAAATCGTCGAGTTGGCCCCGCGGAGCCCCCGAGCGCTCCGCTTCGAGCTTCCCTTCGCGCCCATCCGGCTGGTCGTCGACCCGGACCTGCGCCTGCTCCAGCTTCACCGCGCGCGAGGGGAAGTGCGGGTGGGGCCCTAGGGGCGATCCTGCGTCGCCCAAGAGGCAGGGCAGGTGCGCTTCAGGGCATGGCGGCCAGGCTCCTCACAACCACCGCGCCGCGGCCACCACCGCCGCGGTTTCGACGCGGAGAATGCGCTCGCCCAGGCAAACCGGGCGGCAGCCGAGGGTCACGAGCTCGGCGACTTCTTCCGGCGTGAAGCCGCCTTCCGGGCCGATCAGGACCACCCCGGCGGCGGCTGTCTTCTCGCCCCAACCGCCGCCCTCGGCAGCCGGGGCCAGGACCCAGCGGTCCGGGATCGGCTGAAGGAGCGTCGGCACTTCGCGCCACGGGTGGACGCCGGTGATGGCGGGTAGGACGCTTCGGCCGCACTGTTCGACGGCCGCGGCGGCGACGCGGGTCAGGCGTTCGAGGCTGCCGGGGCCGAGCTCGCGGGGGCTTCTCGCGCTGGCGACGAAGGCGATGTGAGTGACGCCCAGCTCGGTAGCTTTTTCGACTAGCCAGGCGGCGCGTTCTTTTTTAGGAGTGCCGACGATCAGGGTCAGCGCGTACTCGGGTTCGTTCGGTGGCGCCGGTTCGAGGAGAGCCAGGTGGCCGGCGCGACGATCGACCGCGGTGACCTCCGCCCAGCGGGCTCTTCCTCGACCATCGACCACCCGCAGAGGATCCCCGACGGCGTGGCGGGAGGCGCGAAAGAGGTGACGATAGAGGTCACCCGTGATCTCGGCGACCTCCCCAGCCAGGTCCTCGGGGGCTAGCAGGACGGTTGGAACACCGTTCGGAAGGCGATCCATTCTCCGTCCCTCCGTTCGGCCACGGGCTCGAAGCCGTGGCTCCGCAACGCCGCCGAGACTTCCTCCGCCTTCACTCCGAGGATGCCCGAGAAGATCGCTTCTCCACCCAGCACCATCAGCGGCGCCAGGTGCGGCAACTCGGGGATGAAAACTTCGGGGATGATGTTGACGAGCGCCAGGTCGTACCGGCGATCCATCACCAGCGCTTCGAGCGTGCCGGCGAAAAACCTGGGTGCCGAGAGCGTGGGGTTCAGCACGGCGTTGACCCGCGCATGGAACGGCGCCGCGGCATCGTTGTCGAAGGCCTCGGCGCTCTTCGCCCCGCGCGCAAGGGCCACGATCGCCAGAATGCCCGTGCCCGTCCCGACGTCGAGCACCCGCTTGTCGAGAGTTTCCGTCTCCTCTAACAGCTCGAGAGCCAACCGCGTCGACTCGTGGCTTCCCGTCCCGAAGGCCGCCCGCGCCGGAAACCGGAACTCCGTCCGCTCACCCCGACTCTCTTCCTCCCTACCCAGCTCTTCTGCCTTTTCTTTTTCCCCAGGCTCCCGTGGGTCGAACCACAAGCTCTTCCCCACGGCGAACGGCCGCGCCAATTCCCGCCAAGCCGCGAACCAATCCACCTTCGGCACCGGTTCTTTGCCCAGAAACTCCGCCCCGGCGAGCTCCAAGTCCTCCGGCGGGGTGCTGAAGTACGCCTCGATCCGCACTTCCCCGGGGCCGAGGGCGAACACCTGCACGCCCTCCGAGCCCCGTTCGGTGAGTTCGAACACGGCGTCGTCCTCGGCCTCGGCCGGAACCCGATAGAAGTACCGTTCGAGTGCCACGTCAGGCCTGGAAGATCTTCTTGACGCGGTCGAAGACGCCTTCGCGCACGGCCGAGCCCTCGAGTTCGGCGAGGCGCCGGAGCAACTCGACCTGTTCGTCGGAAAGCTCTCGAGGATGCGGCACCTTCAGCCGGACCCGGGCGGTGTGATCGCCCTTGCCGCCGCCATCGAGCCGTTCGATGCCCTTGCCGCGCAGGCGGAACTCGTCCCCCTCCTTGGTCCCGGGCGGAATGTCGACCGCAGCAGGACCGTGCAGGGTGGTTGCCTCGACGCTGGCGCCGAGCACGGCCTGGACGTAGCTCACCGGCAGCTCGCCGAAGGTGTGCGGGCCTTGGCGTTCGAACTTGTCGTGGGGCTCGACGTGGACGACGACGTAGAAGTCCCCTACCGGGCCGCCGAAGAGGCCGTGTTCGCCTTCACCGCGCAAACGCAGGCGGGCGCCGGTATCCACTCCGGGGGGAATCTTGACCTCGAGCGTGCGCCGCTGCTCCACTCGGCCCTGGCCACGGCACTCGGGACACGGATCTTTGACCACGACGCCTTCGCCTTGACACTGCGGGCAGGTGCGGGCGACGGTGAAGAATCCCTGCTGGAAGCGCACTTGGCCGCGCCCCTGGCAAGCGTTGCAGGCGGTCGGCGCCGAGCCCCCGGCGCTGCCCGAGCCCTTGCAGCGTTCGCAGGACTCGAGGCGCGGGATGGTCAACGTGGCCTCTTTGCCGAAGGCCGCTTCCTCGAAGGAGATCCGGAGGTCGTAACGCAGATCGGCGCCGCGTTGCGGAGAACGCCCCGGACGTCGCCGCCCGCCGCCACCGCCGAAGCCGAAGAGGTCTCCGAGCACATCGGCGAAGTCACCGAACACGCCGGGGTCGAACCCTTGGCCGAAGGGGTTGCCGCCCGCTCCGCCGACGGCTTGATGGCCGAAGCGGTCGTACTGCGCTCGTTTGTTCGGGTCCGAGAGCACGGCGTAGGCCTCGGCGGCCTCTTTGAATTTGGCCTCCGCGGCGGCGTCGCCGGGGTTCTTGTCCGGGTGGTACTGCACCGCCAACTTGCGGTAAGCGGATTTGATGGCCTTTTCGTCGGCGTCGCGGGCAACGCCGAGGACTTCGTAATAGTCGCGTTTCGACATGGAATGGCTTCAGTTCGGCCGAACTGGAGTTCGGCCGCTACTCCCTCTCTGCTTCAGCTACGGGAGGGCCCAGCTTGGTTGAGCATCAGATTCGACAACTTCCGGGAGACGGTGTTCAGGTCGTAGATCGCGCCTTCGAGGTCCCCGCGGTCTTCGCCTTGGAGCACCGCCCGGGCCTGGAGCAGCGTCTCGTGGATCTTGGTGCGCTCGCCTTCGTCGAGCAGCTCCCGGAATTGCTCGAAAACCCGTTCGTTGGTGTAGATCATTCCCTCGAGCCGGTTTTTGATGCGCCGCTGCTCTTTGCGCTCCTGGTCCGCCATGCGGTTTTCCTGCGCCTCTTCGATCAGGCGGGAAACTTCCGTCGGCGACAGGCCCGAGGCGGGCCGAATTTCGATCGACTGCGACAAGTTGGTGGCGACGTCGCGGGCCGAGACCGCCACGATGCCATTCGAGTCGATGGAGAAGGTGACCTCGATCTGCGGCACGCCGCGGGGCGACGGCGGAATGCCGACCAGCTCGAACTTGCCGAGCGACTTGTTTTCCTTGGCGAACTCGCGTTCGCCCTGGAGCACGTGGATCTCGACCGCGTCCTGGTTGTCCACGACGGTCGTGAAGATCTGGGTGTTCTTGGTCGGGATCGTCGAGTTGCGGTCGATCAGCTTGGTGAACAGGCCGCCGTGGGTCTCGATGCCCAGCGACAGCGGCGTGACGTCGAGCAGCACCAAGTCCTTGATGTCGCCGCGCAGGATGCCGCCCTGGATGGCGGCGCCCATGGCCACCACTTCGTCGGGGTTGATCGAGCGGTTGGGCGAGCGACCGAAGATCTTCTCGACCGCCTGGAGCACCATGGGCGTCCGGGTCTGACCACCGACCAGCAGCACCTCGTCGATTTGGTCCGCGCGCAGGCCGGCTTGTTTCAGGGCGTCTTTGCAGGGCCCCTCGGTCGATTCCACGAGGTCGCGCACCAAATCCTCGAACCGCTTACGGTCGAGGGTGCGCGAAAGGTGGCGCGGACCGGTGTCGTCGGCCGAGATGAACGGCAGGTTGATCTCCGCCGTATCCGCCACGGAGAGCTCGCACTTGGCGCGCTCGGCGGCTTCCTTCAAGCGCTGGAGGGCCATGCGATCCTGGGTCAGGTCGACGCCGGTTTCGTTTTTGAACTCGGCGATCAGCCAGTCCATGATCCGGTTGTCGAAGTCCTCACCGCCCAGAAACGTGTCGCCGGCCGTGGCCCGCACTTCGAACACACCCTCGGCGAGCTCGAGGATCGAAATGTCGAAGGTGCCGCCGCCCAAGTCGTAGACGGCGATGCGCCGGTTGCCGCTGCCTTCTTGGAGGCCGTAGGCGAGGGCCGCCGCGGTGGGCTCGTTGATGATGCGTTTGACGTCGAGCCCGGCGATCTTGCCGGCGTCCTTGGTCGCCTGACGCTGGGAGTCGTCGAAGTAGGCGGGCACGGTGATCACCGCCTCGGTGATCTCCTCACCCAGGGCTTCCTCGGCGAAGTCCTTGATTTCCTTCAAGATGAAGGCGGAAATCTCCTGCGGGCTGTACTGCCGGCCGCGGATTTCGAGCTTGACGTCGCCGTTGGGAGCCTTGGCCAGGTGGTAGGGCAGGATCGAGACCGCCCGCGATACCTGGCCATCGGTGTACTTGCGCCCGATGAGCCGCTTGACCGCGTAGACGGTGTTTTCCGGATTGGTGATCGCCTGACGCTTGGCGATCTGCCCGACGAGGCGCTCGCCGTCCTCGGTGAAGGCCACGATGGACGGCGTGGTGCGGCTGCCCTCGCGGTTGGCGAGGACACGGGGCGCCAGGGCGTCCACCACCGCAGCACAGCTATTGGTGGTCCCGAGGTCGATGCCGAGAACTTTGCTCAAGCTTCAGTCACCCTTCGGCCGGTTCGGTGCGTTTCGGCGCGGGGACCGCCACGGTAACCAGCGCGGGCCGCAGGAGGCGTTCGTGCAAATGATAACCGCGAGCGAGCTCTCCGGTCACCGTGGGCTCCGCCACGTCCTCGCGATCATGGCGCGAAACCGCCTCGTGAACGAGGGGATCGAAACGCTGTCCGAGGGAGTCGATGGGCGCCACGCCGTAGCGCTTGAGCACCTCCAGGAACTGCCGGGCGATCATCGACACGCCCTGACGCAGGTCCTCGATCGAACCGCCGGCGGCGAGCGCACGCTCCAAGTTGTCGAGCACCTCGAGGAGATCCCGAAAGGGCTCGGTCAGGGCGTACTTGCGCAGGTCGAGCCGTTCGCGTTCGGCGCGCTTGCGGAAGTTGTCGAAGTCCGCCAAGGTCCGCGCCGAGCGGTCCCGCAAGTCGGCCAACTCCGCTTCCAGGCGCAAGATCTCACCGTCGGTCGTCCGTTCGTGGCGTTCGACCTGCTCGACTGCCGCCACGGCCTGGGCGAGGGCGGCGTCGAGGTCCGTCGCCGAATCGTCCAGGTCGATTTCGTAACCGTCGGCCTCGCCCGAGGCGTCGACCCGCTGCTTTTTCTCGTCATCCACCGCCATTGCCGTCCATGCTCCCGCCGGCGCTCGTGTCGCCGGTCAGCTTTCTTCCACCGCGGTCAAGGCCCGCGACAGGGTCTCCCCGAGATAGTGCACCAGGGGAACGATCCGTTGATACTCCATTCTCGAGGGCCCGAAGATGGCGAGCGTCCCGAGGGGCCGGTCCCCCACGCCGTACCGCGTGGCGACCAAACTGAAATCGAGTTCCGAAGTCAAAGCGCTTTCTTCACCGATGACCACCCGCACCCCTTTGCCGTCGACCACCTGATTCAACATCGACACCAGCCGTGCCTTGTCCGCGAAGGTCTCGATCAAACGGCGCACCCGTTGGACGTCGCCCAACTCGGGTTGGGCCAGGACGTTGCTGGTGCCGTCGACCAGCACCTCGGGCCCCGCCGGAGTGTCGAAGCCCCGCCGCGCGACATCGAGAGTCGTCGACAAGAGGCGATCGACCTGGGCCCGTTCCTCCGCCATGAGTGTCAGCAGGCGGCCACGGATTTCGGACAACGTCTTGCCGGCGAAATTTTCGTTCAGGTAGTTCGAGATGCGGACCAGCTCTTCGCGCGGCAGCGGACGCTCGGTGTCGATGACTTTGTGGTCCGCGAAGCCGCTGGCGGAGACGATGACGGACAACACCCGGGTCCCCGAGATGGGCACGAAGTCGATCGTTCGCAGCACTGTGTCGGCCAGCGCCGGGGTGACCACGATGCCGACCTGCTGGGACAACTCGGTCAGCAGGTGGGTGGCCTCGTTCATCATTTCGTCGGCGTCGCCGCGCAGCCGGTCGTCGATGTAGCGGCGTTCCTCGGCGGGCAAACCCGGCCGATCCATGAGCCCCTCGATGAACAGGTGGTACCCCGACCGCGTCGGCGTGCGGCCCGCGGAGGTGTGCGGGTGGGTCAAGTAGCCGAGATCTTCGAGGTCGGCAAGGGTGTTGCGGATGCTCGCCGCCGACAAACCGTGGCGCCCCTGCTTGGCGAGGGACCGTGAGGAGACCGGTTCCCCCGACAGGATGTAGAGCACGATCGAGTCGCGCAGGATCTCGCGCTCTCGAGTCGTCAGGTCCCGGTCGGTCGGGTGCAGCGGTCGGGGGCTCGGCATGGTCGGCTCGTTCAGAAGGCTCGCCGGCGCGCCCGCGAGGGGCATTCCCGCCCGCGCCGGGCCCGTCGGGCCCATCGGCTCGTCTTGCGAGGCATCGAAAGCAGCCGTATTGTAGCCGAGTGACCGCGCCACAACCGCTTTCTCTCGCGTCTTTGCGCTTCGCGCTGGTGGGTCCCGGGCGGGTCGGAAGCAGTCTGGCCGGTTGGCTGACCTCCCAGGGTGCCCGTTGTGAGCGGGTGGCGGCCCGTTCACAGGCGGGGGCAACGCTGCTCGCGACCGCTCTCGGCGCCGCCGCGGTAGCCGTCGACGACCTCCAAAGTGCCGACCTCGACCTGCTCCTCGTGGCGGTGCCCGACCCGGTGCTGGCTCCCCTCGCCGCCCAACTCGCCCTGCGGCCTCAGGCCCCCGTCGTGCTCCACACCTCGGGCCGGCACTCGGCGGAGGTGCTCGGCGCTCTGGTCGCACCGGCTCGCGCCCTCGGCAGCTTCCATCCGCTCAAGGCTTTTCCCCGACCCTTGCCCGATCCGGCCGAGGCCCGGGGCGTCTTCTTCGCCACCGATGGCGATCAAGCCGCACAAGCGCTGGCGCGGCGCATCGGCGCGGCGCTCGGCGGCGAAGTCGGCGAAGTCCCCGCCGCGAGCCGGCTGATCTACCACCTAGCTGCCACTCTCGCCGCCGGAGGCGTCACCACCCTGGTCGCCCTAGCCGCCGAGCTGGCCGAACGAGAACGGCTGTCCCCCGCCGTCGGCCGCGGCTACCTGGCCCTCGCCCATGGCGCCCTGACCGCCGCCGCGACAGCGTCAACGATCCCCGCCGCCATCACCGGCCCCGTCGCGCGCGGGGATTGGGCAACGTTCGAAGCGGAAGTGGCGGCCTTGCGGGAGCGGAGTTCGGGTGTGGTGGATTTGGTGGAGCGGCTGGCGGCAGAAACGGCGCGGCTGGTGGGAAGAGAAAGGACACCAGGGACACCAACGACGAGAACGACAAGGACCTGAGCGACGGGCACAGCCTGCCCTGCGGTCGTCAATGTCGTCGGCGTCGTTGGTGTCCTTTCCGGGTCGTTCCCTCAGCTCCCCAGCAGCCCCTCCACCGAGCCGTCCTCCCGCAGATCCATCTTGACCGCCTGGGGCACCTTGGGCAGGCCCGGCATGCGCAGCATTTCGCCCACCAGGGGCACGACGTAGCCGGCGCCGGCGGCAAGCACGAAGCCGCGGACCGGAAGGGTGAATCCCGTGGGCCGGCCGACGCGGGTCGGGTCGTCGGAGAGCGAGCTCTGGGTCTTCGCCATGCACAGGGGCAGGCTTTCGTAGCCGAGCTTTTTGATTTGGGCGAGGTCCTTTTCGGCCTGCTTGGTCAGCGACACGTCCTTGGCGCCGTAGATCCGGGTCGCCAAGGTGTGGAGCTTCTCGGCCATGGGTTGGGCCGGGTCGTACAGCGGCTGGAAGTTGCCCGGGTGGCTCGCGGCCATCTCGACGACCGCGCGGGCGAGTTCCTCGCCCCCCTCGCCGCCCTTGGCGAAGTGGTCGGCCAAGGCGACGCGGGCGCCCAGGCGCTCGCAGGCCCGGCGCACGGCGGCGATTTCGTCGTCCGAGTCGGTCCCGAAACGGTTCAGGGCCACGACCGGCGTGGCGCCGAGCGTCTGGACGATCTCGATATGGGCCTCGAGGTTCGGCAGACCGCGCTCGACCGCCGCGGCGTCGGGCGTCGCAAGGTTGGCGTTGGGCACACCGCCGTGGCGCTTGAGGGCCCGGATGGTCGCCACCAGCACCACCACGCGCGGTTTGATCCCGGCCGTGGTGCACTTGATGTGATGGAACTTCTCGGCTCCCAGGTCCGAGCCGAAGCCCGCCTCGGTGACCGCCCAATCGCCGTAGCCGAGGGCCATTTTGGTGGCGAGAATCGAGTTGCAGCCATGGGCGATGTTGCCGAAGGGGCCGCCGTGCACGAACGCCGGCACGCCATCGATCGTTTGCACCAAGTTGGGCAACAGGGCGTCCTTGAGCAGGACGCGCATGGCGCCGACGGCGCCGAGATCCGCCGCCGTGATGCCCTTGCCGTCCTTGTCCTGGCCGACCAAGATGCGTCCGAGCCGCACGGCGAGGTCTTGCGGGTCCCGCGCCAGACACAACACCGCCATGACCTCGGAGGCCGCGGTGATGTCGAACCCGGTTTCCCGCGGCACCCCCTGGGCGGTGCCGCCGAGCCCCACGAGGATCTGGCGCAGGGCACGGTCGTTCATGTCGAGCACCCGCCGCCAGGCGATCGAACGCGCTTCGAGCCCCAGCTCGTTGCCGTGCTGGAGGTGGTTGTCGGCCATGGCGGCGAGCAGGTTGTGGGCCGAGGTGATGGCGTGGAAATCCCCGGTGAAATGAAGATTGATGTCCTCGGCCGGGGTCAAGACCGCCTTGCCGCCGCCGGTGGCGCCGCCCTTGACGCCGAAGACCGGGCCCAGCGACGGCTCGCGCAAGGCGAGACAGACCCGCTCGCCGATGCGCGCCAAGCCCTGGGCGAGACCGATCGAGGTGGTCGTCTTGCCCTCCCCGGCGCTGGTCGGAGTGATCGCCGTGACCAAGACGAGGTGCCCCGGTGGGCGTCCCGAATCGAGGGCTGCCAGGCGGACCTTGGCTTTGTCGGAACCGTAGGGAACGAGATGATGTTCGGCGATGCCCAACTGGTGGGCGACCTCGGGGATCGGGCGCACTCGGCTCTCCATGGCTCTCCTCTTCGCGGTTGCAGTCGAAACGGTCGGCGAACGCTATCCGCACCGACGGCATCGGCGCAAACCCCGAGCGTGCGGGGCGGAACGAGCGGTGGTTCTATACTCTCGGACGCTGGCCCCGACCGTGGGCCCCTGAAGCTCTCGAGGACCATGCGGTGACCGACTCGGCCCAGCCCCTTTTCGATCCCGACGCGTCGTATCCCCCGCGTGACGGGCGAATCCACCTGCAGCGCAAAATCTCGCTCAAATTCAAGGAGTTCCGAGGCTTCGTCACGGAATTCTCGGACAACCTGTCGTTGGGCGGCATGTTCATCCGCACGACGACGCCGGCGCCCATCGGTACGGTCTTCGATTTCGAGTTTTGCCTCGAAGAAGGCGAGCCGCTGATCCACGGCATCGGTCAGGTGATCTGGGTGCGAGAGCGGGACGAGGGGTTCGACCACCCGGCGGGCATCGGCGTGCGTTTCCTCTTCGTCGACCCCGAAGGCCGACAGCTGATCGAGCGAATGGTCGCGGACCGCTTAGCCGGCGGGGCGCCGATCACCGAGATCGAGCTCGGGCCGGCGGTGCGGCACACGATGCCGCTGCCGGCCCCCACGCCGACGCCGGACCCCTTCCAGCCGCCGAGCCTCGGCCGCTTGGACGTGCCGGAGGCCGACGAAGCGCCCGCCCCGTGGTCCCTGGAGGCACCCCCGATCGACCCGCCCTCGGGCTCCCTGGGTCCGTTGATGCCGACTCGTCGGCCCGAGGGGGGGCGCGGCGGCGCGGCACGCCCCGAGCGCAAGAAGCGGGCCGCCTGGCAGTTGGCGGCCCTGCTGTTCGGCCTTGCGGCGTTGGCGGCCTTGGCGTGGTACGGCGCTTCCCTCCTCGGCCTGGTGGGAGACAAAGAACCCGAAACCGTGCCGCTGCGCGTGAGCCCGATCCCCGCGCCGGCGACTTCGGCGCCCGCGACCGCCCCGCCGCCGACACTCGCCGCCGACGCGCCGCCGCCGGAGCCGAGCCGACCGGAGCCATCCGCGACCCAGATCGAACCCGTGGCGCCGGCCACCATGCCCCCGCCCGCGCCCCCAGAACCTGACGGCGAGCCGGCGGACCGGCCGGGACGCCGCGGCGAACGGCACTTCAAGCGGATCGAGTCGATCACCTGGGAATCCCGCCCGGACGGCCTCGACGTCATTCTGACCGCGGACGGCAAAGTCGAGGAATGGGATTACACGCTGCTCCATCTGACCGGCCCGCCACGCGAGCTGATCAAGATCGAGAACGTCGAGCGGGGCTTCGACGCCACCCAGCTCGACACCGGCTCGCCGGACGTTCCGCGCATCCGGGTCGGGTTCCACAGCACCCCGGGCGGCAACGAACTCCACGTCGTGCTCGATCTTGCGACGCCCTCGGTTCGGGTCGAACACACCAACGCCGACGGCCGCCAGATTCGCCTGCGTGTGGTCGGTCCGCGCTGAGTCCTACTTGGCCTTCGCCAAGGAGCGGACGTAGGTGGTCACGTCCTGGAGAGCTTTTTCGTCGAGCTTGCCCTGGAAGGCCAACATCGCGGGGGCCAGACCCCAGGCCTTGCCGCCGTCGCGCACAACGCGATAGACCTCCCAGTCGGACTTAGGAGTCATGAGCTTGGCGTCGGTGAGATCGCGCGGCGGCGGGTCGTATTTGATCAGCCCGCGGCCGTTGCCGCTATCGCCGTGACACAAGGCGCAGTGCTTAGAAAACAGGGCCTTTCCGGCCACCGGGTCACCCTTGAGCTTGAATCCGGCGGGCGGGCCCGGCGGGCTGCTCGCCGTGGCGACGCCCACTCCCAGGGCCGTGCCGGCCACCAACAACCAAAGTACCTTCGTCTTGCTCAAACGCCTCTCCTTCTTGCGTGGGCCGTCATTCTACCCTTCCGGCCAGGACGAGCCCGCGGGGCTAGGGCGACGACGACGCCAGGGCACGGGCCAGCTCGGCGGCCGCGGCAGCGTGGGCCGGGTGAGCGGGGCCGAAGACCTCGGCCGCCTTGGCGCGGGCGCGCCGGGCCAGATCCGCCGCCACCGCCCCCTGACCGGCGAGACGCTCGGCCTCGGCGAGACGCAACAGCGCCTCGAACTGGGCACTGCCGTCGCCTTCGGGCGCGGCTTCGAGCTCGGCGAGCAGGCCGCGCAGGGACGCACGGGCTTCGTCGAGGCGCCCGGCGCGGGCCAGTGCGACGCCCAACCAGGCCGTCGGCCGGTCGACCAAGGTGCTCTTGCGGGCGCGTAGCGACTCGACCCCGGGCGCCAGCTCGGCGAGCCCCGCTGCCAGGCGGCCGGTTTCGACCAGGGTCCAGCCAAGCGAAGCGCGCGCCGCATCGGTCCCGGCGGCACCGAGGTCGCGACCGACCTCCAGCAAGTGCCGCTGCCACCGCTCGGCCGCCGCCCAGTCGCCCTTCGCTTGGGCGACGTCACCCTGTAGGTAGAGGGCGTAACGGAACATCGGGTGGCCCGTGCCCACCTCACGCTCGAGCACCGGCACAGCGGCCGCCAGGCTCGCCTCGGCGCCCTCGAAATGGCCCTGGATCGACTGTGCCTCGGCAAGCGAGAGCCGCACGTAGGCAAGGCTCAGGTGCTCGGGTCCGTGGAGCTTCTCGAGGCCGGCCAGAGTGCTCGCGAAGGCCGCCTCGGCCTGGGCCGCCTGGCCCGCGGCAGCCAACAAGGAGGCCAAGTTCTGGCGCATCATCAGAGCACCTTGACTGTCGCCCTCGGTGCGGTCGGCGTGGGCCGAAACCTCCTGGGCCACCGGCAGGGCCTCCCGCACTCTTCCCTGGCGCATGCGCTGGACCACGAAGGCCTGCTTCCACTCCATCACTACCGCGGGGGCAATGTCCGGGTGAGCGTCGAGCAGCGCGCGCGCTTCGGTGAGCGCTTGCTCGGCGGCCTCGAGGTCCCCCGCGTCCATGCGCTGGAATTGCAGCCGCACCAAGTCCTTGGCGAGGTCCGGGTGATCGGCCCCCAGGCGGACCCGGCGCCGCTCGTAGAGGCGCTCGGACAAGTCCAGGGCCGTGTTGCGGTCCCCGAGATTGGACCAGATGTTGATGAAGTCCGCCCAAAGTAGCTCGAGCACTTCCGGGTCCGAGGCCAGTTCTTGCTCGGCCCGCGTCAACCCCACGGTCAAGAGGTCGCGCACGTTGGCCTCGCGCCCGAACTGGCGGCGCAGCGGATCGGCCTGTTGGAAGAGCCCGACGACGAAGTTCTTGACCCGCTCGGCCCGCGCGGTTTCGATCTCGGCGCGGCGCGCTTCGCTGTCGGCCCGGCGCGCGGCCTCGCGCGCCACGCCGGCCTGCCACAGAGCGAGGGTCAAGCCGACGACGAGGGCCAGAAGCGCCACCGTCGCTGCCGCCACTCCCACCCAGTGGCGGCCGACGAACTTACGCGCCCGATAGACCATGCCGTCGGGTCGCGCGGTGACCGGCCGGCCCTCGAGAAAGCGGCGCAGGTCGCGGCCAAGCTCCGAGGCCGAGCGGTACCGCCGCTCGGCCTCGCGGTGGAGGGCCTTCATCAGAATGCGGTCGAGGTCCCCCGCGAGCCGCCGGGCCAGCCGGCCGCGCTCGAGCGGCGGTGCTTGGGCCGGCAGCTCTTCGAACTTGCGGATCAGCGAGCTCGCCCGCGGCACCTCCTCGGTGGCCACGCGGGAGACCAACTGGGCCGGAGTTTCGTCGCCCCCGCGCTCGTGGGGCATGGCGCCGGTCAGCAGCTGGAACAGCAGCACGCCCAAGGAGTAGACGTCCGCCGCGGTCGTCACCGGGCCGCCCAGGATCTGCTCCGGCGCGGCGTAGGCGGGGGTCAACACCCGTTCGTCGAGGCGGGTCAAGGCGAGGTCGCCCGCCTCCGGGTGCAGCAACTTGGCAATACCGAAGTCCAACAGCTTGACCTCGCCCGAGCGGTCGAGCAGCACGTTCGACGGCTTCAAGTCGCGGTGCACCACGAGGTTGCGGTGGGCCTCGGCGACCGCGTCACAGGCATCGGCCAAGAAACGGATGCGCGCCTCGAGGGGCGCCCCGAGGCGACGGCAGGCGACGTCGATGGGTTCCCCGTCGACGCGCTCCATCACGAAGTAGGGGCGGCCCGCGGCCGTCAGTCCGCCGTCCAGGAGCCGCGCAATGTTGGGGTGGACGAGCCGCGCCAGGATCTGGCGCTCGCGCAGGAAGCGCCGTTCGAACTCCGCCGAGTCCATCCCCGGGCGCAGGATCTTGACCGCCACGTCCTGCTCGAACTGACCATCCGAGCGCTGCGCGCGGTAGACCTCCCCCATGCCGCCGCGGCCGAGAAGCTCGAAGAGTTGGTACGGGCCGACCCACTCGCCGGTGCGCTCGGGCTCCGGGGCGGCGGCTTCGACGAGCAGCGCGGCGTGTTCGGCGGCGCCTTGTTCGAGAAAGTCGTCGGCCGCCGAGTCCGCTGCCAGCAGCTCGGCGACTTCACGCGCCAGCTCCGGCTCGCGGCTGGCGAGTCGCTCCAGGCGGGACGCCCGCTCGTCGGGCGGCAACTCGACCCACTCGTCGAACAGGGCGCGGGCGCGCCGGAAGCTCGCGGAGCGGTCGGCCGCGGTCACGAATGGATGCCTTGGTCCGCCAACTCGCGAAACAGGAAGGCACGGGCCGCGCGCCAGTGGCGCTTCACCGTGCGGTCGGAAACGTCCAGCAGGCCGGCCACCTCTTCGACCGAGAGGCCGCCGAAGAAGCGCCATTCGACCAGCCGCGCGAGATCGGAATCCATGGCCTCGAGCCGCTCGAGGGCGCCATCCAGGGCGATCAGCTCCTCGGCCCGCTCGGAGATCGGCACGTCGATGCCGTCGAGCGGCAGCACCGCCACCCCACCGCCTCGCTTGTTGCGCAGGCGGCGCCGGGCGTGGTCGACCAGTACCTGGCGCATGGCGCGTGAGGACAACGCGAAGAAGTGGCCGCGGTCGCGCGTGGACAGCAGGCAGTCGCCGGCCAGCTTCAGGTAGGCCTCGTGGACCAAAGCGGTGGTGTTCAGGGTCATGGGACCGCGCCGCCGCGCCAACTGGCGGCGGGCGATCAAACGCAGCTCCCGGTAGACCATTTCGAACAGCTGATCCCGCGCGTTGCGCTCGCCCCGTTCGATCCCCCGCAACAACTCGGTGATGCCCAAGGCCGCGTCGTCGGCGGCGGACGGGTCGGTCGTGGTGGTCTCGTGCATAGCTGGCATTCTAACGAAGTGCTCGCCCGAACGCCCTCAACGCACGCGCGAAGATCGATGCTAAGCGATTGAATCTAAAACCATTCCACGACGATACGAGAGCACCGTGTGGAACTTCGAAGCAGACTTTCTCGCTCCAGCGAGGCACGCTGGGTTCTAGAATCCGCGACCATGTCGATCGCCGACCACCTCCGCCGGGCCCGCCCCTCCGGGCCCGAGTTCGTCCGTTCGCTCGCCGTCGCCCTCGGTCTCGGAGTGATCATGAACAGCCTGGGGCACTGGTGGTGCATCGCCCACTTCGCCCACTGGTGGCAGATCCTCACCTGCTACGGCGGCTACGTGTTGCCGGTGGCGCTCCTGGTGCGCGGCCGGCCGGTGGGTGAACAGCTGCTGTGGGGCCTGGTTTCGATGGTGCCGCTCGAGCTCGGGGGTTATGCCCTGGGCACCTCGGTGCCCTGCTCGGACAACTGGCTCGACCCGATCCTCGGCCCGCGCAACTTTTCGCTCGCCATGGTCGTCGTGGGCACGCCGACGCCGTGGCTGGTGAACCTTCTGGCGGGTTGGCTGCGACCGCGGGCGCGGTAGCGCGACACCGCATGGTATCTTACTGCCGTGGAACGAGTTGTTGTGATCTTCGACGGTCCCGAGGGGTTTCGCCGCGCTACTGATCGCGACCACGACTACTACGCCTCTCTGACCCCGCAGCAGAGGCTCGACATCACCGTCGACCTACAGGAGCGTTACCGTGCTGCCTTCGGTCCCTCTGGGCAAAGACTTGCGAGAGTTGCTCGAGTCCTTCCGCTCGGAAGCCGTTGAGTTCCTCGTAGTCGGTGGCCACGCCGTCGCCGTGCATGGCCATCCTCGGCTGACCGAGGATCTCGACCTCTTGGTGAGACCTACTCTCGAGAACGAGGCCGAGTCGAGGTGATCGGTTGTCGTGAGCTCATCCGAAACAAACGGAGCACGGCCCGGCCGCAGGACTTGGCTGATGCCGAGGCCCTCGAGCGCGGCCTCGGCGAGTGACCCACCGGGCTTGAAGGCGAACGCGAAGTAACGCGCTGCCGCTAGACTCCCGCGCCGGGGGAGCACCATGGAGCCACTGACCCAGGGCATTCTCGGCGCCATCGCCGTGCAGAGTTTCGCGCGCCGCGAGGATCAGCGACTGGCGGCCGGTCTCGGCTTCGTGGCCGGTACCTTGGCCGATCTCGACGTGCTCATTCGATCGGACACCGACCCGCTGCTGTTTCTCGACTACCACCGCCACTTCACCCACTCGCTGATCTTCATTCCGTTCGCGGCGGCGCTTCTGGCTCTCGCCCTGGGGCCGCTGGTCGCGGCGTGGCGGCGGCGACGCGGCGGGCCACCAGTCGGCTTCGCGACGCTGTGGACCTGGCTCGCCGTGGCCTACGGCACCCACGGCCTGCTCGATGCCTGCACCACCTATGGCACGCAGCTGCTGTGGCCGTTTTCAGACCTCCGAGTCGCGTGGCACGTGGTGGCCGTCATCGACCCCGGATTGACGCTGCCCGCCTTCGGGCTGATGGTGCTGGCTTGGCGTAGGCGCTCGCCCCACCTCGGTCGCGCGGCCTGCGCCTGGGTGCTCCTGTGGCTGAGCTTCGGCTTGGTCCAGCGCGAGCGCGCCGAGGCGTTGCTGATCCGGCTGGCCGATCAGCAGGGCCTCGGCGTCCTCCGCGGCGGCCCCAAACCGACGTTGTTCAACCTGTTGCTCTGGCGTGGCGTGTGGCAGTCTGCCGAAGGGCTCCACGTGGCGGCCCTGCGGCCCGGCTGGTTCGGGCCCGATTTGGTCAGCGCCGTCGCCAGCGCGCCCGCCTTCGAGCTTGTGGCCGCCCTGCCGGGGCTCGACCCGGCGAGCACCCAAGCGCGCGACGTCGAACGCTTTCGGAAGTTCTCGGACGACTGGCTGGTGGCCTTGCCGGAGGCCGGCAACCCGCTCGTGGGCGACCTGCGCTACGGCCTGCAACCGGAAGAAGTCGGCCCGTTGTGGGCCATCCGGCTCGATCCCGGCACGCCCGATCGCCACGTCGAGTACGTCAGCCTGCGCCGGGTACCGCCCGGCACCGTCTCCCGTTTCTTCGCCAAGGTTCGGGGCCGCGACCTCGTCCCCCTCAAGGCGCTTTCTCCTCCAGCGACACCCGGAAACGCAGCGGCTGCTCCTCCGTGATGCGCTGGCCGGCAGCGTTTTCCACCCGCAGGTACAACGTGCGGGCGAGCTCGGGCTCGGCGAGCAGGAACGGCAGGTCGATCAGGTAACGAAAGCGGGCCACCATGAACGGCCCGTCGGGCACCCGCTCGGGCTCCGGCAGGGGCAGCCGGGCGCCTCCCTCGACCAGATCGGTCCGGATGCGCGAGCGCCGCAGCTCGATCTCGAGCTTGGCCTCGGGAGCGAAGCGGTAGTCGCTGAACAGCTCGAGCCGCAGCCGCGGTGTCGCCGGCCAACTCGGGCGATGGACTTGCACCCGCCCGGCCGCCAGGCGCGCCGGCGAAGACCGCAGGCGCGCGACGTCCGGGAGCAGGCCCCGCTCGTCGGCCGACGCCGTCCACGTCGAGCCCGTCCAGAGCCCCAGGGGGCTGCCGTCGACCACCGACGGGGCGCGCACCACGGCCGTCGGATCGAGACTCGAGGGCAACTCGGTGGTAGCGGGAGCGGTGGGCAACTGCGTCGTTCCGCGAGAGAAACGCGCCGGCTGGAGCATGCTCTCGAGCCACACCTCGCCGCGAGCCGAGACGCCGGGGCCGCTGAAGGAGCCCAGGGCCTCGCCGAAGACCCCCGCGAGCAAGCTGAAATCCGCCGGGGGGTCGACCCGCGGCAACCACACCGGCCAGCGGCCGACTTCGCCGCGGGCAAGGTCACGGCGCAGGATTTCGAAGCGTGCGACGAAGTGTTCCGCGCGGCGAAACAGATTGCGACTGTTGGGGCTGCTCTCGCGCCGGGCCGGGTCGGCACGCCACAGCAGGTCGTCGAGCTGGGCGCTGATGTGGCGACCCCGACCCCCCGGCGGCAGCGGGTTGCGCCACAGCGGGCGACGAGCGTCGCTCCAGGCGTCCCGGTAGGCCGGGCCAAGCAGCCGCTCGGCCGCGACGCGCCAGATCCGCTCCTCGGACAGGGCGAGCAAGGCCGGCACCGTCTCACGACCGAATTCGAGGCGCAGGGCGAGGGAGATGCCCTCGACCTCCGGCCCTCGGTCCGCCAACGGCAGCAGGGTGGTGCGATCGGCCCCGGGCGCCACCTCGGCGACCAAGTCGAGCAGCTCGCGGCGCCGTGCTCGGCTGGCGAAGCGATCGCGCACCGCGGTTTCGAGCCGCAGGACCGGCGCCGCGGCCAGCTCGCGGCCCCCCGAGGAATCTTCTTCCTCGCGCGTGAGGTCGCGGGCACCCGGGATGGTCGGCGTGGCGAAGGTGGCCAGCGTCGAGGCTCGGCGTTGGCGCACGCCGAAGATTCGCCGCCGCCGGTCCACGGTGCGCCCGCGGGAAGCCTCGGTGCGTTGGTCCCCGTCCCCCTCCGTGAGAGTCTGGAAGACCCCGAGATCGCTGGTCTTGGCGTCGAACCAGGACGGCAACCGGGCCCGCCACTGCAAGTCCCAACGATTGCCGGCGCGCAGGCGTGAGCGCACCAGCTCGACGCCGGGAGCGTTCTCCCCGGTGACCAAGCTCGGCCGCAGCTTGACGTCCCGAACCTGCCCGAGCAGCTGGCGGAACAGCTCGCGCCCCGCCTCGGTCTTGAGATCCAGTCGATAGGCTACTTCCGCGATTTGGAAGTGAGCGCGGTCGTGGCGGTCGTCGACCAAGGTGTAGCCGTAGGTGAGCACGAACCAGCGTAACTCCGGCCGGATCTTGAGCGGGATGGTCTCAAAGCCGCGGGCAGCGAGGTTCTTGATCTGGACCAGGACTTGGTCGTCGGCGAGCTTGACCACCGTGGTGGTGCGCACGAAGCGGTAGAAGGTGCCGGCGGACACTCGCATGCCGGCCCCCCGCACTCCGGCGACGAGCGGTTGGACTTCGAAGAAAGTCGAGTGGGAAGCGGCATCCCCGGGGTGCAGCCGCTCGTCTGCGGCCGCGAACAACTCGGCCTTCAAGGGAAAGCCGAAGTCGGCCCACAGCGTCAGAGGCTCGGAGAAACCGGCCAGGTAGAGCGCACCCTTTTCGGTGTCCTCGAAGTGCCCGCCGATGCCCGTCGCCAAGCGATCCACGGTCTGCACCAGGCCGCGGCCCACGCGGCGCAGCACCCGGCGCGGGAGGCGCGCGTCGAGCTCGGCCAGGCGACGCTCGGCCACGGCGGCGTCGGCGCCCTCGGCCGAGCTGCCCGGCCGACTTTCGGCCACGGTCAAGCTGTACCCGGCCTCGGCCTCGAAGCGCACCGCGGCCGGGCCGGGAATGTCGATGTAGTCGGCCGTCAGCACGGCCTTTGCGATGGCCGAGTTGATGGCTTCGAAGCCCGACAGGTCCTGAGCCGAAACTTCGCTGCCGGGGGTGAGGATCCGATGACGATCGACCAGTCGGCGTTTGAAGTTGGCGCGCAGGTCGGCCGAGACGAGGTTCTTGCTGTACCCGGCCCGGACTTCGAGCTCGCCCAACTCCTGGAAGAGCTCGCCGGTGCGCGCTTCCTGGAACAACTCGTTGTCGAGGAAATCTTCGAAGGAGGTGGCGGGTGCGCCGCTCATGGAGCCGACGGTGACCCAGTCGGCGTCTTGGTCCGCCAACGTCGGCGCCGTGAGGACGCCGAACAAAACCCACCCGACGAGCCAGACCCGCCGCCGGAAGTCCGGTGATCGGCCCTCGAATCCCACGCCAAGCCGCCGAATCTGCTCTACCACGACAGCAGGCATCCTATCGCCGATCGTGCCCAGTGCCCCGGGACGGCTTGACGGCTAGGTCTACTCGGCATATATCCCAGAGCGCATCATGGAAGGCCCTCCCGAGGCAGCCGCCGCGGTCACCGAGCTCCTGGTCGCCTGGGGAGACGGCGACCGCACCGCCTTCGACCAGCTGGTGCCCATCGTTTATGCCGAATTGAAGCGGCTCGCCCACGCCTCGATGCGCGCCGAGCGGGCCGACCACGTGCTGCAAACGACGGCGCTGGTCCACGAAGCGTACTTCCGGCTCGTCGGCCTCGAACGCGACTGGGCCGGTCGCCGGCAGTTCTTCGCCGTCGCCGCCCAGGTCATGCGCCAAGTGTTGGTCGACTTCGCCCGCCGTCGCGACGCCGACAAACGCGGCGGCGGCCAAGCCCCGCTCTCGCTCGAAGACCCGCTGGTCCCCGCCCTCGAACGGAGCGCCGATCTCCTGCGTCTGGACGACGCCCTGAGCGACCTCGCCAAAGTCGACGCCCGCAAAGCCCAGGTCGTCGAGCTGCGCTTCTTCGGCGGCCTGACGATCGAAGAAACCGCCGAGGTCATGGGCCTCTCCCACGCCACCGTGGAACGCGACCTGAAACTCGCCCGGGCGTATTTGGAGCGGGAGATTCGGCGGAGCTAACCACCCCCACCTGCTAGAGTCCGCCCAACCCATGGACCGTTCCCGCTTCGTCATTGCCGCCGCCGTTTCTTTGTTGCTCCTCGGGCTCGGCGCGAGCCTCTACCGCTTGCACTTTCCACCTGGACCGGTGGCCGACGAAGCGGCGTACTTGATGATCACCCAGAGCCTGTGGCACGACCACGACCTGCGCTACGAAGAAAAGGACCTGGCGCGGGCCTATCAGATCTGGGACCAGGGGCCGTACGGCTTGATCCTGCTGACCAAGGACAACGGCCAGACGCTTTTCTACGGCAAGCCGTTCATCTACCCGCTCTTCGCCCTGCCGTTCTACGTCGCCTTCGGCCCTCAGGGGCTGATGATCTTCAACATGGCCCTGCTGCTCGCCGTGTTCTGGGGGGCCTGGTACCTGTTGGGGCGCCAGGACCGGATCTCGGGCTTGCTGGTGGCGGGGTTCGTCTTCGCCTCGGCGTTTTTCGCCTACACCTTCTGGCTCCACCCGGAGGTGTTCAACGGCGCCTGCATCTTCTTCGCCCTGGCCGCCTGGCACCACGCGCGCGGCAAGGAGCGGCCGAGCCACCGGGACTTGGCGCTCCTGGCCGGCGCGGGGGTGCTCATCGCGGCGGTATTCCTGTCGAAGGAAGTGCTGGTGCTCCTGGGCGTGCCGATCGGCGCCGATCTGCTGCTCGGGAAACGCTGGAAGAGCCTCGCCGCCTTCTGCGCCGCGGGAATGCTGGCGGGCCTGCTGCTGAGCGCGTACCAGTTCCGCGCCACGGGCACGTGGAGCCCCTATCGCGACGCTCAACGCAGCTCCTTCGACAAGTCCTTCCCGCTCGAGAGCTCGGAGCGCTTCTTCGACACCTATCCGAACACCAGCTTCGGCTCGTGGTCGGGCATCAACGTCAGCTCGACGACGGCGGTGTTCGCCCGCAACGTCGGGTATTTCTTCGTCGGCCGCCACGCCGGCTTGCTGCCTTATTTCCCCTTCGCGTTGCTCGCCCTGGCGTCGTATCTCTTCGGTCCCAAGGACCGCGCACGGCACCTATTACTGCTCGCGATCTTGGGTTACTCCGTCTTTTTCCTGCTGGTGCGGCCGGACAACTTCCACGGCGGCGCCGGGTTCCTGGGCAACCGCTACTTCGCCTCGATCTACCCGGCGCTGCTGTTCTTACCAGTGCGTTGGCTGAAGGGGGGCGCGCTGGTGGCGACCTTCGCCGCCGCGGGCTTGTGGACGGCACCGGTGGTGATGACCCCCGTCCAGCAGGTGGCACCCGAGTTCGGCCTCCAGGTCCACGCCCGCATGCCGGCGTTCCGAGCCTTGCCTCTCGAGTTGACGCTCCTGCCCTGGGGCCGGGTGCCGGGGTACTTCCTGCCGACCTGGCAGGACAAGCTCTGGGTGGTTCCCAAGGAGAATTTCTTCGTCGGCGAAAAGCACCCGGACGGCGTCTGGGTGCGCGGCGGCTCGTTGTCCGAGATCTTCCTGGTCTCTCCCGCGCCGGTCGACGCGCTGCGGTTCGAAATCGGCTCGGTCTCGGCCGAGAACGTCATCACCCTCGAGAGCGGTCCCGAACGGGTCGTGATCGTCATGGACACCCCGGGCAAACGAGTCGGCACGCCGGTCGAGCTGAAACCGGAGCTGGTCGCGAGAAACCTAGGCGGCTTCTTCGGCGGCAGCGAAGAGTACTACTACCGCTTCGAGCTCAAAGTCAGCGACGGCGTGATGCCCGCCCGGCGGGACAAGAAGAGTCTGGACGAGCGGTACCTGGGGGCGTTCCTGCGGTTTCAGGCGACCGCCCCAATTCCTTGACCACCCCGCCCCTCCCGTGGCAGACTTTTGAATCTAGGTTCAACTTCTCCCCGGGAGCTCCCCATGGCCGAGCCGGTCCGTAAGCCTGCCCCAACCCCCAAGGTTCTCCAGGAGCCGAAGAACATCGTCGGCACGCCGTTCCGGCGGGTGGACGGGCGTTCCAAGGTCACCGGGGCCACCCGGTATGCCGACGACCTTTCGTTCCCGCGCATGGCTTTCGTCCGCCTGGTGCGCTCGACGGTGCCGCACGCCAAGATCGTATCCATCGACTTCTCCGCCGCCGAGAAGGTTCCCGGGTATTTGGGGAATCTGGTCGGCACCGAGTTGCCGATCACTTTCGGCATTCTCCCGGTGTCCCAGGACGAACACGCCCTGTGCCCGGACAAGGTCCGGTTCGTGGGCGACCCGGTGGCCGCGGTGGCGGCGACTACCGAAGACGCGGCGTGGGAGGCGGCGCTCGCGGTGCGCGTCGAATACGAGCTGCTGACGACGATCGCCAGCGTCGACGAGGCCCTGGCGACGGCCGAGCCGCGGATCCACGACTACGGCGACGAAGGCAACGTCCACAAGAAGATCTCGATGAGCTTCGGCGACTTGGACGGCGCGTTCTCAGCCGCCGATCTGGTGCTCGAGGACACGTTCTTCTACGAGGGCAACACCCACCTGGCGCTCGAGCAACACGCCACCGTGGCGGTGCCTGAGGACGACGACCGGGTGACGGTGTACTCCTCCACCCAAACACCCCACTACCTGCACCGCTCGGTGGCCAAGGTGCTCGGCTTGCCACCCTCGCGGGTGCGCGTGGTGGGAACACCCAACGGCGGCGGCTTCGGCGGCAAGAGTGACCCCTTCAACCACGAGATCGTGGCCGCAGCCCTGGCGCTCAAGCTCGGCCGGCCGACCAAGGTGACGCTGACCCGGGAAGAAGTCTTCTACTGCCATCGCGGCCGGCACCCGGTGGCGATGCACCTGAAGACGGGGTTCACCAAGGACGGCCAAATTCTCGGCCAACACCTGCGCACGGCCCTCGACGGCGGCGCCTACGGCTCCTATGGCGTGGCTTCGACCTACTACACGGGCGCCCTCCAGACCGTGACCTACGACCTGCCGGCGTACCGGTTCGACGGCATCCGCTGCTTCACCAACAAGCCGCCCTGCGGGCCGAAACGGGGCCACGGCACGCCCCAGCCGCGTTTCGGCTGGGAGATCCAGCTCGACAAAGCGGCCCACCGGCTGGGTATCGACCCGGCGGACCTGCGCCTCCGGAACCTCGTCCAGCCCGACACGGTAACGGCCAACTGGCTGAAAGTCGGCACCATCGGCCTCGGCCGCTGCATCGAGGCGGTGGTCGCCGGCAGCGGCTGGCGCGAGCGCTACGGCAAGTTGCCCCACGGCCGGGGCCTCGGCCTCGCCTGCGGCGCCTACCTGTGCGGCGCCGGCCTGCCGATCTACTGGAACCACATGCCGCAGTCCGGCGTTCTGGTCAAACTCGACCGCTCGGGCGGCGTGGCCGTCTTCTGCGGTGAAAGCGAGATCGGCCAGGGCTCGGACTCGGTGCTCGCGGCCATGGTCGCCGAAGTGCTCGGGGTCGATCTCAAGGACATCCGGCTGTGCGTCGCCGACACCGACCTGACGCCCGTGGACCTCGGCAGCTACTCCTCGCGGGTGACCCTGATGATGGGCAACGCCGCGGTCGAAGCCGCCGAGCGCGCCCGGGACCTGGTGGCCACGGCGGTTTCGAAGCAGCTCGAGGTGCCCACGGAGCGCCTGGTGTTCTCCGGCGGCCGGGTGTTCGATGCCGCGGACCCGGCGCGCGGGGCGAGCTTCCGGGAAGCCGTGATCTTGGCCGAGGCCCTGCACGGCACCCTCGCCACCACCGGCAGCTACATTCCTCCGCGTTCGCCTGGCCGCTACCGCGGCGCCGGCGTGGGGCCGTCGCCGGCCTACTCGTACTCGGCGGCGGTGGTCGAAACAGTGGTCGATCCCGAAACCGGGATGTACGAGGTCGAACAGGTGTGGATCGCCCACGACATCGGCCGGTCGCTGAATCCGGTGCTGGTCATGGGGCAGGTCGAAGGCAGCGTCTACATGGGCCTGTCCGAGGCGATCATGGAAGAAATGTCCTATCGCCGGCTGCCCAAGGCACGCTCCCACGCGCTCGTCCACAAAATGCCGTCGCTGCTCGAGTACAAGAGCCCGACCTTCGAAGACATGCCGAAGGTGACGACCTACCTGATCGAGGACCCGGAGCCGGAAGGCCCGTTCGGAGCCAAGGAGGTCGGCCAGGGGCCGCTCCTGCCCATGATGCCGGCGGTGGCCAACTCGATCTTCGACGCCGTGGGTGTGCGGGTCGACCAAGTGCCGATCCACCCCCACATGATCCTGAAGGCCCTCGAGCAGAAGGCCAAGGGCGGAGCCGGGCGTTTCGGTCCGGGGCCGTTCCCGGACATCGACTACGGCGAAACGCTGATCGTGCCGACTCCGGCCCAGGGTGGGGACGGCCGCGCGATCAACGAGGAACGCTCCGAGTTCCACAGCGCCATCCGGGGCTCGTCGGGGACCATGAGCGAACGCGAAGAAGCCCTGCGCAAGAAGCGGCTCGCCGCCCTGACGACGACCTGAGGAGCTGCCGATGTTACGCCTGCCGCCCTTCGTCTATCGCCGCCCGACCTCCGTCGCCGAGGCCGCCGCCATCCTCGCCGGGGAGGGCGCCCGCGCTCGCCTAGTGGCCGGCGGCACCGACCTCTACCCCAATCTGAAGCGCCGCCACCAGCAAGCCGAGGTGGTGATCGGCCTGTCGGGGGTCTCCGAGCTCCACGGCATCCATACCAACGGCGATGTCCACTTGGGCGCTACCACCACCTTGACCGAGGTCGCCGAGCACCCCGCCGTGCGGGAGCGGTACCCCGCCCTGGTCCGCGCCGTCGAGGCCATCTCCTCGCCGCCGCTGCGCAATCAGGGCACGATCGGCGGCAACGTCGCCGTGGACACCCGCTGCACCTACTACAACCAGACCGAGGAGTGGCGGCGCGCCATCCACTACTGCATGAAGGAAGCGGGCGAGGTGTGCTGGGTGGCCCCGAGCTCGCCGCGCTGCTGGGCGCACACCGCGAGCGATTCGGCCCCCCTGCTGCTCGCCCTGGGCGCCCGGGTGAAACTCGTTTCAACCGCCGGAGAACGCGAGGAGCCGCTCGAGGCGCTTTACCAGGACGACGGCATTCGCTACCTGACCAAGCGGCCGGAAGAGATCGTCACGGCGATCGTGGTGCCCGGCACTTCGAGCGCCGACCACGTCCGTAGCGCCTTCTGGAAGCTGCGCCGCCGCGGTTCGATCGACTTCGCGGTGCTGTCCGTGGGCGCCGCCGTGCGGCTCGACGGCGCCGGCATCGTGCACGAGGCCCGGGTGTTCCTGGGAGCCGTGGCGTCCGCCCCGGTGGCCGCCGAGGAAACCGTCGCTAGTCTCGTCGGCCATCCGCTCAACGCCGAGACCATTGCCGCCGCCGCGGCCAAGGCGCGCAAACACGCGACGCCCATGGACAACACCGACTTCCAAACCATGTGGCGCGGCGCCATGGTGGGCAAATACGTCGAGGCCGCCCTGCGCGAGTGCGCCGGTTTGCCCACGGAACGGCTGGCCCCGCGCCATGGGGCTTGAGAGCAGCCCTCAACCGAAACGCACCATCACCCCCCGCGAGGGCACGCCGCGGCCGTCGATGACCACCAACTGGTAGTCCCCCGGCGGCGCCACGGCGCCCGAGCCCGGGGCGCGGATCCGCAGTCGCTCGCGGCCGTCGCCCAGCACCTCTCGGCCGAGAATCTCCAGCCACACCGCCCGCTGGTCCATGTCGAGACCGTGGGTTACGGAGCCCAGGCGCAGAGCCAACACTCGCGGGGGGTCCGGCTCCGCCAGGACGACCTCGAGACTGAAGGACGAGCCGTAGGCCAACGTCCCATCGGCGTCGAGCCGGGTCACCCGCGGTCGCGGACCTCGCCAGAGGTAGCCGGGAAGGTAACGCTCGGCGTCGAAGCGCGGGCGCGTCCAGGGTTGGCGCGCCTCGTCGCGGCCGGCGCCGAAGCCGCCCGTACTGCCCATCTTGAGCACGCTGCCGTCGGGCAGCAGCAGGGCCGTCGAGTGGTACCGGCGATCGAGCCGTGCCCGTGCCGCGGGCCGAAAAGTCTCGGTCGTGGGGTCGAAGATCTCCGCCACGAGCACGGCGTCGGAGGCCCGGTTGTGGTTCGCCCAACCGCGGGAGATGCCTCCGCTGACCAGCACCGTGCCATCCGCCAGGAGCGTGGCATCACCCAGGGCGCGGCGTTCCAGTGCCGGGCCCACGGCACGCCAGCCGCGTTGGCGATCGAGCGGCCGGGCGGCGTCGTAGTCGAAGATCTCCGCGGTGTCGGTGGTGGCCCGCCGGGCGTCGAGTCGGCCGTGGTCGTCCTCCCGTTCGTGTTGTCCCCCCACGACCAGCAGGCGGAGCCGCGAGTCGCCGTCGGCGAAAGGCAGCAGCACCGCGGAACCGTAATGCGGGTAGCTGCGGGAGCCGCGGGTGGCGACCATGCGGTAACAACGGCGAGCCAACCGCGGCGTGCCACCCGAGACCAGCTCGTGGAGCCAACCCCGGTGCGCTTCCTGGACGAGGAGGACGCCCGCGGACCCGCCGGGCAAGACGAACAGGGCCGGGTAGGTCGTCACTGCTTGCGGCCGCGCCTCGCCGTCGCGCCGGTCGAGCGAGAGATCCACCAGACGCATCGCTTCGGAACTCGGGGGCTCGAGGAGGCCACGACCGGGATCGAACAGTTCATAACCGGCATCGACCGTACCGTAGTACCCCGCGAGCGGAAGGTGGTCGCGGTGATCGCCGTTGAGCGGCGCCGCGCTGCCCGAGGCGATCAGCACGCGGCAGTCCGGCAGAGTCACGAGGGACGGGTACCAGCGTTCCCGGGCCAGCGGCACCGGCACCCGCTGCCAGCCTTCTCCCGGTCCGCGGGGGTCGAAGAGATGGAGCCAGCCCGCCGTGACCGGGTCCCCGGGCCGGCTCGAAACGTGACCCCCGGCGAAGAGCAGGCGCCCGTCCCCAAGGTGCACGTGGCCGGAGCAAAAGAGGTTGACGCGTTCGAGACCGGAGCCTTCGAAGGGCACCGGGCGCACGTTCAAGGTCTCGGGATCGAGCCGAGCCAGCTCGCAGCGGTCCACGGCGTCGAAGTCCCACACGAAGCCGTCCTGGCCACGAACGAAAGTGCCGTCGGGCCGACGCCGCCGGGGCGGCGACAGCAGCACGATCTCGGCCCCGCGGCTCGTGCGCACGAGGGCCGCGTGCACGGCCGCGATGCCCAGCTCGATCTCGCCGCCGTCCGCGGCGCCCCGCCACTGGCCGAGCGCGGGTTCGATCCACACCGCGAGCCGTTCCGTGCCGGCCGTGGAGGCCACCTCCAGGAAGTCCCCCGGCACCTCGGGCTCGCCCACTCCTAGGGCCTCGGCCGACACGCGCAGGCGACCGCCGGCGTCGGCGCGAGCCGTGACTTCCGCCCCCTCGCGGCCACCGCTCGCCAAACGCACCCGGCCGAGTTCGGAGCGCAGCGTCACCGCCTCCCCCGCGGGCGCTCGGAACTCCCAAGTCACCCGCTTCGCTGGCGACCCCCAACTCAGGTAGAGACGCCGCCCCGCCAGGGCCAACTCCACCCCCGAGCCCGCGCCCCAAATCGAGCGCGGCCAGCAAGCGGCTACGGAGGAGAGCAAGAAGGAGCGGAGGAGTTCGCGGCGGTTCAGTGGGAAAGCTTCCCTGGCCACAAGTCGAGGGCGATTGCGAGGGCCCGGTCGAGCGCCGGAAGGACGGCGGGGCCAAGCGAACCCACGTAGTCGGTCAGCTGCGACTTCTGAAGACTCACCAACTCGTCGCAATGAATGCTGCTGTCGTGCTTCAGCCCGTCATCCACGCCGACATGGACCTGGGTCGACAATCCATCTCGACGCGTGTAAACCGGGGCACAAACGACGGTCGAAAACGCTGAGTCGATCACCGTCTGGCGGCTGACGACGACGAAAACGCGCTGTCGCCGTGGATCGGCAGCCGTGGGGTTTCGCACCCGATAGAGCTCGCCGCGCTTCACGGCACGAACTGATAAGAAAGCACGTCGAGAGCCTCTTCGTTGAGCTCTGCCGCGTGGGCATCGATCGTCCGGCGATCCTGGGCCGGGTCAGACGAAGCTGGCCTGACCAAGAAGGCCGTCAAGGCCGCTTCGACGAGGTCCGTTCGGCGTTGGTCGTCCGTCGCGTACCGGCTCAGAACCTCGAAAGCACCTGGTGAAAGCGTTACGGTCCTCGGTCCGTTCATGGCCCAGCAGTGTAAAGCCTAGCCAGCTCGGTGACAACCGAACCCGTGGCAACGGAGATATGATCCCGCCCTTCGAGGACACTTACCGATGATCCCTCTCGTCCTTTCCGGCGGTGCCGGCACGCGACTCTGGCCGGTTTCCCGGGCCAGTTTTCCCAAGCAGTTCGCGGCTCTTTTCGACGAGGCGCTGTTGACGAAGACGTTGCGGCGCCTCGGCCGGTTCGGAGTGCCGGGGGTGATCGCGGTGGCCGAGAGCGAGGTGTTGACCCGCGGCGTGCTCGCCGAGCTGGGTTTCGCCGACACCTGGGCGATCTTCGAGCCCCTCGGGCGCAACACTGCCCCGGCCGTGGCCCTCGCTTGCCATCTCGCCGAGCAACGCGGCGCGGGCGACGAGATTGTCGGGATCTTCCCGGCCGACCACCTGATCGCGGATGAGGCCGCGTTCGACCGCGTGTTGGCCTTGGCCGTCCAGTGCGCGGAACGCGGCGAGGTCGTCACCCTCGGAATCTTGCCGACGCGGCCCGAGACCGGCTACGGCTATCTCGAGGTCACCCCGAAAGTCTTCGCCGAGGGCGGCGGCGCCATTGCCCACTTGGCCACTTCCTTCCGCGAAAAGCCGGACGCTCGGACCGCCGAGGAGTACCTGCGCCGCCGCACTTTCTTGTGGAACGCCGGCATGTTCGTCTTCCGCGCCTCGGTGATGGCGGGCCATTTCGCCACCCACATGCCGATGTTGTGGCGAGAAATCCAGGGCCTGCGCGCCGACCTCGGCAACCTCGACGAGATCTATCGCGGCCTGCCCTCCGAGAGCCTCGACTACGGGATCATGGAGAAGCTCGAGCGGCTGGTGGTCATCCCTTCCGAAATCGGCTGGAGCGACGTCGGTTCTTGGGACGAGGTGGCTCGCCTCCACGGCACCGAGCCTGATCCGGCGGTGGTCGAAGTGGACGCCCGCAACAACTTCGTCCACCCCCACGGCCGGCGCGTCTACGGCTTGGTCGGCGTCGAGGATCTGCTCGTCGTCGACTCCGCCGACGCGCTGCTGGTCGCCCGCCGCGGCCGGTCCCAGGAAGTCAAACAGGTGGTCGACCAGCTGCGGGCCGCGGGCCGCAAGGAAGCCACCGAACACGTTTTCGAACACCGCCCCTGGGGCGACTTCGAGGTGCTGCGCGACACCGACCGCTTCAAGTCGAAGGTGATCCGGGTGCGCCCTGGCCAGCAGCTCTCGTATCAAAGCCACCGGCACCGCGCCGAGCACTGGGTGATCGTCTCCGGCCGGCCCGAGGTGGTGCTCGAGGATGTCGTCCATCCGCTCGGGCCCGGCGACCACCTGTTCATCCCCCGCGGGGCCAAACACCGCATTCGTAATCCCACCGCCGAACTCGTAGAGTTCGTCGAGGTCCAGCTCGGCGACTATTTCGGGGAAGACGACATCGTGCGCTACGAAGACGACTATCGTCGAAGTTGACGCGCTTTCCCGAGAACCTGGCACAATCAGCGGGTCATGTCGTTTCGACGCCGCCTGCTGCCGTTCGTTTTCGCCCTCGCCCCCCTCCCCCTGCTCGCCGCCGAGCCCCTGACGATTTCGGGCCAACTGCTCGACCCGCGCGGAGCCGCCGTCGCCGGCGCCCGCGTCGAGCTGCTACCGGCGCCGGACCGCTCGCACCTCGGCCGCTGGGTCCTCGGCCTCGAACCCGAGCCGCCGCCCACCGTGCAGGGCACGACCGACGCCGACGGCCGTTTCCAGCTGACCGCCACGAACCCGGGGCACTGGCGCCTGCGTTTCGTCGACAAGGAGGGCCGGCGCATAGAGGAGACGCTACCGGTCATCGCCGACGTGGAGTTGGGAGCCCTCCAACAGCCGCGGGAGTTTCCCCACCCGGTGCCGAAACTCGACACCGCCGCCCCCGCGGCCGAGCGCGCCGTGGCCGTCCTCGACGCGGCCGGACAGCCCGTGCCCGAGGCGGTGTTCTGGCTGGCGGGGCAACCGGTGTGGGCCACGGACGCGCAGGGCCGGGGTTTAGTTCCGCGCGGGGTCGAGCCGGCAAGCCAGGAGGGTTTCGAGATCGTGGCCGCGGGCCGCTTCAGCGCCCGCTGGGACGGCACCGGGCCGCTGCCGCGACTGGTGCCCCCGGTGCGCCTGACGGGCCGCGTCCGGTCCGCCGCCGGTACCCCGGTGGCGGGCGCTCTGGTCTGGCCCACCGGCCACACGGGCGAGTTCACCACCACGGGTGCCGAGGGCCAGTTCGAACTGCTGGCCACCGCGGGCGTCAGCGAGGTCTACGAGCTCAAGGTGGCGGCGCCGGGTTACGTACCCCTGCGCACCGAGGTGCGCGCCGGGGTGCCGCCCAACACGCTCCGCCTGACTCCGGCGGCCACGGTGACCGGCCAGGTCGTCGACGCCCAGGGCCGCCCCCAGGAGGGCTTCCTGGTCACCGCCGAAAGTGACGAAGAACCGACGCCGCTGCTTCCACCGCCTCGCTTCCGCACCGGAGCCGACGGCCGCTTCCGCCTCGCCGATCTGACCCCGGGCCGAGCCTTCACCCTGCGCGCCGTCCGTCCCGAGCTCGCCCGCGGTCAGCTCGCCACGGCAGCCCTCGCGTCCGGCGAAACCCGGGCCAACCTGCGCATTCCCGTGGTCGCTTTCCGCGTCGCCGTGGGGCGAGTCGTCGACGGCGAGGGAGAACCCCTGGCGGGCGCCGTCGCCACCCTCTCGCCCGCGGGCAGCCAGACCCGCTACTTCGACACAACGAGCCCCGATCCCGCGTCCTCCGGCCGGCACCGCCGCGAGACGACGGCGGACGGCCGGTTCCGGATTCCGGGTCTCGAGCCCGGTCGCTACGACTTGCGGGTGCGCGCGGCGGGTTTCGCGCCGGTCACCGTTCGCGGCCTGCAAGTGCCCGAGCGGGGCAGCACCGTGGACCTCGGCACCGTCCACCTCGCCGCCGCGGCGACCTTGCGCGGCCGGGTGGTGGACCCGGCCGGGGACCCGCTGGCGGACGTCGAAATCGGCTTCTTCGCCAGCCAGGGTCGCCTGCTCGAGATCGTCTCCGAAGACGATGAAAACCGGGTGTTCTCCAACCCGGACGGTGAGTTCACCATTGCCGACCTGCCGCCCGGCGGCACCGTGACGCTGACCCTGCAGCACCCGGGTTTCGTCCGCCAGGACGTACCTGGCGTGCGCGTTCCGCGGGCCGAGGAGCTGGTCGTCGAGTTGGTGCCGGCGAGTCGCGTCACCGGCCGGGTGATCGAACGCGGGGGCGGCGGCATCGAAGGCGCGCAGGTGGCATCCCCGGAAAGCCGCTGGGAAGGCGCCACGACCGACGCCACCGGCGCGTTCACCCTCGAGGGACTCGCCCCGGGCACGATCCAACTGCTGGCTACCGCCGCCGGCTTCCTGGAACCCCCGGCGAAGACGATCGAAATCGTCGCCGGCGAGGTGATTCCGGAAGTTGTTTTCGAGCTCGACCGCGGTGCCGTGGTCACCGGCCGGGTCACCGGCCCCGACGGCGGTCCGCTCGAGGACGCCTTCGTCTACCTGCGCGACACCACGGGTTTCGGCAACGAATTCACGCGCACCGATGCCGAGGGCAGCTACCGGCTCTCCGGCGTGCCGCCGGGGGAGCGGCGGCTGGCGGCTGGATCTCAAGGCCTGATCGACGCCATCCGTACGATCACCGTGCGACCGGGGGACAACCGGCTGGACTTCCGGCTCGAGCGCGGCCTCCACGTCCGCGGCCGGGTGCTGGGTCCCGAGGGCCAGGCCGTGGACCAGGGCGAAGTCGCGGCCACCGAGGAACCCGGCGGCAGCCTGCAGGAACGCGGCCCGATTCGCCCCGACGGCAGCTTCGAGATCACCAACCTGAAGCCGGGCCGCTACCGCCTGCGCGCCGACAGCCTCGACTACGCCCCCGGCGAATCGCCAGAGCCGATCCAGGTCGGTCCCCAGTCCGTCGAAGGCGTGGTCGTCACCCTGCGCCGCGGCGCCCGGCTGGTCGGCACGGTCAAGGGGCTCAGCTTCGACGAGTTGAACGAGCTGCAGATCGTGGCGACGTCCTTGGACGGCACCCAGTACGCTCCTGGGCAGCTCGACTTTCGCGGCGGTTTCGAGGTCAAGAACGTCACCCCCGGGGCCTGGACGGTCATCGCGTCGGTCGGCAACCGCCAGACCATGGCGCAGGTGGACGTCGAAGCCGGAGCGGCGGAGACCCGGGTGGAACTCGAGTTCGGCGGCGGCTACACCCTGACCGGGCGCGTTCTCCGCGGTGGCCGGCCGGTCCCCAACGCGGGCATCCTGGTGTCGACGTCCCAGGAACTCGCAGGCGGTTTCGCCACCACCGACCACGCCGGCCAGTTCAGCGTGCCCGACCTGGCGCCTGGCGAATACCAGGTGGCCGTGGCCACCAACTGGAACGGCTTCGCCCACTCCGAGACGGTGGCCCTCGACGGCGACCGCGACATCACCCTCGAAATCGTCGGCTCGACCGTCGCTGGGCGGGTCATCGACAGCGACGGCGAGGCCCTGCCGAATGTGCGCGTGAATCTCCGCGGCGAAGACGCCGGCGCGTTCGGCGGGTGGGGCAGCGAACAACGGAGTGACGAAGCGGGCCTTTTCCGCTTCCCCGATGTCGCGCCGGGGCGGTATCGGCTCTCGGGCCAAAAAGACGGCTATGCCCAGGGCGAAGCCGCGGTCGAAGTCACCGTGGGCGATGCCGAGGCGGAACTGCGCTTGGCTCCCGCCCCCGGCCTCGTGCTCGAAGTCCGCACACTCCGTGGACTCCTACCGAACGGCGCCTCGGTGGCCGTGGCGGCCGTCGATGGTCAGGGCCGCGTGGCCTATCGCGGCAGCGGCGAGGCCGACGAACGGGGCCGCGTGCGCCTCGCCAGCCTGCCGCTCGGCTCCTGGACGTTGTGGCTGAGTTGCCATGGGTACGCCCAAACGCGCCTGACGGTCAGCCATCCCGGCCCCGCGGTGCCCGTGGTCCTCGGCCCCGGCGCCGAACTCCAGATCGAAGTGCCGGCCCTGCGCGCCAGCACCGAGGCCGCCCACGTGACCCTGGTCGGTGCCGACGGCCCCCTCCCCACTCTCCACCAGGGCCTGGAGCTGGCCTACCAACGCCCGCTGTTCCTGGGACAGACGACGGTCGGTGAAATCCCCCCGGGCCGGTGGACCGTGCAGGTGGTCAGCGCCTCCGGCGGCACCTGGGAGAAGTCGGTAGAAGTCGCGGCCGGCGTGACGCGGGTGGTCGTGGAGTGAGCAGCGAGCGGCAGATCCGCTCGACCGCAGCCCGCCTCAGCTCTTCCACTCGATGCCGTTGTGGCTGCCGTCGCAGAAGGGCTTCGAGGCCGAGGCGCCGCAGCGGCAGAGGCTGACTTTGTCGGTGCGGGCGCAGGTCTGTTCCCCGACGGGATCGACCACCTCGACCGGACCGCGCACGATCAGTGGGCCGTTCGGCGCCAGGCGCACGGTGACCTTGCCGGGGGGTAGTTCTTCGAGGGCCGCGGGCCGTGCCGCGAGCGGTGCCTCGTCGGCGAAACCAGTCTTGCGGTGGGTGTTGTCACAAAACGGCTTGCGCTCGGAGTGGCCGCAGCGGCAGAGCGCCAAGCGGGTGTCCGAGAACAGCAGGTTTCCATCGGCGTCCACCACGTCGATGTCGCCGCGCAGGTAGAGCGGCCCACGGGGCGCGATGACCACCACGTTGGTGCCGTCCGGCGTCTCGGCGCCACTGCCGTCCTTGCGGGTGAAGCGCAAGGCCCCCGAGGGGCACGCCAGCACGGTCTCGATCACCGCCTCGGCGCTCGCGGCATCGGGCTTCACCCAGGGTTTCGCCGCGGTGTCGAAGACCTCCGGGCGACTGCGCAGGCAGACCGCCGTGTGGGTGCAACGGTGTTTGTTCCAGGTGACTTCGATCTCGGCGCCGCGGTAATGGTGGATGTCGCTCATGAACTCGGAAGTATAGGCTCCCGACGGCGGTAGGATCACCGCCATGCTGCGTTTCGTGATCGCTCTCACTGCCTTGGGGGCCACCCTCGGGGCCACACCACCTCCGCCACCCACACCGTCGGCCCCGCCGACGCCGGTCGAGACTTCAGCCTACCGCTCGACGCCCTCCGCCGCGGAAACCCGCGAGTATCTCCGCCGGCTCGCAGCGGGCTCGGCGGGGCGGCTGACGGTGACGAGCTTCGGCCATACCGCGGAGGGCAGGGAGATGCCGCTGGCCGTCCTCTCCCGCGATGGCTTGACCAGCCCGGAAGCGGCGCGGGCGGCCCAGCGGCCGGTGGTGCTCGTGCTCGCGGGCATCCACGCCGGGGAGATCGACGGCAAGGACGCCCTGCTCGCCCTGCTGCGCGACTTCTCCCTCGGGTCGCGGGATGTGGCGGCCACCCTCGGCGACGCGGTGCTCCTGGTGGTGCCGATCTACAACCTCGACGGCCACGAGCGGACCTCGCCCTGGAACCGCCCGAACCAGGACGGCCCGGTGCTCGGCATGGGCTTTCGCACCACGACCGCCGGCTTCGACCTGAACCGCGACTTCGTCAAACTCGAGACCCCCGAGGCCCAGGCCCTGGCCGGCCTCGTCGCCCGCTGGCGTCCGCACTTGGTCGTCGATACCCACGTCACGGACGGCTCCGACCACGACTGGACCCTGACCTGGTCCTGGGTCGAAGCGCCGCAGCTGGCCCTCGGTGCGGACGCCTGGATGCGCGCCCACCTGGCGCCCGCCCTGGTGGCCACGGAGGAAGCCGGTTACCGCACCGGCCCCTACGTCGATCTACAGAACGGCGCCGACCCCGCGGCCGGGTTCTCGAGCTGGGTGGGCGCGGCGCGCTATTCCTCGGGTTACTTTCCCCTGCGCAACCGGCCGTCGCTGCTCCTCGAAATGCACTCTTACAAGCCCTACGAGAAGCGGGTGAAGGCCCTGTATGAGTTTCTCGGCAGCTTCCTGACCGAGGTGGGCAAAGGCGGCAAAGAGCTCGTCGAAGCCGTGGCGAAGGCCGAGGCGGAGGTCGTTGCCAAGGGCGCCCGCGATGCCCGGGCGGACGAGCTCGTGCTCGCCTGGCGTCCGAAACCCAGCGGTGAAACGCTCCACTGGCCGGTCTACGACTGGCACCTGGAAACCTCCGTCGTGACCGGGGAACCGTTTCTCGACTACCGGCGCGGGGTGCAACGCGGAGACGATCCGCGCGGCATCGTGGTGCCCTGGGTGCATCGCTCGGAGCCCGAGCGAACGGTGACGCGGCCCCGCGGGTACATCGTGCTGGCGGGCTGGCCGGCGATCGAAGAGAAGCTCGCCCTCCACGGCATCCACACCTGCCGGCTCGAACAGGGCCTCACCCTCGAAGTCGAAACTCTGCGCGTCGAGTCCCCGAGTTTCGCCGCGCGGCCCTACCAGGGGCGCCACGGGGCCGAGGCCACCGTCGTGCGTAGCCGCGAGCGAGTGGCGGTGCCGGCCGGCAGCCTGTGGTTGCCCGCCGACCAGCCGGACTTCGAGCTCGCCGCCCAGCTGCTCGAACCCGACGCGCCGGATTCGCTGTTCTCCTGGGGTCTGCTTTCGTCCGTGGTCGAACGCAAGGAGTACATCGAGCGGCGGGTGCTCGAGGCGGAGGCCCGCCGTCGCCTCGCCGAGGACGCCGCCGTCGCCGCCGAGTGGCGGGCCGCCCTCGCCGATGCGACCTTCGCGGCCGATCCGCGGGCGCGTTTCGAATGGTGGTGGCGGCACACGCCCTACTGGGATGCCCGGGTCGGCCAGCTTCCGATCCTGCGCGTCCTGGTCCGGCCGGACGAGCTCGCCAACTGAGTCGGGACACGGAGGCATGGCCTTTGCTAATGTCCTCGGCGCGCTGGTCGGTTCGGCCAGCCACCCCAGCAAGGAGAAACCACCGTGTCGAAACTCACTCGGTCGCTCGCTGTCACCACTCTGACCTTATCTTTGGGGGCCGGGCCCCTCGCCGCTCACGAACCCGGGGAAGGACGACCGATGCCCCACCAGCCCCTCTCCACGATCACGGTCAGCGGCGTCGGTGAAGTCCGCGTCGATCCCGACGAAGGCGTCGTCAGGCTGGGCGTCCAGGCCCAGGAAACCACCGCGCGAGAAGCCCAACTGGCGGTCAACCGTGTAGCCAACGCCATCCTCGAGGGAATGACCAAGCTCGGGATTCCCAGCGCGGCCGTCCAAACCTCGCAACTGACCCTGTCGGCCGTCTACGGCAACCCCGATCCGCGTTCGACCCAACCCCACGAGCCCAAGATCGTCGGGTACCAGGCGGCCAACGTCGTTTCCGTCGTGGTCACCGACCTCGCCAAAATCGGCCCGGTGCTCGATGCTGCTCTCGCCGCGGGCGCCAACCGGGTGGACGGCGTCGATTTTCGGGTGCGCAACGACCAGGCGGCCCGCGAGCAGGCCCTGCGCTTGGCCGCCGAGGACGGCCAGAAGAAGGCGCGGGCCCTCGCCGAGGCCCTGGGGGTTCCGCTCGGCGCCCTGCTCGACGTTCAGGAAGGCGGCGTCCAGGTGCAGCCCCCGGTGATGCAGATGGGCTTCGCCAAGATGGCCATGATGGCCGACTCGAGCACCCCCGTTTCCGCCGGCCAGACGAGCGTTTCGGCGACCGTGACGTTACGCTACCGAATCGGCGGCTGAGCGCCGGGCTACCGGCGCCCGAGAGCGACGACGATGTCGAACTCCTCCGGCGTCACGGGCATCACCGAGAGGCGCTGGCCCTTGCGTACGACCAGCATGGCCTCGAGGCCGGGGGTCGTCTTCAAGGTCTCCAGGGTCACGACGCGGGGGAACTTCTCGACGAAGGAGACGTCCACCCGGAACCAAGTGGGGGTCTCCGGTTTGCTCTTCTCGTCGAAGTAGGGATGGGTGGGATCGAAGGCCGTCGGATCCGGGTAGGCCTCGCGACACACCTCGGCGATGCCCGCGACACCGGTCTCCGGGCAACTGGAGTGGTAGAACAGCAAGCGGTCCCCGAGCTTCAGGTCGTCGCGTAGAAAATTGCGCGCGGTGTAGTTGCGGACTCCCTCCCAGCCGGTCCTGCCGTCCCGGGCGAGGTCGTCGATCGAATACAACGAAGGCTCGGACTTACCGAGCCAGAAACGGTGTGCGGTGGTCATGCGGGAAGTTTATCCGGCTCGCCTCCCCCCGGGCCTCGCCGGCTCGGCGAAGGGACCGTCTTCGACGGCGTGGTTCTCGCCTGAAACCTGCGCTCGCATGCTCCTGCCGCTCGCCCTCTTCGCCTTCGCCGTCCTCGTCGCGGTGGGCTTCTGGCGCTTCTCCTACGACGACGCGTTCATCACCTACCGCTACGCCGCGAACCTCGCTGCCACCGGCAGCTTCGAATACAACCCCGGCGAGCGCGTCCTGGGCACGACGGCTCCCGGTTGGGGGCTTGGGCTCGCGGCCCTCACCGCGGTCTCGCCGCTCGACGTCGCCGCCTGGGGCACGCTGCTGTCCGTGGGTTCGTTGGTCGCCCTCGTCCTCGCCTACGCCTCGATGCTCCGCGCCAACGAGCCGCTCCAACGCCGGGCACTGCCGTTGCTGTTCGGCGTCTTGGTCTTCACGCTGCGCTGGAATCTCGAGATGTTGGGCGCCGAGACCCTGGCGGTGGCGGCGCTGGTGCCGTGGGGCGTCTTGTGTGCGTTCCGCGGCCGCCCCAGACTCGGCGGACTGCTGTTGGCTGCGGCCGCGGCTTGCCGGCTCGATGCTGGGCTCGCCTTCGGCGTGCTCGGCATCGTGTTGCTGTGGCGGGATCGCCGCGCTGCGGTGCGCGCGGCCGTGGCCTTCGGGGTCCCCGTGGTGCTCTACCTCGGCGTCGTCTTCGCGACCTTCGGTGACGTGCGCCCCAATACGCTTGGGGCCAAACAGTCCGAGCTGACCGCCGCCTTGCCGCCTTACTCGGCCCAGCAGTGGGCCTGGCTCGAGCGTTCCTTGCCGGCCCCGGGGGCCGCCTTCGGTGCGCTCGCCCTCGCGATGGCGGCCGTCGGCCCGGCGCTCCTTCGCAAACGAAGGCTATCCGAGGCTTCACCCGAAAGCCTCGCGGCGGTCACCCTGGGGGCCTGGCTGCTCGGCCACGAGCTCGCTTATCGGCTGGTCGGCGTGCCTTTCGCGCCCTGGTACCACGTCCCCACCGTCAACGCCGTGGTCGCTCTCGCCGCGGGCGGAGCGCTGGCGATAAGCCGCGGCCTGACCCGGAACTTGCCTGCCCGTCTGCGCAGCGCTGCGGCGGTCGGTCTGGCGGCGGTCGCGCTTTTCACGATCTTCCGGCCCGGCGCCTTCCTGATCGGGTCCTGGCGGCAGCCGCCGGACCCCCGCTTCGTCGCCTTCCGCAGCCTGGGTGAGCATCTCGACCGCGGAGCGCCCGACGGTGCCACCGTTGCCGCCCTCGAGATCGGCGTCCTCGGGGTCTTCGCGCCCCGTCAGCGGGTGCTCGACTTGGGCGGGCTGGTCAGCCCCGAAGTATTGGAGGCACGCCGAGCAGGCCGACTGACCGAGCTCGTGGCGTCTCGGCAGCCCGAGTACCTGGTGCACTCGACGCTCTTTCCCGAGGTGTTCGATCCGCTGCTCGCGGCGCTCGCGGCCTCCTACCGCGAAGAACTCCGGCTGCCGGACGGCCGGGGCCAGGAACTCATTCTCCTGCGCCGGAGCGGAAATCCCCCGACCCCATCAGCCTCAATCCCTGTCGGGGCGCCGCCGCCGGAACTCGATCACGGCGCCGTCCGGTAGGGTGATCCGAAACCCGGTCGGAGGGCCGTTCGCTTCCCGAAAGAAGCTCAGGGCGGGCACGAACCAGGCGTCCGACCGGAAGTCGTCGCCACCCAGGGCGACGAGCGGAATCGTGCCGTTGCATTCGTGTTCCAGAGCCAAGGCACCGGCCCGTTCTACGACCCGGTAGAAGGTCCCCGCCTCCTCGGACTCGTAGACGCCCAGAAACGGCGGGACCCGAATCACGGGGGGCGGTGGCGGCGGGGTGAATTCGCCCTCCGGCACCTCGACTGGGCGCGGAGCCACGCCCAGGAACAGGTCTTCGAGGACGGCGGCCCGACGGTAAGTGTCGTCGTCGGCATCGTTGGCCAGAAAGCCGATCGACAGCTCCTGGCCGGGATAGGTCCGGACAGCGGTACGAAAGCCCGCCGCGAGCCCCTTGTGCCCGAACCAAGCTCGCCCCTCACGCGCGCCGAACCATTGGCCGAATCCGTAGTCCCCGGCCGGCCCCGTCGGGTTCGGCAGCGGCGCGCGAACACTTTGCGGAGCCCCGTGCCGGAGATGAGCCAACCAACGACGAAGGTCGTCGGCGCTGCATTCGAGGGAGCTCGAGCCGAAGGTCAGGGTGGGCTCGCGAGAGAACGGCACCGGCCGCGGCACGCGGCTCCGGTAGGAAAAGGCTCGGGGCGCGCCCACCGTGGCCCCGAACGAACACGACTCGAGCCCGAGCGGCCGGAACACGTTCTCGGCGGTCCACACCGCGAAGGGCTGCCCGGTGACTCGTTCGACGATCTTGGCCAGCAGCACATAGCCCGTGTTCGAGTACCGCTGCTCGTGGCCGGGTGCGAAATGGACGCCGCGCTGACGCACCGCCACGGCCACGACCTCGTCGAGCCCGATGCCGTCTTCGATGTTCCGGCCCGCGAGCCGGAGCAGCCCGTCCCAATCGCGCAGGCCGCTCGTGTGCTCGAGCAGGTGTTGGACCGTGATGCGGTGGCCGTAGTCGGGCAGCTCCGGGAGGTAGCGCCGAATGTCGTCGTCGAACCGGAGGCTCCCGCGCTCGACCAGGAGCGCCACGGCGTAGCCGGTGAACTGCTTCGACACCGAGGCCAAGTCGAAGGCGGTCGCCGGCGTGATCGCCTTGCGGGTGTCGACCTGGGCGAGCCCGCGACCACGCCGAAAAACGACCCGCCCCTCGCGCTCGACGACCACGGCTGCCCCCGGGGAGTCGCGGTCGTACCAACTCGCGAAGAGCTGCGCGGCCTTTTGCTCAGGGCTGCGTCCGGCCCGTTCGCGGCGCGCGAGCGTCACCGCATAGGCCGCCTCGGCAGTCGTCCAGTCGAAGACGGCGACTTGGAAGGCGTAACGGCCGGTCGTCTCGACGAACAGCGTCGCCACGTCCACGGCGCCCGTGCTGTTGCCGTCACGGATGTCGATCAACCGGCCGGCGGGGTCGAAGACGGTGAGCACCAGGTCGCCGCCGAGTTGCTCGAGCCGGACCGCAGCGAACTGACCGCGGCGCAGATCGACCGTGTAGCGGTGCACTTCGGCCCCGTGGATCGCCGCGGTGACGCGGCGCCCGCGTTCGAGGGGCGTCGTGGCGAGCTCCGGGTGGTCGGTGACGAAGCGCGAAGTCGGGAAAGTCCCCGCCGGCTCAGCGAGGCTGGTGCCGGCGAGCAGGACGGAAGCGACGGCGAGCGCAAAACGGAACGAAAGGGCGGAACCTTCGGGGCTGGGCATCCTGACTCCTCGGTGGCAGGGGCTCACCGGCTGAGACGGGCAGAACGGGAACAAGGTTTCGCCTTCCGGAGGCCGCGCTGGGTAGAATCCGGCCATGTCCGACTCACCGGTTCCGGTTCCAAGCGGTCTCGACTCCAGGCTCGATCTCGATTTCGTGCGCGCTCACTTCCCTGCCCTGGCCACGGGCTGGGCCTTCTTCGACAACGCGGGCGGCTCCCAGGTGCTGGCCGGCGTCGGCGACCGGATGCGCGACTACCTGCTGCACTCGAACGTCCAGCTCGGCGCGAGCAACGAGGTCTCGCGATTGGCGAGCGAGCGGGTCAAAGCCGGCCAAGTCGCTGCGGCGCGGTTGGTCGGCGCCGCGGACCCGGACGAGGTGGTGCTAGGCCCCTCGACCACTCAGTTGCTCCACAACCTGGCCCGCGCCATGGTCGGCCACCTGCTCGGTCCGCGGGACGAGGTGATCGTCACGAACGTCGACCACGAGGCGAACATCGGCCCCTGGCGGCGACTGGCGGGCTACGGCATCGAGATCAAGACCTGGAATCTCGACCCGGAGACGCTGCGGCTGCGGCTCGAGGATCTCGATGCGCTGCTGTCCCCGCGCACCAAGCTCGTCGTCGTCACCCACGCTTCGAACGTGCTCGGCACGATCTCCCCGGTGGCCGAAGCGATCGCGCGAGCCCACGCGGCCGGAGCGCTGGCGCTCGTCGATGGCGTTGCCTGGGCACCGCACCGGCGAGTGGACGTCGCTGCGCTCGGGGCCGACTTCTACGTCACCAGCCACTACAAGATCTTCGGCCCGCACCTGGCGGGGCTCTGGGGCAAGGCCGAGCACCTCGCCCGGCTGGCCAACCTCTCCCACTTCTTCACCGCCGAACACGAGCACCGCGAGCGGCTCCAGCCCGGCAAGGCCAGCGCCGAGGCCGTGGCGTCGTTGCCCGCGATCGTCGAGTATCTGGAAGGGCTCGGGCGGCGTTCCGGGGCGAGTGCGGAAGAGGACCCGCTCGACCGCGCCTTCGTAACGATCGCCGCCCACGAGGAGCAGCTCGCCGAGCGCCTGCTCGAGTTTCTCCGCCGACGGCCGGACGTGCGCGTGCTCGGCGAAACGGACGCCGACCGCGCCGCGCGGGTCGCCATCGTGAGCTTCGTCGTGCCCGGGCGACCGGCCGGCGAGATCGTGAAGGCCGCGGAGTCGGCGCGAGTGATCCTGCGCTCCGGCCACTTCTCCGCCAAGCGCCTGGTCGACGAGCTGATTCCCGGTCAGTCCGGCGGCGCGGTGCGGTTCTCGCCCGTGCACTACAACACTCTTGCCGAGGTGGATCGTCTGCTCCAGGCCCTGGCAGAGGTCCTGCCCAGATGAGCGCCGACGTGTACTGTGAGGAGATTCGCCGGCTCGAACGTTGGAGAGACGAAGAGCCGCTCCGCTTTCTTTCCCGATGAGGAGATCGTCATGACACTCAAACAACTGACCGCCGTTGCCGTCCTGTTGCTGGCCGGCGCCTCTACCGCCCACGCGGAGTTCCCCTTCGCCACCGGCTACAGCCGCTTCGTCGGCACCGGCGCCAACGGTGGCCCGAACCACGGCTACATCGAGGTGCCGGATCACCCCACCCTCGACATCACCGGCCCGCTCACGATCGAAGGCTGGGTCAACTTCGAAACCCCGTTCCCCAGCCAAACCTGCCGCTCGATCGTCGGCAAGCAGTTCACTTCGGCGTTTTGGGTCGGCGTCTGCGGCTCGACGCTCCGGGCCTACCTGAAGGGGAACAGCAGCAGCCACGACTCGGGAACCGTCCCGGCGGGCGTCTGGACACACTTCGCCATCGTCTTCGACGGCGCCTTCCAGCGCCACTACATCAACGGTGAGCAAACCGGAGCCTTCCCGACGGCCGGCCCCCTGCCCGTGAACAATCAGCCGCTGCGCATCGGCAGCGACGTTGCGTGGCAGTACAGCCCGAACGGGAACATCGAAGAGATCCGGATCTGGAACGTGGCGCGGACCCAGGACCAGATCCAGGCCACCATGTTCCAGTTCGCCTCGACCTTCGCGACGCCCGGGCTCATCGGCGCCTGGGGCCTCAACACGAACGGCAACGTCACCGGCGGCACCACCGGCTTCGCGTTGAACGGCACCGTGAACGGCGCTTTGTCGTTCATCCCCGCGCTGCCCGCCGGCCCCTTCCTGTCGACCAGCCGCATCCCCAACTTCCGCTTCAAGGTCCGCATCACCGGCGGCTCGACGATCGCGGGCGTCCAGGAATCCGATTGCGTGCCGGAGACGGCCTGCATTTCGGGCGCCGTGCCGGGCCGCTCGGAGGTCTTCATCCGGGTCGTCGGCCCGCGCCCGAACGGTTACCTCTGGCCCAACTTCATCAAGTTCACCCAGAGCCGGGTGGAAGTCTGGATCGAGCAGACTTCCACCGGGGGACTCGAGTACTACGATTTGGCCGCCGCCGCCGGACCGACGGACGACAGCCTGACCGGGTTGTTCGACCGCTTGGGCTGGTTGCCCTAAGGCACCGTGATGGCGCCCGCCCCCCCGAGGACGGGCGCCGGTCCGTCCGCGGCAATGTGACCGTCCACCAGTTCGATGATGCGGTCGCAGCGGTTCGCCAAGCGCGGATCGTGGGTGACGATCAGGAACGTGGTGCCCCGCTCGCGGTTGACCCGACGCAGCAGCTCGAACACGACATCGGCAGACTGGGTGTCGAGGTTGCCCGTGGGTTCGTCGGCCAGAACCAGGGCCGGCTCCAGAACCAGCGCGCGGGCGATCGCCACCCGCTGCTGCTGGCCACCGGAGAGATCGTTGGGGCGCTGACCGGCCCAGGGAGTCAGACCGACTTGGTCGATCAGCGCGGCGGCCCGGGCAAACATCGCGTCGTCGCGCCGGCCGCGGGCAGCGAGTAGCGGCAACATCACGTTCTCCTGGGCGGAGAATGCCGGCAGCAGATGGTGGAACTGGAAGACGAAGCCGATCGACCGGGCCCGCAGCCGGGTGCGTGCCTCGTCACCGAGTTCCTCGGTGGCTTGGCCTTCCAGAAACAGCTGGCCGCCCGTGGGGCGATCGAGTAACCCGATGAGGTTCAGCAGCGTGCTCTTGCCCGAACCCGAGGGACCGATCAAGGCGGCGAACTCCCCGCGTTTCAAAGTCAGATCGATGCCGTGGAGCACCTCGACTTCGGCCCGGGTGCCGATCGCATAGGCCTTGCGGACGCCCACGAGGCGCAGCGTGTCGACCGCCGGGTCAGCCACGGAGTGCCACCACGGGATCGAGCCGTGCCGCCTGGGCGGCCGGGAAGATCGCCGCCAAGGTACCCACGAGGGTGGCCCCGACGGCGGCGTAGACGAACAGCCAAGGGTCGAAGTCGATGACGAAGAGGGGCGTGCCGTCCGCGTTGCGCGCCAGGGTGCGCCAGGCGAAGAGGAAAAACCAGCCGGCGGCCGATCCCACCACCGAGCCCATCAGTCCGAGCAAGCCCCCCTGGAGCAGAAATAGCCGGAGGATCTGACGGCGGGTCGTGCCGGTGGCGCGCAGAATGCCGATTTCCTTCGACTTCTGGACCACCGAGACGACCAACACGCTGGCGATTCCGAGCGCCGCGGAGAGGCCGACGAAGAACCGGATGATGACGTTCGACATCGACTGCGCCGCCAGCGCGCTGAAAAACTGGGCGTTGGTGGTGATCCAACTTTGCGCGTCGAGCCCGGTTTGAGCCGAGATGACGACGGCCGTGTCCTCGGCCGCGAACGGGTCGGTCACGTTGATCTCGAGGCTGGTGGCACCGCCGGGCAACTCGAGCAAACTCTGGGCGGTGCGCAGGGCGACGTAGGCCGCCCGTTGGTTCTGGGCCCGGTTGCCGAAGTCGAAGAGGCCCCGCACGAGCAACGTGGCGGTGCCCCCCGCGGTGGTCCGCAGGATCAGCTTGTCGCCGCGATCGACCCCCAGATCCTGGGCGAGCTCGGTACCGATCAGGACATCCGAGGTGCCCACCTCGGCATCACCAGAGACCATCTTGCTCGCCAGGGCAACCAGACGCAGATAGGTCTCGGGCTCGATGCCGGTGAGGTTGACGGCCTGAATGGCCTCGCCGCGGACCACGAACGCCGGGCCGGAGACGACCGGCGTGGCGACGGTCACCGTCGGCAGGCGACGGACCTGGGCGAGCACCGCCTGCCACTGGTCCACCGAGCGCAGCCGTTGTGCTCGGGGCTGCACCACGGTAGCAATGCGGCCAGGTTCGACTCCGGCGCGCAGTGGTCGGGCCACCTCCTCGGGCGGCACGATCACGATCTGGGCCTGGAGATCGAGGGTCCGCCGGAAGAGATTGTTCTGCAGGCCGGTGATCAAAGCCGAGATGAACACGATGACCGAGACCCCTAGGGCGACCCCGGCGACGATCAGGAGCGTCTGGAGACTCGCCGCCCGCAGGAACCGCGTAGCCGCGATCCACTCGAAGGGCAACCAGCGGTTCACGAGGCTCCCGGGTCCGGGGTCCGCAACATCCGCACCCGGCGCCCGGCGGCGACGCCGCGGGCGCTGACTGGAATCACCGGCTCGCCCACCGCAAGTCCGTCGGTGACTTCGATCCAGTCCCCGCCCACCAGGCCGAGGGTCACGGGTTGGGCCACCGCCCGGCCTTCCCGGACGACCAACACCCACGGCGCGGCACTGGTGCGTTCCCGCACGGCACCGGCGGGCACCGTCACGGCGGCAGCGCGGCGGGCGGTTTCGATATCCACCGAAACGGTCATGTCTTGGCGCAGGTAGGCAGGAGGTTCGGGAACCCGGAGCTTGACGAGCACGGCGCCGCGGGTGGCGTCGATGCCTGGGTTGATGAACACCACCTCGGCGGCGAAGCGCAGGTCGGCAAAGGCATCGGCGGAGCCCAGGGCCGGCTGCCCCACGGCCAGCTTGGCCAGGTTCTTCTCGTCGACTTGGACGGCCAGTTGGGTCTCGCCGGCGGCCGCCAGGACCATGAGCTCGCGGCCCGCCTGGACGATGTCCCCCGGTTCGACGGCGCGGGTGATCAGGGTGCCGTCCGCGGGCGCCCGGATCACCGTACGGTCGAGCCGGATCTCGGACTGGAGGCGAGCGGCCTGAGCCTCGGCCAGAGCCGCCCGGGCGAGGGCGACGTCGCTCCCCGCGGGCTGCCGGGCCGCGACCTGGAGTCGCGCTGAACGCTCGGCCCCCTCCGCCACATCCCGGTTGCGACGGGCATCGTCGAGCTGGTCCCGCGCCACGACCCCGGCCGCGTGGAGAGCCTGCACGCGCTCGAACTGGCGGCGGGCCAGCTCGGCCTGGGCCGTGGCCTGAACGAGACTCTGCTCCGCCTCGGGGAATCCAACCTCGGCCAGTTGGCGCAGGCGGGCCTCGGCTTGAGCCACGGCGGCCGTGCTCACGGCGAGGGCCGCGCGCTGCTCATCGTCTTCGAGCTCGACGAGCGCCTGGCCACGGGCAACCGCCTGACCCTCGCGAACGGGGATCGCGCGCACTCGCCCGGTCCCCTCGGCCGCCACCGACACTCGCTGGGGTGTCAACACTCGACCACTGGCGACGACGGACTGGCGCAGCTCGCCGGCAGCGGCGAGAGTGACCGGCACCGGTTGACCGAGCAGCCGGTTCCGTCCGAGGTACAGCCCGCCGGCGACGACGAGGAGCGTCATCGCGGCGATCCGCAGCCGGGTTCGGCCGGAAATGCCAGAGGAGTTCGACTTCACCGGGGAGTCCACTCCAAGAACCAGTAGACGCCGACGTCCCCGGCGATTTCGAATCCCAGTCGCTGGTAGAGCTTGAGAGCGGGGTTTTCGCGCTCGACGTGGATGGTGACGGTCCGGCCGGTCCGGCGGCCCAGATCTTGGAGTTGCTCGAGAAACTTCGTGCCGAGCCCGCGGCCGCGGAACGCCGGCAGGAACGCGATGTCCATGATCCGGATCTCGGCCGCGCGGGGACACACGTAGAGGCGGCCCGCGGGCTCGCCCTCGACTTCGATCACGTCGAGGGTCGCGCCCGGGTAGTTCGAGGTGTAGTGCTGGTGTTGGAGGTCGAACTGATGCCGCAGGAAAGCCGTCTTCTGCTCGTCGGACCACGGCACGGGTGCCAATTCCTGCTCGCGCACGGAAGCGTAGAGGCGAAACAGGAAGGCGTCATCGGCCGCGGTGATCGGACGCAGAGTGACGCCAGGCAACTCCATGCGGGTCAGCTCTTGGGCACCGGTTCGACCGAGACCACCAGCGAAGTCAGCTCGAGGGCCTCTTTGGTGTCGATCGCGGGTAGGCGTCGCGGACGGTCCCAGACGCCGGGCAGAAGGCCGAGCAGGTAGTGGCCACGCTGAAGCCGCGGTAAACCGGGTTGGGAGTCGACCGTGAACAGCGTTTCCGCTCGGTAGCTGGATTTGAGGCCGAGACCGGCCACTGGGGTGACTTGAAGAGACATACGAAGGCCTGAATCATACCCCAGGGGCACGGTGAAGCGGATCGGCGGCGAGACCGCGGTGCGGCCGGTCCGATCCAGGCTGAGACTCCATGGATAAAACGGCCGTGGCTCGCGCGAGACTTCGTCGAGACCCGTGAAGTCCACCGTCAGGTCGACCTTCGAGACCAGCCCGTCGCGCAGCCGCGGCATCCGTGGGTAGAGCCCGGCGATGCGCACGCGAACGGTCTCCCCGGCCAGCTGCTGGTCCCCGAGCAACAGACTCGTGGCGGGTACGACCTCGGGCGCCGGCAGAAGGGAGCCCTGTTGCTGAGCGGTCGGCGTCTTCCGCCGCCAAACGGCCTGCCGGAGATTCGCAAGCTCATCGCTACCCGCGAGGTAGCCAAGCGACATCGGGACGTCACCACCCAGGTTTTGGGCAAAAGCCAGATTCGGCCACGCCGCGGCAGCCAGCCCAGTGGCTGCGAAGCCCAGGAAGGTACGTCGATCGAGTGGAAGGCCCAAGCCTTCCGCCAATGCTGACCGGTTGGTCGTGTCCACGGATACCTCCTCGAACTCGTTGGAACGCGTTCGATGGTACCACGCGAGGCTCCGACTATGTTTTTAGAATCAAGCAGTTAGGAGGTATGAAGAGAAGCGGGAGAATGCCCTGGGTACCTAAGCCGCTTCGAGACGCTCTACTCGGGCCTGGAGCGTGAGAACCACGTCTTCCAAGGTGCGCAAGCGGCGATCGAGTTCGGCGTACGAAAGCCGAATCATGGACTTGACCTCGGTGAACTCCTGGTTCACCTCGCCGCGGAACCGTTCGAGCTTCCCGTCGACGGACATCACCTGTTCGGCAACCAGCTGGATGTCGCGGCGGAGACCCTCCTCGGCTACGCCAAAGTAACGACGCGTTTCCGAGGCGGAGTCGTCGACATACTGCCGCAGGTTGATGGCCACCTGGTCGACGTACTGGCGCGTCTCCCCGGCCGACTCGTCTACATACCGCCGCGTCTCCACGGCCGACTCGTCCACGTAGCGTCTGGTCTCCACGGCCGACTCGGCGATCTGCCTCCGGGTCTCAGCGGCTTCCTGGCGCATCTCCGAGGCAAGGTCGGCAATGCTCCGCTGCGTCGCCAGTGCGAATTGCTCGAGGAGCTGTTGAACTTCCTGAGTCGCCATGCCGGGCCTCCGATAGGGCTTTCCATCCTAACGCAAGACGGGGTCGCCCCGGCGACCCCGTCGAATCCGAAAACGCGAGCCGGAAACTCAAGTTCGCGGCGGGAACACTCCCTGGAGAGCAATGTTGAAGTAAAACGTCAGGTAGGGCTGCATATTGTTGTGAGGCGCATCGCCGCCCGTCGGAGCGAGGGTTTCGGGCGCCATCATTACGAGGTTCGCGTTCGCGATCGGCTGGTACGCGGTGCCTCCCGTCGATGCCGCGAAGCTGGCCGTCGGCGAGGGAGCGAACTGATCACCCGGGTCAGACGACGCCCGCATGGTGTGGCTATGCGCCGGAATCTCCGACTCGAGCAGACTGACGGTCTCGCTCCCACCGGTCTCGCCAAGGTCATGGAGGGAAAGGCCCGGCCCCTGGCCAGGGTGCATCGGGGCACGTCCCTGAAGATCTGGCAGGGCGAAGTTCGACTTGCCGTTGCCGCCGTAGGTGGTACCCAGCAGCGAAAACAAGGCCGTGTTCTGGGACAGCGGCAACAACTGACCGTCACACCAAGCCCAGCCCCGAGGAGCGAAGTTGAAAGGGAAGATCCGGATCTCTGCGACGAAGGGGTCCATCTCAACCTCCTCAGGTAGGCGACGGGAAAATGCCGAACAGGGAAATGATGAAGTCGACGCAGAGGTACGGCTGGAAGTTGGTGTGGGGCTGACTGCCCCCCACCGAGCCGACTGCCGACGCGCTCATGTTCACGTTCGGAGGGTCGGAGAGGTAGAGAGAGATCGTACCGTCTGTCCGTGCCGCCACGAGGTTCTGCGGATTCGAGGAGTTTCCGGCCCCACCCGACGCCAGGTACGGGTGACTGTGCGCCGGGATCTGACTCACCGTGAGGGTGATCTCCTCGGCCCCTCCGGTTTCAGCGAGGGTGAATCCATTGCCCATGTGGACCGGGATCCTGCCCCGCAAATCCGGCAGCGCGAAGGTGCTCTGACCGTCGCCGCCGTAGGTGGTGCCGATGAGGTTGAACAGGGTCTCGTACTCGGAGATCGGTAGCAGCTGGCCTTCACAAAACATCCAGCCGGCCGGGGCGAAGTTCCCGGCGAACATCCGGATTTCGCCGACGTAGGGTTGCGCCATATCGTCCTCCTCAGGTCGCGCTCGGAAAGATGCCCTGGAGGGCGATCGAGAAGTTGAGGGTCAGGAAAGGCTGCATGTTGAGGTGCGCCTGGCTGCCACCGACATTGGCGATCGTGCCGTTGTTGATAGCGGTCAATGCGTCGGGAGTCCGGTAGGCGTTGTTGAGCGGCGCCAGCACGGTGTTGGTGGCGAGGGCCTGCGTATTCGTCGAACTCGCCGATGCGTTCGCGACGTGAACGTGAGTCGGGATCTCAGCGATCGAAAGAGTATGCGCCTGCTCTCCCCCGCGCTCGCCAAGCGTGTGCGAGCTTCCTACGTGGATCGGCGTCCGTCCGCGAAGGTCGGGAAGGCCGAAGTTCACCCGGCCATCGCCGCCAAAGGTGGTTCCCAGAAGCGAAAAGAGACCCTGATTCTGGTTGATCGGTAACAGCTGACCATCACAGAGCGCCCATCCCCTGGGTGCAAACCCGAACGACATGATTCTGATCTCCGACAAGAACGGCTCAGCCATGAAAGCTCCTTCCCGGGCTACGCTCGCAGCGGCCCATATCGGCCCATATGTAATCGACCAGCACAGACCCACGCTGGCGCTTCAGAACGGACATGCTCCACCCAACCAGCCACCTCCGGTCGGCACCGTATTCGTAGCAGACCCCGTGGGCGTGCCACCGAGGTTGTTGTTGTTCTGCACGAACGTCACAACGGCAGCGTCATCGTTGTTGGCACCCGCGTAACCCGGCAACCGCACACTCGTCGACTGGCGCTGGCGCAGCCGGAAATCCGTTCCGCCGTCCGTGCTGCTTCCCACTAAGGTGTTGCGCAAAGCTCCCGCGCCACCCAGAGTCAGACAGATCTGGTAGGTGTCGCCGGCTGTCACGCCGCCGTTGAGCTGGAAGCCGTTCTTGGCGAAGACCAACGTACCGGGGTTCGACACCGTGTTGCCGGTAATCGTTGCCTTCATGGTGCCGCTGCCAACAGTCCCACTTCCGCCGGTCTGCATGAAGATGCCGAAGTTCCCATACTGACGAACCGTGTTTCCCGTCACAGTCGCGGAGTAACTGCCCGTCCCGTCGTTGAGCATGAAGATGCCCGAGCCCTCCGACGAGCCCGAGTTGGACACCGCCGCGACTCCAATGGCGTTGTTGCTGATCGTGCCGTTGTAACTGCCGCTGCCACCCAGTTGATTGACCGCAAGCGCGGTACCACGCGAGTCGCGCATGGTGTTGTTGGAGATATTGAAGGTCGCCGTGACGGCCATTCCGGCTCCGCCACCAGTCATCCGGATGCCGCCGCCACCGCTGACGATGGCTGGATGAGCGTTCGTGAGGTTGTTGCCCGTGAACACCAGATCACCGGTGGCCGTGTTGACCAGGTTGTGCTGGAAGTGATCGCCACGAGCGGAGGTGAACGTGGAGTTCTGAACCGTCACGTTCACGACGGCTGCGTTCTGGCCTTCCACCAGCATGGCGTCGTCGCCGGTCGCGGCAGACATCGAACCGAAGGTGGTGCCGCTCACGGTGAGCCGATTCAGCGACCCGGTGGTGTTGATGACCGACAGGTTGTTCTCGACCGCACCGCTGATGTTGCAGTTGGTGATCGCGGCCGAGCCCGTCAGCTCGGTGAACCGAATGCTGCCTTCGTCAGCGCCTGGGTCCGTGCCGTTCGAGCCACTGACCACGGTGTTGTCCAGGTTGAAGCCCACGACCGACGAACCGCGGATGGCGAAGTCACCGAAGTCGTTGAGCTGCATCCAGGAGAACGACGGAGCGTTCGTGTTGGTCAGGCTGATTCCCGTCGCCTTGTTCTGAACCGTGCCGCCCGAACCGGCACTGCCGGTGCCCGTCACCACGAGGTTTCCAGTCGAGCCCGTGTTGTTGAGCACGATGCCGTTGGCGCCGCCGTTCGAGGCGATCGACTGGAACGTCAGGTCGGCGGCTCCGATCGTCGTGCTGGCGACGTTCAAAGCCGTGCCGGTCGTCGAGGTGATCGAGTTGCCGCTGCCCTGCACGGTGATCGCCGCCGCGCCACCCGTGGCGTTGAAGCCGGCACCGGTCGTGGTGTCGATGTCGAGGCCGCCGCCGGTGAAATTGATCGTGGCGCCGGTGTTCGTGGCCAGCGTCACCGCCGCGTCGGTACCGGTGTTCAGGGTCTTGGTGGCGCCTGAGAAGTTGATCGTGCCGCCGGTGTTCGACGAGACGTTGATGCCGTTGCCGTTGCTGGTGCTCGACAGGTTGCCCGAGAAGGTCGTGGTGCCGCCGGTGCGGGCAGTAACGTCGATCAAGAGTACGTTGGCAATGTTGGAGATCGTGCCGGCGTAGCTAACGTTGCTCGAGCCGGCATTCAAATCGAAGGAGATCCCGCCCGCGTTGGCGATGGCGCCGCCGGTAGCAGTGAAGCTGCCAGTGACGGTATCGAGGTTGATGCCCTTGCCCGTGGAGTTGGTCGACGAGACGTTCGAGAAGGTGGCACCGCCGCCGAGGCTGGTGGCAGTCAAGTCCACCGCCGGGCCACCGGTGGCGGCGATGGAGTTGCCGACGCCCGCGAGGTTGATCGTGCCGCTCGTGGCGCGCAGGCCGAAGCCCGCGCTCGTGGTCGCTGCCAGGCTCGACATCGAGACGCTCGCCGTGGTGCCCCCCGCGAGGTCGATACCGCCCGCCGTGGCGCCGATTCCCGTGGCGCCGAAGTCGAGCGCCGCGGATCCGCCGGAGACCAAGATGCCGGTACCGGTCACGCTACTGAGGTTCGTGCCGCCGCCGGAGGAGAGCGAGCCGGTCACACCGGTCAGGCTGATCGCCGTCGAAGCGCTGGACGTCGTCGCCAAGGCCGTGAAGGCTGCTGCCAGAGCGCCGGTGTTCAAGCTCAAGACCGGCCCAGTGCCGCCGATCGAACAATTGGCGAGATCGAGGTTGACGAAGTTCGTGCCGCTGATGCCGGCACCCGAGGTGTTGCCGATGTTGACGCCGCGGATACGGTTGTTGGTCGCGAGCAGAATGCCCGGACCCGCACCGTTCGTGTGCACCGGGTGAACCCCGGCCGGAACGATCGTCTCGCTGTTCAGAACCAGGCCTTCGCCCTCGCCGACCAGGTGCTGATCCGCCTCGAGCTCGATGCCGTTGTGGGCGCCCGCGAAGACGAAAAGGATGTCGCCGGGCGTATCCACGTCCCCCGCGCCGCCGGCTCCGCCCAAATTGCCGGGCAGGATGCCTACGAAGGGGTTGGCCAAGGTTCCGACGTTGGTACCCGGATGGGCATCGTCCACGAACCACACCAGTTGATCCATCGTGATCGTCGCCGTGGCGGTCGAGGTGTTGGCGTTGTCGTCGACGATCGTGTAAGTGAACGAGTCGACGCCCTTGAAGCCGGCCGGCGGCAAGTAGGTGAAGGTGCCCGTGCCGGCATCGACCAAGCTGACGGTGCCGCCCTGCGCCGTGGGCGACGTGATGGTTTGCACGGTGACAGTATCGCCATCGGGATCCGAGTCGTTGGCGAGCAACCCCGGCGGCGTGCCGTCGACGTTGAGCGTGACGTTGCCGACGCCCAAGTACTGATCGTTGCGGGCGATCGGCGTCGAACTCACCGAGCCCGCCACCAGCGTCGTGTTGCTGTCGATGGTGTCGGCCAAGGCCACGTTCAAGGCCTCGTTCCCCGTGTTCGTGACCGTGATCGTGTAACGCAGCCGGTCACCGGGATCGACCCGCGTGTCGCCGTCGGCGTCCGTGATCTGGGCGTCAACCTTGGTTGCCGTCACGGTGGGCGCCGAGGTCGCGATCTCGTCGAGCGTGACCGTGGCCTCTGTGGCGCGCACGGTGAGCTCGATGGCCCCAACCGAGGTGAAGTTCGCCCCGGTGCCGCTGACCGTGCGGAACTCGCTGAAGGGAATGAAGACGTTGGTCGCGGCCCCGATCAACGGCAGCAGCCGCGACGCCCGCGACGAATTGCCCGCGCCGCTGTGGACGGTGAAGACGAGCTCCGCATTGGCAGCGGTGGTCGAGGCCACACGCACCCGGAAGCCACCCGAGTTTCCCGTGGTCAGGTTCTGGGTCCCGAGCCCAGCCGGCGACAACACGAGAGCGTTGGTGTCACCGTCCCAGGAGATCCGCGCCTCGCCCCGGGAGTCCGGGGTCGTGGCCGTGACCGTGAAGACCAGGTTGCCGCCGGCGACGCTCACCGTCGTCGGACCAACACCGGCCAGGATCCTCGGTACGAGGCCCCGCCGAGTGCCGATGATGTCGGCGCCACCCGTGGCCGTCGAGCCCACACTCGCCGGCGGCTCGGACAGCGCCGCCTGGTTGGTCGTGAAGCTGTCGATCGTGGTCTGAGCCTGGGCAGCGCCGGCCAAAGACAAAGCCAGCAGCGCTCCGGCGACCGCCCGGCCGCGACGCCCGAGCACGAAGGCGGCGGCGAGGGCGAGAGATAGTGCGAGCAAGATCATTCCGTACTCCCCCACCGTCGGCACCGTGACCACCGGCGGCGGCGTGCCGAAGCCGCGGATCAGCCAATTGCCGGGCAGAAAGCCGTCGACCGTCGCCAGGGACACATCCGGCAACGGCGTCAAGGCCGGCGGATTGGGTGGGTCCGTCGACCACACCGCCAACCAGGACCGCCCCTGGCTGACCTGGGTGTCGATCGCCGCGGGTCCGGTGGCCGTCGTGACTCCCGAGACGATGAACCGCGGCACGACGCCGATCAGGACGTCGCCGGCGCCGTCGAAGCTCACCGGGGTCGAGTAGATCGAGAAGGTGTTGCCATCGACGGCCTGAATGGTCTCGTCGAAGGTGCCGAGGAGCGTGGCGCCGTTCGCCGGGTTGCCGTCCGTGTCCTGGTAGATCGCGATCTGAATGGCCGCTCCCACGGCCATGTTGTCGCCGGCCGGAAACAGCACCCAGGTTTCTTCGAGGTCGAAGGCGCCCCCCGGGCTGAAGCGGTTGAACCACAGGAACTGGCGAGCGGTTGCGCCGGCCACCCCCACGGTACCCTCGGCGCTGTCGTCATCGAGCACCAGCTGGGTCGGAAACTGCACCAGGGTCGGCAACGGCGGCACCGCGTTCACCGTCCGAGGAATCGGCGTGAAGCGCAGCGGAAGCTCGGTCAGCGGAGCTGCGGAGGCGGCCGTGGGGATCGAGAGGATGACCAACGACGCGAGTCCGAGGGCACGACGGGCGCGACCAACGAGGCTCGACGCGGACAACTTCGGCTGATTCATGCTCTCCGTCTCCTGACTTCCGAAAGACATCGCTACTCTTGCTGGCAACCGATCCCGCGTCCCGCTCATGGCGTGCACCCCGTGCAGACCGACCAGGCGCTGGTCGAGCCGCTTTCGAAGCCGTCCAAGAAGATGGCGCCATCGAGGCGGAAATGCAGGCGGTCGAGTTCGCCGGTGAAGGCCTGGGCCGTCGGCGTCTGGAAGCGGAAGCGGCACGTCGCCGTCGCCGCCGCCGCGGGGATGGGCACCAGGGTGACCCGGGTCAGCCACGTGCCGGCGGTGTCGAGCATCGACACCACGTCCGACACGGTACCCACGGAGCCGGTGCACACCCCGCTGAAGAACTCGCACTCACGCACCAGATTGACCGCCACGGTGGCCGCCGCGGTGAGGCGCGCTCGTGAACTCAAGGTGGCATTGACGCCGCCGATCACCGGCACGCACTGGTCGAGCACGAAGGTGGTGTCGGTCCCCGGGGCCAGGTTGGTGACTCGGGCAGAACCCGAGAGGCCGGCACCGTCGGAATCCGCGGTGCCGTGGGTGATCTCGCCCGAGGTCGTCTCGGTCACCGTCCAGCCCGTCAACGAGCAGTCGAAGTGCCCGTTGGCGAAGAGGTTCAGGGGATCGACCCGGAAGTTCCGCGGCAAACTCGGACCCGGGCTGCCGTTGGCGTCGCCGTCGAGCGCGTTGCCGGCGGCATCTGTCAAGGTGTCGCAAGCCACGAAGCGATAGGGCGAATCACCCAGCGCCGAGGCTGCCGTGACGGTGGCGGTGAAGGTCCCCGGGTCGTAGGCCACCGAGCTGATCGCGACGGCGACGTCGTTGGCGTGCACGGTGCAGCCGGTCGAATCGAAGATCTGATTCGCTCCGGGCTGGATCAACCGGTAGTTCGCCGGATCACCGACGTTGCCGGCACCGCTCGTCGCCATCGCCTCGTCGAAGGTCACCACGATCGAGTTGACCTTGCGATCGAAGACCGTCTCGCACTCGGTCAGCTCGCCGTCCGCGGTGTCGGCCTGGGACGCCAAGTTCGCGACCTGAGGTGGTACGGCGTCGAGGGTCGTGGTCTCGGTATCGCTGTTGTTGCTGCCGACGGCGTCGTTGGTCGTCGCCGTGACCGTGGCCGTGTTGCTGATCGAGCCCGGAGGCGTCGGGTTGATCGACACCACGATGTCGCAGGTGACGGTGACGCCGTTGTTCAAGTTCCCGATGTTCCAGGTCCACGGCGGTACGTTCGAGGCGCCGCAGGTGTCGCTAACGTAGGTGACGGCGCCGGGCAGCGGGTCGGTGACGACCACCCCGGTGGCGTTCGACGGCCCGTTGTTGGTGACCGTGATCGTGTAGGTCAAGTTCGAACCCGCCGGCGGTGGGTCGGCGTCGTCGATCTTGGTGATCGCCAGATCCGCGGAGGTCACGATCGACGTGCACTCGGTGTCGGCCTCGTTACCGGTGCCGACCTGGGTCTCGTTGACCGCGGTCAGAGTCGCCGTATCGCAGATGACGTCGGTTCCGGGCGCGGCGGCGTTGCTCGCGGTGAGCACCACCGTCAAGGTCGCGTTGCCGCCCGAGGCGAGATTGCCGACGGTCCAGTTCGGGGCCGCGTAGGTGCCCTGGCTGGGTGTCGCCGAGACCTGGGTGACACCCGCGGGCAGGGTCAGCACCTCGGACAGGGTGATGCCCGAGGCGTCCGACGGGCCGTTGTTGGTCACCGTCACCACGTAGGTCAGATTGCCGACGCCGGAGCCGGCCACGACCGGGTCGATCGACTCGGTCTTCGAAACCACGATGTCGACCCGGCGCTGCACCGAGGTGCACTCGGTGTCGGTGTCGTTACCGGTCGAGATCAGGGTTTCGGCCGCGCCGGTGACGGTGGCGGTATCGCAGACGGTGTCGGTTCCCGTGGCGGTCGAAGCCCCCACGGTGTAAGTGATCGTCAAGGTCGCCGAGCCCGCGGGGGCCAGGGTCCCCAGCGCCCAGTTCGGAGTCGTGAAGGTGCCTTGGCTCGCGACCACGGAGACGACCGTGGTGCCCGCGGGGACCGTGATGGCATCCGACAGGGTGACGCTCGTGGCCGTCGACGGACCGTTGTTGGTCACCGTGACGGTGTGGGTCAGGTTGTTCGCACCGGACCCGGCCGTCACCGGATCGGCGGACTCGGTCTTGACCACCACCAGATCGATCTGGGGCGTCAGCGTGTCGGTGTCCGTGGCGCTGTTGTTGCCCGCGCTCGGGTCGGTCACCGGGCTCGCCACCGTCGCCGTGTTGGCGAGGGTGCCACGGGCCGCCGGGTCGATGTTGCAGGTCACGGTATAGGTCACCGAAGCCGCAGGAGGCAGCGTGATGCCGCCGTCGGTGATGTTGCCCGCGACCGGTCCGGCATCGTTGCCCGTGGCCCCGCCCGCTGCGACGCTCGTCCAACTGCATCCCGTGAGACTGGCCGGGAAGGTATCCGCGACCGAAACGGAGGTGGCCGTCGAGGGGCCGGCGTTGGCCGCCACGATCGTGTAGGTCACCGGCGTGCCCGGGATCTCGCTGGCCGCGCCGTCGGTCTTGGTGACCGACAGGTCGGCCTGAGGCGTCAAGGTATCGGTGTCGGTCGCGGTGTTGTTGCCGGCGTTGGGATCGAACACCGAGCCCGTCGTCACCGTCGCCGTGTTGACCAGCGTGCCCGTGGCGTCGGGTGCGATGGTGCCGGTCACAGTGAACGTCACGCTGCCGCCGCTGGGCAGATTGACCGCCTGGTTCAGGTTACCCGACCCGTTGGCCGCGCAGGTGCCGCCGCCGGCTCCGACGCAGGTCCAGGTGACGCCCGTGATCGTAGCCGGGAAGGTGTCCGTCACGGTGGCGCTCGGCACCGGATCGGGTCCGGCGTTCGCCACCACGATCGTGTAGGTCACCGAGGAGCCGGGGATCTCGGTCGTGGTGCCGTCGGTCTTGCTGATCGAAACGTCGGCCACCGCCGCCGTCTGGACCTGGTGATCCTCGACCTCGCCATCGTTCTCGAGGCCCGAGAACCCGGC
>JANRLG010000040.1:0-6676 GCA_033762835.1 Thermoanaerobaculia bacterium
CACGGGGGGCCGCCCCTACGGCGACCTCGACCACCGACTTCACCGAGTCGCGGCTGACCTCCGTGTCGGCCGATTCTTCGATGACGCCCTCTTCCTCCCCCTCTCCCGGTCGGGGGTTCGAGGGCGGTGGGGAGAGGGGGCCGGGGGGTGAGGTGACCGCCACCGCATCCGGCGTCCGCCGCGCCTGGGCCTCGAACAAACCGTGCACCGTCGCCGCCGGCACGGCCGACTCCGTGGCATTCCACTCGAGCAACTGCTGGCGTTCCACCGGCGACAGCCAGTCGAGCTGCGACAGGCGCAACTCGGGATTCACGGCGGCGGCCGCGACGAGGCGCGCGAGGCGTTCGGCGAGGCGGTCCACCGTTGTGCGGTCGAACAGATCGGTCGAATACTCGATCCAGCCCGCCAGCCCGCGCGGCGTTTCGTTGACCTGGAAGGTGAGGTCGAACTTGGCGGTGTCCTGGCCGAGGTCGACCGGCTCGACCGTGAGGCCGGGCAGGGTCAGCTCGAGCGGGGCGGCGTTTTGATAGGACACCAAGACCTGGACCAGCGGAGCGTGAGACAGACTGCGTTCGGGTTGCAGCTCCTCGACCAGCTTCTCGAACGGCAACTCCCCGTGGGCGTAGGCCCCGAGCGTGGCGCGCCGGACCCGGGCCAGCAGCTCGACGAACGTCGGATCCCCACCGAGATCCACCCGCAACACGAGCGTGTTGACGAAGAAGCCCACTAGGCTCTCCACCTCGCGCCGCCCGCGATTGGCCACCGCCGCCCCCAACAGCAGCTCGGAGACCCCCGTGCTACGCCCCAGGAGGGTGGCGAGACCGGCTAGGAAGACCATGAACTCGGTGGCCCCGCCGCGAGTGGCGAGCGCCGTCAACTGGCGGCCCAGCGCCTGGCCGTGGCGGACCGGCGCGGTGGCTCCGCGCACCGAACGCTCGGCCGGCCGCGAGCGGTCCGCGGGCAGCTCCAGCACCGTCGGCGCTCCGGCCAACTCACCGCGCCAGAAGGCCAATTGGCGTTCCAACTCGGCGCCCGCGAGCCACCGCCGCTGCCAGCGCGAATAGTCGGCATAGGTCACCGCCAGCGGGGCGAGGCGTGCCGGTTCCTCGGCCCGGCGAGCGCGGTAGAGCTCCCCGAGTTCGGTGATCAGGACGCGCAGGCTCCAGCCGTCGGCGATGGCATGGTGCAGACACACCGCCAGCACGTGGTGGTCCGGAGCGAGGCGCAGCAGCAGCGTGCGGAACAGCGGGCCGGTCGCGAGGTCGAATCCGGCCCGGGCGAACTCGCCGGCACGATCGTCGGCAGCCCTCCGGCGTTCGGATTCCGGCAGCGCGGACAGGTCGACGAGGGGTAGCGCAGCCGCCGTCGTGCCGTGGACGACCCGCCGCGGGCGGCCCCCGGCGGCCGGGAACGCCGTCGCCAGCGACCCCTGCCGGGCCACGAGGTCCCCCACCGCGGCCTCGAGGGCGGCGGGATCGAGCTCGCCCCGGAGCTCCAGGGCCGCCGCCAGGTTGTACAGCGCTGTGCCGGGTTCGAGCTGATCGAGGAACCACAGGCGTTCCTCCTGGAAGCTCAGCACGTCCTCTTCGCCCGGTCGCGCCGGTTCACTCGCGGCCAGCGCCCAGCTCGCCCCCACGCGTTCGCTGACCGGGTCGTAGCCGAGCTCGGCCGCCAAGTCCCAGGTCGGCGCCGACAGGAAGTCGTGGCGATAGTGGGCGCGCCACTCGTCGGCGGCGCGGGCGTCGACCTGGCGCTGCTGGTGGAATTTGACGTCGCCGATCATGCGCGACTCGGCGACCACACCGTCGGTCATCCGCCGGGAGCGTTGCTCGGCGGAGTCACCGTAGGGCGTCGCCATGGCCGGCTCGAACTCGAGGCCGAGGAACTCGGTGATCCCCCGCAACGTGCGCTCGGGCTGGCGCACGAGGTCTTCGAAATGGACCGTGTAACGGCGCTCCGCCGGTACCGTGGCCAAGAAGCGCAAGACGTTGCGGTGGGCCAGGAGCCACAGAATTTCGGCCAACTGGCGGCGCGAGTAACCGTGCTCGCGGCGGTAGAAGATTTGGTCGATGCGCGCTTCTTCGAAGGAGCGGATGGTGCCGTAGGGATGGCGGATCAGGTGGAGATACCGGGCGTCCGCAAAGCTCTGCTCGGCGCGCGCCAGGGTCGCCGGGTCCCAGGCGTAGGTCGGCGTCTTGTCGACCAGGAGGCGCTCCCCGAGCCACCCTTCCAGCAGGCCGTACAGCTCGTGGACGCTGAGGCCTTCCTCCTCCAAGGTTGCCAGCACCTGGCCGGCCTCCGCGGCGCCGTGGCCGCGCAGCTCCATGACGGCGCGGGTCAGGCCCTCGAGCCGGAAGGCGTCCGGCCCCGGGAAGGCGGCGCGGCGCTCGGCCAGCGTGTTGAAGCCCAGCAGCTCGAGCTCGGGCGGAGCGAAGAGCGCCGGGTGACCGGCGAGCATGACGCGCAGCAGGGTGGTGCCCGAGCGCGGCGGACCGAGCACGAACAGCGCCCGCTGATTCCTCCTCGCCGTCGCGAGGCCCGGCCACGGTGCCAAGGGCTCGATCGACGCCTGCACGGCGATGACGTCCCGCTCGGCGATACCCTCGGCGACCTCGGCGCGGAATGAAGCGACGGCGCCGCCCGTGAGGCGCGCCACCGCTGCCGGGTACTCGCGCTCGAGGAATTCGGCCAGCCGGGCCGGCGTCGCAGCCTCGAAGAGGGTGACGACGTGGACGATCTCGCCGAGCTCGTCCTGGAGTTGGTTGACCAGGAGCGCTCCGCCGATGGAGTTGCCGCCCAAGGCAAAAAAGTCGTCGTGGACGCCCAGCTCGGCACCGCCCAGGCGGCTCGAGAACAGGCCGACGAGGTGGGCCTCGAGAGGCGTCCGCGGCGCCACCCGTTCGGCCGAGCCGGCGCGGACCTCGGGAGCCGGGAGTTGCTTGCGGTCGACCTTGCCGCTCGGGTTGAGCGGCATCTCGGGCAGCACCAGGAAGTGCGCCGGCACCATGTACTCGGGCAGCCGGGCCAAGAGCGCGGCGCGCAGAGCGGCGGTGTCGGGAGTTTCGACGGTCGCCGTCAGGTACGCCACGAGCGCCGGGCCACCACCCACGGTGCGCACGGTGACCACCGCCTCGCGCACCCCCGGTTGGGCCGCGAGGGCCGATTCGATCTCGCCAAGCTCGATGCGGAAGCCGCGAATCTTGACCTGGAAGTCGATGCGGCCGAGGTACTCGACGTGGCCGCGAAGCGGGCGGACACGTTGGTCCGCCCCTACGGCGGCGGGGGTGTCGGGCGGTGAGACCCACCGGGCCAAATCCCCGGTCCGGTAGAGCCGCGCCCCGGGCTCGGTCGCGAACGGATCGGGAATGAACTTCTCCGCCGTCAACGCCGGGCGGCCGTGGTAACCGCGGCCGACCTGAATCCCACCGATCAGCAGCTCGCCTGCCACGCTCATCGGCGCCTCGTGGAGCCGCGCATCCAGGATGTGAATGCGCGTGTTGGCCACCGGGTAGCCAATCGGGATCGCACGATCGTCCGCCGAAGTCGGCCAGTAAGTGACGTCCACCGCGGCTTCGGTCGGGCCATAGAGGTTGTGCAGCGGCGTGTCCGGCAAGCGTTCGTAGTGCCGTTTGACGAGGTCCGCCGGCAGGGCTTCGCCGGAAGCCATCACCCGTCGCAGACTCGTACAGCGTTCGACGCCCGAGGCCTCGACGAAGACCTGGAGCATCGAGGGCACGAAGTGGAGCGTGGTGATGCCGTGGCGCGCGATCGTCTCGACCAGATACGCCGGGTCTTTGTGACCCTCGGGCTTCGCTACGACCAACTGGGCTCCGACCAGGAGCGGCCAGAAGAACTCCCAGACCGAGACGTCGAAGCTGAAGGGCGTTTTTTGGAGGACGCGATCGGACGCATCGAGCCCGTATTCGGCCTGCATCCACAGCAGCCGGTTGACGATGCCGCGGTGGGCGTTTTTTGCGCCCTTCGGCCGGCCCGTCGAGCCCGAGGTGTAAATCGTGTAAGCCAGGTGCTCCGCCGTCGCCCAGGGCTCCGGGCGGGTCGTGGGTTCGGCGGCCAGCGACGGATCGTCGAGCAGGACGACCTGGGCCTCGTGTTCCGGCAACGTCAGGTGCGACTGCGTCAGCAGCACCGGCACCGCCGCGTCGCCGATCATGTAGGCGATGCGGTCCTCCGGGTACGACGGGTCGATCGGCACGTAAGCGCCGCCGGCTTTCAGGATGCCGTACAGGCCGACGACCAGATCCAGCGAACGCTCCGCCGCGATGCCAACCTTGACCTCTGGACCGACGCCCAGGCGGCGTAGGTGGTGGGCCAGTTGGTTCGCGCGGGCGTCGAGTTGGGCGTAGGTGAGGCAGACCTCACCCCCCGGCCCCCTCTCCCCACCACCCTCGAACCCCCGACCGGGAGAGGGGGAGCCCCCGCCCGCCCAAGAGGGGCGGCCACGGGGGGCCGCCCCGACGGCCGCTTCTCCCCTCACCGCGACCACCGACTTCACCGAGTCGCGGCCGACCTCCGTGTCGGCCGATTCTTCGATGACGCCCTCTTCCTCCCCCTCTCCCGGTCGGGGGTTCGAGGTCCCCACCCCGTCCATCACCACCGCCACCGCCTCCGGCGTCCGGTCCACCTGGGCCTCGAACAGGCTCACCAGCGTCGCACCCGCCGCGTCGTAGTCGACCGCCGTCTGGTTCCAGCTCCGCAGCTGCTCGGCTTCCGCCGGCAGCAGCAGCGGCCACGACGACAACCGCAGCTCGGGCTCCGCCAGGACCGCCGTCAGGGCGGCTTCGAAACGGTCCGCCAGGCGGGCGATCGTCGCGTGCTCGAACAGCGCCGTGGCCCAGCGCCAGATCACCCGGTAGTGACCGTCGTCCTCGGCCTCGGCGCTGACCACGAGATCGAGCTTCGACTGCGGGTTTTCGAGCTCCAGGCGGCGCAGGGTGATGCCGGGCAGCTCGAGGCGACCGGCCGGGGTGTTCTGGACTTGGAGTAGCACCTGGAGAATCGGCGCCCGGCTGTTGTCGCGGCCGACGGCCAGCTCCTGGACGATGCGCTCGAAGGGAACTTCTTGATGGGAAAGGGCTTCGAGGGCGAGATCCCGCTCGCGGGAGAGCAGATCGAGAAACGTCGGGTCGTCTCCGACCTGCAGCCGCAGGGGTAGGGTGTTGATGAACAACCCCACCAGGTCCTCGATCTCCCGGCGCGTGCGGCCCGCCACCGCCGTGCCCACCACCAAGTCGTCGACGCCGCAAAGGCGTGCGAGGACGCCGCGGAAGACACCCATCAAGACGTTGAACAGCGTCGCCCGTTGGCCGCGGGCGAAGACCGAGGCCTGCTCGACCTGCTCGGCCGTCAGGCGTCGCACGAAGAACGTTCCGTGGAACCCCTGGCGGGCCGGCCGCGGAGAATCGAGCGGCAACTCGAGGGCCGCCGGGGCGCCCGCCAGGTGTTGCCGCCAGAAGGGCAAGTGCCCGGCGACTTCCTTCTCGAACTCGTCCGACCGTTGCCAGGCGGCGAAGTCGCCGTACTGGATCTCGAGCGGGGCCGGGGCGGCGACGACCCCGCTGGTCCGGTGGGCGTACTCGAGCGCGAGATCGCGCAGAAACACCCCGACCGACCAGGCGTCGCAGGCGATGTGGTGGAACGTCACGGCGAGCACGTGCTCGTCCGCCGCGATCGGCAGCAGCAGGCCGCGCACCGGCAACTCGCGGCCGAGATCGAAGCCGCGCTGAGCTTCCTGCGCCAGCCGGCGGCCGATCTCGCGCTCGCGCGCCGCCGCCGGTAGGTGCCGGAGGTCGACCACCGGCAGGTCGAAGACCGGCGTCGGCATCACGAGTTGGACCGGCTTGGCACCGTCCCAGTGGATCAGGGATCGCAGCCCCTCGTGGCGCGCGAGCACGGCCCCCAAGGCCGCCACCAGGGCCGCGGTGTCGAGATCGCCGGTCAGCAGCGCCGCTGCCGGCATGTTGTAGGTGAAACCGCCCGGCTCGACCTGCTCGAAGAACCACAGCCGCTCCTGCGCCGCCGACAATCGCGCCGGGCCGAGACTGCGATCCCGGGGACCGATGCGGCGGGTCCGCTGCCGGATCAAGCCGGCCAATTGCTCGCGGGTGAGGCGCGGAGCGGAGGGGGCAATGTCGGTCATCTCGCTCCTGCTCGCAGCGGTGAAAAAAGCATGGCAAAGCCCCGTCGCGAACCGTCACGACCCGGAAGAGTCGACACCTTTGGCAGGGCCCCGGCCGCCGGCACCCGCGGCAGTTCGCGGGTTGGCTTTCCCCTATAGTGCCGACTGGCACCAAAAAGGGACGGTGCTCGTCACCCGCCGCGACGCCGGTCCAGGCGGCGCTTGAGACGGTCGCGGCCCTCCTGGAGCTGCTCGCTGCGCTGCGGCTCGGCCTTGGTCTCGACCACCGGGGCGCTGTCGTCGGGGGCGGTTTCGGTGAGGTGGGCCGCCAGCGAGCGCACCGTCGGGTGATTGAACAACTCGACCATCACCACCGGCCGCGCGAACACCTGCTCGAGCCGGCCGTGGACCTGGACGAGCAACAACGAGTTGCCGCCGAGATCGAAGAAGTTGTCGTCACGGCCGACGTTGTCGATTTTGAGGATGTTGGCCCAGCGCTGGGCGATTGCGGTCTCGACCGGGCCTTCCGGGGCGGCCCAG
>JANRLG010000041.1:0-14061 GCA_033762835.1 Thermoanaerobaculia bacterium
GCGCAACGACTCCGTGACGCTGGTGGTCGAGGACGACTGGAGCCCCCTCGTGGCCGTGGAGATGTCCGTGGACACCCGCGGCTGGACGCGGCTCGAGCCCGCCGACGGTTTGGTCGACGGCCGGCGCGAGAGCTTCACGGCGAAAATCCCGCCCGGGGCCAAACTCGTGCTGCTGCGGCTCACCGACGCGGTTTACAATGCCGCCACTTTCGACCTTCTGGCCACTTCGACCGCCCGCTGACGCCCCCATGACGCCCAGAATCGCCGTCTACCCCGGCAGCTTCGACCCGATCCACAACGGCCACCTCGACATCGTCGAGCGTTGCCGGCCGTTGTTCGACGAGGTCATCGTGGCCGTGCTCTACAACGAGGCCAAGCGGCCGCTGTTCTCGGTCGAAGAACGGGTCGAGACGATCCGTGAGCTGGTCGGCCCCGACGTCCGCGTCGAGAGTTTCTCGGGCCTGCTCGTACACTTCGCCGCCGAGGTCGGAGCGCGGGTGGTGGTGCGCGGCCTGCGCGCCGTCTCCGACTTCGAATACGAGTTCCAGATGGCGATGATGAACCGCCGGCTCGACCCTCAGGTGGAGACGGTGTTCATGGCCCCCCGGGAGGACTACAGCTTCCTGTCGAGCAAGCTCGTCAAGGAGGCCTTCTCCCTGGGCGGCAATCTCGAGGGGCTGGTGCCGGCGCCGGTGTTGACCCGGCTGGCAGCGCGTTACGCGGCCCAACGTGCCGGGAAAGTGGGGTAAAGCGAGCATGAGCGCGTCGAATCGGCTGGCGGATCTCGTGGCCCGCCTGCCCAAGGCGGAGTTGCACGTTCATCTCGAGGGCTCGATGCCGCCGAAGACGCTGCTGTCGCTCGCCCAGCGGCGCGGCGTTTCGCTCCCGGCGACGACCGAGGCGGGCGTGCGCGACTGGTTCCGCTTCCGCGACTTCGACCATTTCGTCTCGATCTATCTGGCGTGCTCCGCGTGCCTCGTGGAGCCGCAGGACTTCTACGACCTGGCCGCCGACTTCCTGGCCGAGCAGGCGCGCCAGAACGTCGTCTACACCGAGGCCCACTTCACGATCGGCACCCACCTCGCGAACGGCCGCGACGGCGAGGCGATCCGGGAGGCTCTGGCCCGCGCCGCGGACGACGCTTTTCGGCAACACGGCGTGCGCCTGGGGCTGATTCCGGACATCGTGCGCAATGTGCCCGAGATGGCCGACGCCACCCTCGAATGGGCGCTCGCCGGACTCGGCCGTGGGGTGGTCGCGCTGGGCTTGTCCGGCACCGAGGCCACGCACGACTCGAAGCCCTTCGCCGACCACTTCGCCGAGGCCGAACGCCAGGGCCTGCGGCGCGTCGCCCACGCCGGGGAACACGGCGGGCCGGCGGCGGTGTGGTCCGCCCTCGAATACGCCCGCGCCGAACGCATCGGCCACGGCGTACGCTCGATCGAAGATCCGGTGCTCGTCGACCACCTGGTCAAGCACCGGATTCCGCTCGAGGTCTGCCCGAGCTCGAATCTCTGCTTGGGTGTTGCGCCCGATCTCGCCGCCCACCCCTTCGACCGCCTGCGCCAGGCGGGCGTGGTGGTGACGGTCAACAGCGACGATCCGCCGTTTTTCGAGACGACGGTCAACGACGAGTATCTGCGGGTGGCCGCGGCTTACGGCTACGGCGAACAGGAGATCGTGGATCTGGTCGTGGCGGGCATCGACAGCGCCTTCCTATCGGCCACCGAACGGACCGACCTGGTCGCGCGGGCCCGCGCCAGGGTCGGTTGAGGCACCCGGCTCCCGGTGCCGGGTTCGGCCGGGTCAGCCGCAAATGGGCGACGGCGCCCAGTCACGATTGCCGACGCAGGTACGGTTGGTCCGGTAGTAGCAGGTCGAAAGCGGCTGGAAGTAGATCTGGTACAGGAACTGGCGCCAGGTGTAGCCGTTGCACTCCCGGGTTTCGCGGTACAGGTTGATCTGGTTGCCCTGCTCGACCTTGCGGTAGATCCGCATGGCGGTGGGGAACACGGAGCTGAACCAGCACTCCTCGGTCGTCCGGGTGCCCGGCTCGACGACGGTGATGTTGGTCACCGTCGGGCAAGCCTCGGCCGTGGGCACGAACGCCGCCAGCGCGGCAAGCCCGAGCAACGAACCCAACACGAATCGACGCATGACTCCTCCTTGCAAGAGGTGGCGCGACCGCCATGGTCGCTCCACTGCTTCCGGAAGTGCGGCAATCCGTAGGGAAGGAGACAGTGGGGCCTCGCCGGGCGCCCGCTATACTGGCTGGAGATGGCTGATGAACTGCCTTTGAGCGACGCCTACCCGCCGCAGGAGATCGCGCGGCGCGTGGAGCGCCTGGGCGTCGCGAAGGCGCGCGCCGATACCCTCACTTTGCTCGTGCTGGCGGTGCTCGCCGGGGCCTTCATCTCGCTGGGTGCGCTGTTCTTCACCGTCGTGGTGACCGGGTCCACCCTCGGCTTCGGGCCGACCCGCCTCCTCGGCGGTGTCGCCTTCGCCCTCGGGTTGATTCTCGTGGTGGTGGCCGGCGCCGAGTTGTTCACCGGCAACAATCTCATCGCCATGGCCTGGGCCAGCCGCCTGATCGGCACCCGTGATGTCCTGCGCAACTGGCTTCTCGTCTACGCGGGGAACGTGGTCGGCTGTCTCGGAACGGTTCTGCTGGTGGTCTGGGGGGATCTCGCCAGTCTGGGCGACGGTGCCGTCGGGGAGACGGCACTGCGCATCGCTCGGGCCAAGGCGGAGCTTCCCGTGGCCGAGGCTTTCTCTCGCGGCATCCTGTGCAACGCGCTCGTGTGCCTAGCCGTGTGGTTGGCGATCGGCGCCCGGAGCGTGTCCGACAAGATCCTGGCGCTCCTTTTCCCCGTCACCGCCTTCGTAGCGCTGGGCTTCGAACACTCGATCGCCAACTGGTTCTTCCTGCCGTTCGGACTCGCGCTGGACGCCGGCGCTGCGGTGCCCTTCCTCGGAGCTGTGAAAAACCTCCTCGCAGTGACCGCCGGTAACCTGGTGGGCGGTACTCTGCTGGTCGCTGCCGTGTACTGGGTCGCCTATCTGCGCGGCGAACGCCTGCGGAAGGACGAGTAGGTCGCGTTCCGCCCATTTCTCCCTTGGACTGGGGGGCGTGTTATTCTTCCCACATGGACACGCTCACTGCAACTCTCGATCGTGCTGGTAGGTTGCTCATTCCGGCGCAGGTTCGGGCGCAGATGGGGATCGAAGAGGGGTCGAAGGTGATCCTGCGGGTCGGCCCCGAAGGCTTGCTGGTGATGACCCCCCGGCAGGCGCTCGAACGGGTGCAAACGCTGCTTGATCCGTACTTCGCCGCAGGGCGGAGTTTGGCCGACGAGCTGATCGCGGAACGTCGCCGGGACGCGGCGCTCGAATGACATCGGGAGGCGGGCTTTGAGTGATGCTGTTTGGGATGCGTCGGCCCTGCTCGCCATCCTTCGGCGGGAACCCGGCTGGCTCGAAGTCGCGGAGCTCGCCGCCCATGGCCACATCAGCGCTGTGAACTACTGCGAAGTGTTGAGCCGATTGGGTGACGAAGGGCTGGACAGTAGCTCGGCCGACGCCATTCTGAGCTACCTCGAGCTGGTCATCGAACCCTTCGGTCACGACCAAGCCCGAGTTGCCGCCGATCTCCGCCCCAGAACCCGCCATCTCGGCCTTTCCCTCGGTGACCGCGCCTGCCTGGCCCTTGGAGTGACCCGCCAGCTTGCCATTTTCACTGCGGACCGCACCTGGGCTCGGCTCGAACGGGCGGAGGTACCTGTGGAGATCCGGGTGATTCGGTGACCTGTCCATCAACCACGAATCGGTTGGGGCGCCCGATGTCCAGGGACCTGGACCCTCCAGGCAGCTAGGCGATAAAGCATGCACATCGCGATTCTCGGTAACTCGGGCTCCGGCAAGTCCACCCTCGCGAAGCACCTCGCGGAGGGATACGGTGCCAGCGTGCTCGACCTCGACACGGTCGCCTGGGAACCGGGAAGCGTGGCTGTCCCGCGGGATCGGCAAGTCGCGGAACGGGAGGTTGCGAGCTTCTGCGCCGGCCGGTTTCGTTGGGTAGTCGAAGGCTGCTACGCCGGCTTGATTCGTGCCGCGTTGCCGTTCGAGCCTCGGCTGCTTTTCCTTGATCCCGGGCTGGAACAGTGCTTGGCCAACTGCCGAGCTCGCCCCTGGGAGCCGCACAAGTACGAGTCGAAATCAGAGCAAGACGAGCGGCTCCAGTATCTTCTGGCGTGGGTGGCTGAGTACTACTCACGCGACGGTGACATGTCTCATCGCGAACACTGTGCTTTGTTCGAGGCCTACGCCGGCCCGAAACAACACCTCACGGAGCTGCCGGTCGGCGGCGCTTTTCTACTCTCCGCAGAAGGAGCCGACCTGGCCGACCTGGCCGGGGCCAAGGTCGGCTGAGGGTTTCGGCTCCCGCCGGCGTATGGGTGGTAGCAGGCCTACTTCGTCGAGGCTTGCCTCTATCAGATCATCGTGGCTGGCCGTGACCAGGACGGATTTCGGGCGGACGACACGGACTTTTTGGCTTCATTCCAGATTCTGTGAGGGTATCCATGACCACCACCTTTGACGATCTCCTCGTAGCCTTCGAGACCCACTCGGTCGAGCGCCTCCGAACTCTCTTGGACGCTGGCTTCGACGTGCGGAGCCCGGTTCAGGGCAAGACGCCGGTCAATTGGTTCATCGAGATGTACTTCCGGTCGGACCGCTTCCCGGACTGCCTGCGCCTGCTGCTCGAGCGCGGCGCCACGCTCGACGACCCGAAGCTCGCGCCGATCCTGCTCGACGACCCGCAAGCCCTCGAAACGGCGGTGCGCCGCGACCGCTCGCTGCTCGCCCACCGCACGTCGCTCGTTTGCGCCTTCACCCCGCTCGTCGGCGCCTCGCTCTTGCACGTCGCCGCGGAGTACGGCCACCTGGCGGTTGCCGAGAAGCTCCTAGAGCTGGGCGCGGAGGTAGACGCGCGGGCGGCCACGGACGAGTTCGGCCTGAACGGCCACACGCCGCTCTTCCACACCGTGAACTCGAACGCCAACCGCACCGCCCCCGTCATGCGCCTCCTCCTCGCCGCCGGCGCTCAGCCGGACCTCCGGCTTCCCGGCATCACCTGGGGCAAGGGCTTCGATTGGGAAACCACCTGTTTCGACGTCACCCCCGTGTCCTACGCCCAGCTCGGCCTGCTGCCGCAGATGCACCGCAAGGAGCAGGACTGCTACGACAACGTGCGGGCGTTGCTCGAAGCCTGCGGGCGAGCCGTGCCGCCGCTGGGGAACGTGCCGAATCGGTATCTCGGTGGGTGAGCTCGTAGGTCGGGTTAGCCGCGCGAGCGGCGTAACCCGACGAGACCTCTAACAGTTGGGTAGATCCAGGAGGTTGTTTCGAGTCGTTGTGTCCCGATCCGTGCGCAGATATTTGCCGGACGCACCCGCGACGACACGAATTTCCGTTCGTTTCTCTGGCCACTTGACGTAGTAGGAGTGGTTACCGGACTCGATGTCGGCGATGACGTCACTCTTGCTTCTGGGCGACCAGGAACCTGCCGGATTGCAGAGAGCGGTGATTACGTCGGAAGAGTCTTTCTTGGTTCTGGTGACTTCACGTTCAGCCATGGCTGGTCTCCTTCTACTGTACTGACACCAGCTGTGATCTGCTTGTGTGGGGCCAAGCGTGAGTTTCCCGAATCGGTCTCGGCAAGCGCAACTTCTATTTCGCGGCGAACGATCTTAAGCTAGCTCAGATCTGAAGGTCTTTTCTCAAGAGGAGATTCCATGCCGACTCAGCAACTCCCCGGCACAATAGCTATCATTGATGTCGAGACCACCGGCTTGTTCCCGTTTCGGCATGACCGCGTCGTGGAGCTGGCTGCAGTCGTGATCGACGGCGAGGGACAAATCGTGCGGGAGTTCGCTTCGCTCGTGAACCCTGGTCGAGATATCGGACCCAGCAGTATTCATGGCCTGAGCGCTGAAGACGTAATGCACGCTCCGCACTTTGGTGAAATTGCGGGCTTGCTTGTCGAAACGCTGCGCGGGACAGTTGCCATTGCGGGTCACAATGTACGGTTTGATCAACAGTTTCTCGAGAGCGAGTTCTCTAGACTTGGTGCCGTAGCGCCTCGGAGCTTCACCCTCTGCACCATGGAGCTCGCGGGTGGCGGGAGACTAAACGACTGCTGCTGTGACTACGGGATCTCTCTGGACGGTGAAGCCCATCACGCCCTGGCAGATGCTCGGGCGACAGCTCGATTGCTCTCGAGTCTGCTCTCGGATCAACCGCGTGTCGTTCAGACGCTCCGAGAGTTGGCTCCTATCGAATGGCCGTACATCCTCAGCACCGAGAAGCGACCCATCACGCGCGACGATTCCCGTCGCCAGCAGAGTGCCCCGTCGACCTTCCTGCAACGTTTAGTCGTGCGAATGCACGCTGGCGCTGATCCCGTGGCCAGCGAGGGTGCGGTCATGGCCTATACAGCCTTGCTCGATCGCGCCTTGGAGGATAGACATATCGATGAATTGGAAGCCGACGCCCTCTTGGAGACGGCAACAAACTGGGGTCTTTCTAGTGAGCAGATCCACTACGCGAACCGCGAGTACTTGAACCAACTGGCCATGGCCGCTTTGGCCGACGAAGTGGTCACAGAGGCCGAACGCCGTGACTTGAGATTGGTGGCTCGTCTACTCGGCCAAGGGGAACGTGACTTGGAACAGGTTCTCCAAGAAGCGATGGTGAGGGCCAGTTTTACGTCCGTGACTCCGCCCGAAAAGCCAGCAGCGGAGGTTAGCCTGAGCGGCAAACGCGTGTGTTTCACAGGTGAACTCCAGGGCCGCTACGACGGCCAGCTGATTCCACGTGAGCTTGCAGAGACGATGGCCACGAGAGCTGGTCTGGAGGTCGTAGATTCGGTGACGAAAAGACTCGACATCCTTGTCCTTGCGGATCCTCACTCCCAGTCAGGCAAAGCCAAGAAGGCGCGGCAATACGGAATCCGGATTTTGCACGAGCCAGTGTTCTGGCGGGCGATCGGCGTGAACGTGGAGTAGCGGAACAAGTCCAAGGGCCAAGGAAGGGCCATGCGGCTGTGCGGCCGTGCCGCAAAGCAGGAGAACCAAGTGATCGCCACAAAAGGACCACCGGGCCTCTTGCTCGCCTTCCTCCTGCTGCTCGCCGCCGGCTGCGTCACCGCGAACCCGCGAGACTGCCGACAGGTTCGCGGCGCGGATGTGCTCGATTCTTCCGCTTTCGTGGCAGTCGTCGATCACGCCGCGGCTCGCCAGCGGCTCCTGGCTTCAGGTGATTCGCCACCGGGTGTGCCGGAGGAAGCTCTGGCCGCTTGGTTCGAAACGGAGTGGTCGGCTTTCATTAAAAATCTCCCCGCCGGCGCGACGATCTATTGGTTCAAGGAATCGAAAGGCGCGCTCGGCTACCGGCAGGGGCTCGTAGCGATTCGGGGTTGTCGAGTCCTGCGGTCGGTTGGCATGGTCGAGGACCACTGAGGGCGGCCAACAGGTGGCCGCCCCCACAGGTTTCGACGACGGGCGGGCCTGGCGGCCGGCGTGGCGGCCGGCTTGGTAAGCTCCACCCGTGAGCCTCGCCAACGAATACCGGCGGCAGAGTGAGTGGCGGAGCTGGTCGACGGTTCTCGATGCGCTGCCTTCGCTTCGCGGGTGCACGGTGCTCGATCTCGGCTGCGGCGTGGGGGACCAGGCCGCGGAGCTCGTGGCTCGAGGTGCCCGGGTGATCGGTGTCGATCTAAACGAGGAGCTCCTCCGCGTGGCCCAGGCCAAGGAGCTGCCGCGCTCAGAGTTTCGGTTGGCGGACCTGCGGGCCATCCCGGAGCTTGGTTGCAGGGTGGACGGCCTCTGGTGCAGCTTCGTGGCCGCCTACTTCCCAGACTTGCCCGCCGCCCTTTCCGCATGGGCCGGCCACCTCAAGCCGGGCGGTTGGATCGCCCTGACGGAAGTCGACGACCTGTTCGGTCACGAGCCACTGAGCGCGCGGACGAAAGCCTCGTTCGAGGGCTACGTCCGGGATGCGCTGGCCGACGGTCGCTACGACTTCCACATGGGGCGGAAGCTCCGAACCCACCTGGAGCAAGCTCGGTTCGCGGTCGCGCAGGCGTTCACGCTGCCCGACCAGGAACTGTCCTTCGACGGCCCGGCTCGGCCGGAGGTGGTCGAGGCCTGGGGAGCCCGGCTCGACCGCATGAGGCTCCTTCGTGACTTCTGCGGCTCCGATTTCGAGCCGGTGCGGGAGGAGTTCCTCGGCTGCCTCCTGCGCGCGGACCATCGCTCCTTGGCCAAGGTCCATGGCTGTATCGCCACCAAACCCGCTGAGGCGTGAGGTGGGTCTTTGCGGTGCCGTCAGCTCACTGCCGGGGAAAAACCCGCTGGTGGGCAGCCGATAGCCGGCCTCACGCAGGAGACCGCAGCCCGACTTGGTCGTACAGGTGGATCTTCACCCCCGCGCCGTCACGCTCGAAGCGGGTGCGAACGGCGGTCTCCGGGTGAATGAACTCGAGCGGCGCGCCTTCGATGGGTGCCAGCGTGTAGCGGTCGCCATTGGGGAACACCAGCACCAAGGCGGTGTCGTCGAACTCCACGGCCACCTTCCAGCCTTGGTCCGCGAAGGAATAGGTTCCGGTCAGCTGGCGCAGGACTTCCGCGGGCTGCGGTGTCCGCTTCACTTGCACCTCGCGGAATACCGGCCAGTCATAGACTCGCGCGACCGAGGCGAAGAACTCGAGTCCGAGTTGGCTGCCGTTGTCCGAGTTGGTCAGGAAGACGGCTCCGTTGCCGGTTTCCAGGTTGAGCGTCATGCCGGCTCGGTACCCGACGGTGCCGCCGTAGTGAGTGAGGAACACCCGGTCGCCCTCACCGATCAACCGAAATCCGTAGGCATGGCCATCGAATGGCTTGGCCAGTAACGCGCGGATCATGGCCTGGCTGAAAACCTTGCTCTCGCCCCGGTAGCCCTTGCCGAGTTCGACGAGAAAGGTTGCCAGATCCTGGGCCGTGGCCCAGAGCCCGGCGGCAGCCTGCTCGGGATGATGGTGCCAGCCGCCGGGGACGGGGCCACCCTCTGCCAAGTGTCCACGGGCCGTGTATGGATGGCTCGAGGTCGGCAGCGGTAGCGTGAAGTCCGCCTGGACCATGCCCACGGGAGCCAGCAGCCACTCGTCCAGGATCCTCTCGAAGGGTTTGCCGAGCCGATCCTGCAGCGCGATCTCGGCGACCGTGTAACCGCCGCCGGAATAGGCCAGAGCCTCGCCGGGTGCCGCGAGCACTTCCACCTTGCGGGCGTTGCTCGGCGCTTCGGCGCGCACGGTCTGCTGGTCGGTCGGGATGGGCTCGCCCTGGGCGTATCCTTCGTAGCCACCTGGAGTTACGCCCGAGGTGTGTGCGAACAAGTTGCCAAACGTCACAGGGTTGGCGGCCGTTTGCTTGCCTGGCGGAAGGTGGTACGAGGTCAGGTAGGTCTCGATGTTCGCCTCGAAGTCGATCGGGCCCGCTTCCTGGAGACGTAACGCGGCCATCACGGTCACCGGCTTCGCCAGAGAACCGGCCTGAAAGAGGGTCGCGCAGTCGGCGCGGGAGCCTCCGAACTCGAGATCTCCCCACGCCGCGCTCCAGTCGAGGGTGCCGGCGCGGATCACCGCCACCGAAAGGGCCGGCACTTTGTTCTCGAGCCTGCGCTGCTCGAGGCTGGAGGGCTTGGTCTCCCCGCTGAAGACCACTCTCGGCAAGAAGTTGTCGACGACCTGCTGCTTCCGCCCCATGGCGTCACCCGCCGTGACGCAATCCCATTGGCGGGCCGACTTCTGGGCGCCCGTGCAACCAGCAAGCGCTCCGATCAAGGGCAAGAGCAGCGCAGAAAGAGCCCGGCGTGGCCGCCGGAATGTCGCCCTCGTCCTGCCTCGCTCGCTGAAGTCCATGGTTCCCCTCTTTTGCCGACCGTCTGTAGGCGGGCAAGCCTACCAGGTGCACATCGGGGACACGGGAAGAAAGGCGGGTTACGCCGCGCGAACGGCGTAACCCGACGAGAGAGCCTCAGTGCCCCGGGAACGTCCCGCTGGTGGGCAGCTTGATGGCGTACACGCCGCGGCCGTAGGTGAAGGCGGCGAGGGTGGTGCCGGTGGTGGGGTTGGCGGCCGGGCCGCGGTCGATCGTCAGGTAACGGATCACCGTGTTCGGCAGGCCCCACTGGTAACGGACCCAGGTCGGCGACGCGGCGTCGATGTTGTCCGTGTAGTAGAAGCCGAAGTAGGTGCCGACGAAGGCCTGGAGCCGGTTGTGCGGGTTGATGGCGATGGACGCCGCCGGCACGTTGGGCAGGTTGCCGGTCTTGTCGACCCGCGTCCAGGTGGTGCCGTTCCAGGTCAGCTCGAACACGTGGCCGGGAGTGGTCGGCGTGTTCTCGTTGAAGCCGCCCACCGCGGCGTAGATCCGCCGGTGGTTGGTCGGATCCGTGGTCACGCCCAGGATGGCGCGGTTGGGCAACACGGCATTGACCGAGTCGGCGTCGAGCCAGGTGGCGCCGGTGTTCGGCGTGCAGGCGAAGCTCGCCGTGTTGGCGGCGGCCTGCGTGCAGTTGGTGCCGGTGTAGATGTTCTCCGAGAACCACAACTTGCCGTCGCTGGTCCCGGCGACGCCGGCCTTGGGCTCCGAGCGGGCGAAGGACAGCGTGATGATCGAGCCCGTAGCGCTGGCCCGCGCGAGTTGCGGCGAAACGCGGCGCCAGGTCGGCCGCTGATTGGTGTAGGCGCTCGCGAGGTGCACGTAGTCTTCACCGAACATGGTGTTCCGGCAGGTCGCGGTGGTGCAGTGTAGGGTGTCGATGAGGAGCGGCGCGCTCCAGTCGGCGGTGCCCGTCTGGGTCGGGCCGCAACCCGAGGAGAACGGACCGTCGGCGCCGCTGTTCTTCGAGCAATAGACCGAACCGTAGGTGTACTCGGTGAACCACCAGCCCGCGGTCAGGGTGCCGGCGAGGGGATCGAAGGGCGTGAAGAAGCCGTCGCCACCCACCGAGCGGCCGGTGTGCTGGAGATTGGTCTTGGTCGAATCCCAGGACGAGTTGCCGTTGTCCTGCATGCCGCCCATCACCCACTGCTGCACCGTGCCGCCCGCGAAGTCGCGGGAGATTTGCCCGGCGTAGAACTGGTTGGTGTTGAACGAGTTGTTGATCTGCTTCCAGTTCGCCGTGGCGCCCCCGGCGTTGTTGAAGTAGACGCCGCCGTCGTTGCCGAGCAGGAACGTCGTGCCCGAGTTGCCCACGAAAGCGAAGGCGTGCTGATCCGGGTGGACCTTGCCGTAGCTGGCGCAGGAAGTCGTGTAGACGTTCGTCAGGTTCGAGTTGGTCACCGACGTGTAGGTGGCGTTAACCGTCGACTTGAAGGCGTCGATGTGGCCGATGTAGAGCGTCTTGTCGTTCGATGGATCGACCGCGATGAACAGGTCGTACCAGTCCTGACCGGTGCCCGAGGAGCCGGCGCCGCAGGTGCCCCAGGTGGTCGAGCCGGTGAGCTTCGTCCAGGTGGTGGCGCCGCCGTCCGGGCGCAGCACATAGGTGCCCTCGTTGCCGAGCGTCGAAGCGTTGGCGACCTGGGCATAGAGCGTCAACCCGCCGTCCGTGCCGGTACCGGCGGCGAGCTCGATGCGGCCGGTGAGCGAGCCCCCGGCGTTCTGGTTGACGCCGTTGCCGGTGCCCGCCGGGAAGCCGCCGAAGAGCGTCGTGAAGGAGCCCGGCCAGGTCGGGCAACCGGAGGCCGGCATGGTGAAGCGGTAGACACCGTTGTTGCCGTTGCCGTTGTTCGACTGGTAGCCGACGGCGACGTAGGCCACCGTCGGGTTCGAGCGGCCGTCCAGATGAATGCTGCTGATGCGGTTGATCGCCGTCACCGTCGGGTTCGCGATCGACGGGTCGGTGTAGGACGCGCCGAAGCCGCAGATCTGCCAGGTCGCCCCGGCATCGTGGGAGATGTAGAGATCGACCCGGGTGCCGACGAGGATCTTGTTGGGGTTGTTCGGATCGACCTGAATCGTGCGGATGTTCTGGTTGTCCCAGCGGTTGCCGCCGGCCGGGTGGGTCGGCGAGTAGGGCGTGAAGACGGCGCCGCCGAGCTGCGTCCAGGTGGCCCCGGCGTCGGTCGACTTCATGATGCCGGCGCTCTGTTGGTCGCGGGCCGCCCAGTCGCCGGTGCCGACGTAGATCACGTTCGAGTTGGTCGGATCGAGCTCCACGGCGCCCGCGGCCTGGGTCACGAAGTCCTTGTCGTCCCACAGCGGCGTCCAGGTCGGCGTGGCGGCGAGCAGGTTGGTGGTCTTCCAGAAGCCGCCCGCGGCGAACCCGGCGTAGGCCACGTTGTTGTTGGTCGGGTCGACCGCCAGGCCGCCCACCGACACGCGCCCGGCGGTGATGCCGTACTGGTAGGCGTTGTTGGTCGTGCCCACGGTGTCGAGCGGCTGCGGGCCGTAGGGCACCCAGGCGTTCGTGCCCGGCGGGATGATCGCGTTCGGCCCCAGGCCCGCACCCGGGCTCTTGAGGCCCGGACCAAACCAGAGGGGCGAGTCTTCGACGTTCTCGGAGATGTGCTTCTTGGCCTTGTCCCAGGGCTGGCTGGGCATCTTGCCCGTGGGGTAGGTCAGCAGGTACCACTCCCGGGCGCTATTGGCGCGAATTTGATAAGACTCATCGATGGCACCCGTCGCCGGCTGCGGCAGCGCTTGTAGGTACTCCGTCACGGCGCGGCGGTTCAAGGCCGCCTTGTCGAGCGTCTCCGGCGCCTCGTTCTTGCCCGCGAACACCAGGGGTGCCGCCACCAAAGCCCCGGCAACACTGGCCAGCAGCCACACCGGAAGGCCTCCGAACTTCTTGTCGAACATCTACGCGATCCTCCTCACAAGGGTAGGGCGGACGCACCGCCCAGGACTCGGGTTCGTGCCGCGGGAGCCCCGGTCGGGACTCTCACGATCGCTGTCTAAATTGGCAGGGGATGCCGAGCACGAACTGTAGCACAAGGGCGGTTGCTGGCCGCTGAGGAAGAAGGTGGGCGGTGTGGAAGCCGTCAGCCGAGGCGGCGGAGTTGGCGTATCGCGGCGACTGCGGTGAGCAGGATCAAAGCCAGCAAGCCCCACTCCGAGAGCGTCGGAACCACCGCCGCGAGGAAGACGGTCGGCACTTGGTAGGCCATGATGCCGGTGCAGCCGTTGGCATCCGTGGCGCTGATGAGGAAAGTGTACGTGCCGTCCGTCGTGGGGGTGCCGGAGATGACACCCGTACCTGTTGCGAGCGAAAGCCCAGGGGGCAGCGTGCCGCCCGCGAGAGCGTAGGTGTAGGGGGCGGTGCCGCCGGAGGCCATCACCGTCGTGGTGTAGGGGACTTGGATCATGGCCTCCGGCAGCGTCGGTGGCGAGAGGATGATGACCGGGCAGCCGAGGACGTTGGCGGTCAGGCACGGGGTCACCTCGTTGCCCGCCAGCGTTACCGCGCCATTGCGCGCCAGGGCTCGGCCCGAGACGCTGGCACCGGTGTCCAGGGTGATGCTCGTCAACGCGAGAATGCTGCCCGCGAAGGCCGTGGCGGTGCCGAGAGTGGCCGAACTGCCGACTTGCCAGTAAACACGGCATTCCAGGCCGCCATTGATGAGAACGACCGACGCGCCGGTTGCGGTCGTGAGCGTACTCCCGACCTTGAACAGGAAAACCGCGTCGGGGTTGCCCTGGGCGTCGAGAGTGAGAGTTCCCGTCAACTGAGCCGAAGACGCGAACTCATAGATTCCAGGGGGCAGGGTGAGGCCGCCGAGATCCATGCCGGTGAGCGCGACGATGGTCGGGCTGGCGACGATCGCATCGTAGGTCGAGGTCAAGTTGAGCTGCGCCTGGTCAGCCACGGCATCCGCGGAGTGAATCGTGCCGGGCGGGACCACGAGGCCAGGGGGAAAACCCGTAACCGAGGTTCCTGGGCTCACGCCAAGCTCGCCCGTGATGATGCTCGCGCCGGAATTGGTCACGGTCGACCCGCCCAGCACGCCGAAACTCT
>JANRLG010000042.1:0-16721 GCA_033762835.1 Thermoanaerobaculia bacterium
ATGCCGAGTGGGCGCGGGACGTGGCGCAGCTCCGCGAGCACATCGAGCGCGAGACCACCCGCGAGCGAGCCGGCGACGATTGGCAACGGGTCGTCAAGATCGCGAGCGACGCCGAAGGGCTCGCCGAGCGCTTCCGCGACACGGTGAAGCGGCTCGAGCAGTCCGGCGACCGGCTACAAGCCCAACTCGCCCAGGTCTACCGCCCGGCCGACTTGCCCGCCGCCCTCGCACGGCTGAAGCACGAGGCGAAGAAGGACCCCGAGGCTACCGCCCAAAGGCTCCGCGAGCGGCCCCAGGAGTTCGGCCGGCTCCGCGGCCAGGAGTGGGGACCGATCGCCACGCCCGACCGCCACCGAGCCCACCAGGCCCTACCCAGGGCCGCGGACGAGCTGCGCCAGGTCGAGCAGCTCCGACAGGAGGTCCACCACCTCCAGCCCGCCGCCAGGGCCGCCGAGCGGCGAGCGCCGACGCTTCGCCAGCATGCGCGTGACCTTGCGGAAACCAACTTCCGCCTGCGGCCCGAGGATCACCAGCTAAGGCACCTCGGCCGCCTGGTGGTGCGCCATGGCGAGCGGAACATCCTCGCCATGCTCGGGCCGGCAGCGACGACGCTACGACTCGCCAGGGCGGCTTTCCAGGGAACGCTCGGCCGAACAGTGGTCAGCATGGCGGCGGACCGGCTGCTCGGCCCCGCGGCGGGGCCGGTGTTCTTGATTGGCCGGGCTGTGGAGATGGTGCGGGGGGCGGGGCGTGAGGGTGGGCGGGAGCGGTGATGAAGAGCCTAACGCACCGTCGCTCACAAATAGGGCGCATATGCATCCGTAAGGCAACGGGTCAGTTGCTCGCCCCGCTTGCCGAGCTTTTCGACGTTCCCCCTCGACATTGGGTTGAAGTTAGTCGGGTAGTCGATTACCTCATCACGAGTGACCAAGTCGGCAGGCCGGAGTGGCAGCGCGTTATCCCACTGGCCAAGATACGGCATTAGAAAGCCCTGAATCTCCCCGTTCGCCGCCATCCGGTGGAGCAGATTCTGAGTCATCGTCTGCGTTCGCCGGTGTATTGTGATGAGAGTTGCCAGCATCCGCGACATCCAGAATGTCGGCCGCCTCGCTCCGGTTGGTGTGCCCTGGCCGGCATCACACGCAATGATGAAGTCCACCGGCAACGCATTCGTGCTGAATTCGCTGGAACGCCCGGGAAGCATGCAAGAAACGCCGAGATTGTCGTAGACGCCGCCGTCGGTGATGATGGCGCGATGCTTCGTTTCGACGCCGCCTTTTGTGAAGGTCGAGTAGTGGTCCAGCGCCGGCAAGAACGCAGGGAATGCCGCGGAAGCGGCGACTGCGGTGGCGACGCGAGGGGTCTCCGTCAGCCTGCCGAAACGCCAACATCCGCTCTCAATGGAGCCATAGCGGAATGCCGTCTCAGTGCGGAGCTCGGCCGCATTGATGACAACAGAGAGCTCTCGGCGCCCGACAGCATCCATGCGCCGGTCGCCGAAGTAACGACGAACGAGGTGACGCTCAAAGGCGGTCGTGAAGCTCGCAAAACGTGGGGCAACGTCGAGGATTCGCTCTGCGGTATTTCCTACCCACTTGGTCGGTAGGCTCACGAGGCTCAGCAGCCATCCCAAGAGCTGGAGCGTCCGTGCCACACTGGCAGCCGCGCCGGCCAGGACAGTCGCGACCACGATCTTTGGCAGTTCGGACGACAGGAACGCCTCGCGGGCAATTCCCCAAACCATACCGCGCGAGAGCGTCGCCTCGACGCGGCGCGCAAAAGCTTCGAACGGTTCATCGCTGTAGGCGTAGAGCGCCGCAATGACACTGCCGCCCGAGACCCCCGAAAGCACCGCGACTTTGTCGAGAATTCCGCGGTCGTGCAGCGCGCGCAGGCAGCCCAAGTGAAAGGCGATCGCCCGGGAACCGCCGCCCGAGAGGGCCAAGCCGATTCTCCGAGGACTCATTGTTGGCCCCCATCTTCATCCTCGTGCCGTGCAATGAGGACGAATTCGTTGCGCCGGTAGAGGTAGTAGTTCTCTTCGCGCCTCGATGCGGCGTACCCCACGATGAGCATGACCACCTGGCGCGGCGGGAACTCTTGGAAGAGGAGTAGCTGCAACATCGCATGAAGGTCAATCGGGCTCGGCCGGCCGCGGCTGATGGGGTGCGTATGCCAGATGCCGATGAAGCGGCTCGACTTACCACTCGCTGCTGACTTAAAATCACTTAGCTCTTTAGTGTCGGCGGTCCCGCACAGAAATTGGATTTCGCTCGCAGTACTGTCAGGCGGCGGCCCGCTCACGCTATCGACCCAAATGACCTGATGGGCATCGTCAATCTCACCGAAAATGAGGCCGCCAGTTTCGACCTTGTCGGAACGCGTGCGCGCGATGCGCTTCAATTCGGCCACCATACCCAGCGCGGCAACATCTGAGCGCAGTACGCCGTAGCCGTGCCTCTGCTCGCAATGACGAGCGTAGCCCTTGAACGTATAGCTCAGGCGATGCCACTTGCTACCATCCGCCCGCACCCAGGCTGCGGCGACAAGGTCCAGACTTGCCTCGTCGGGTGCAAGGCCTTCTATGCGAGACAGGCCGAGGTTCAAGAGGCCCGCTGCGTGGTGGTCAATGTCGGCCGCCGAGCCGACGAACGTCGGCGCCGAGCAGCCTGGCTCGGGCTGAAACACTTTCAACGTCTCGCGCTCTGGCCAGAACGCCTTAACCAGTATGTGGTGACTGTTCTTGGCGAACGCCTCTAGTTTGGCCTGTCGCGCGATGTGGTGAGGGCCCCCACTATACTGAGGCATCTTCACCAGCACCGAGCCGTTTTCGGCTGCGGCGCTCACAGACATCGAAAGCATTGGAATCGGAAGGCTCAGTGACTTCAATTCCTCTTCGATGCGATGGCTCACGCTCGCTGACGCTGTTGCGTCTATGACCAAGTCCCAGTCCTTGAACTCGAAACGGGACAACGCATAACTGGCGAGGTCAGCACAGTCCGCAGTAACCACGCATTCAAGGCCAATGGCCTCCAGCCGCGCTTGAAGCACGGAGGCTTTGGCAAAGCCTATGTCGCTGTCCGCGTAGCGCTGCCTGACGAGGATTCCAGGCTTCACTATGCCGTAGTCCACGAGATGAAGTCTGGCCGCGCTAGAGCGCAGAACCATCTCGGCCACCGCCGATCCGAGCGCTCCGCAGCCGAGGAGCAGGACCCGTTTCCCGGAGAGGACGGCAAGTAGCGTTCCGCTGTCTCGCCGGTTGACGATCTCTGGCCGGTCTTCGAGGACGCCGCACCACCTGACACCCGCCTCAGCCATCCACTTGACGAGCTCGTCTCGCGCGGCTTCGTCCTCACCCTTGCTCCGGACCACAGCGCGGAGCGTCTTCAGTGTGTCCGGACCAATCTCCCACACGGTCAGGTGCGGCCGAAGGGATTCGCCAGCGGCCTTACGCCGCATCGGTGCACCAAGGACGAAATACGCGGGCTCCTCCTCTGAGCCGACCAGCGAGAACAGCCTCAGGAGGGAGTACAGCAGTCTGAACGACAGCCCCGCGTTCTCGACGAGTCTGATGAGGCCGTAGACGGTCGTCGGAAATTCTGTCGCGAGCGGCTTGTCGAACAGGATGGCGGCGGCGATCGGATGACCGGGGTCGGCATCATCCCAATCATCCAGCTTGGTCCACCCGACAAGGTCGAAGCGGCAATTCCTCATTTTGCGCAAATTCGCGCGTCCGATCCAAAGCCTGTCGTCCGCTATTCCGGTAGGCGTATCCGCTCTAACTACAAATGTGGCCGAAGACGTCGGGTAGGCGACGGGCGGGTGGAGAGGCGCATCATCAGGGTCCAATTCGCCCTTTCCCGCCGCGCGCATCCACTGCTCTACCCGGTCAAAGAAGCCAAACATGCCATCGGACGGGTCGTACTCCGTCTCGACCGATTGATAGAGGCAGATCCAACTGCCCCACTGCACGTGCGGCATCCCGATGAACCGCGTGTGCTTGAAATAGATGTCGGGCTTCTTGAACGGGAAGTCCGGATGAAGGTTCAAGCTAATTCGCTCACGGTCGCGAAATGCGAGACCGCTTCCCGTTCGATAGTCCCTCGTTTCGAGCGATAGGTGGACCCAGATGCAGCCCGTCGATTCCGACTGGGCCGCGGACTCGAGGAACTCGAGCCCGCCGTTCGAGTGGGCGACGATATCGGCGATCTGAAGAAGAGCGAGCTGCTGACCTCGACTTAGTTCGGGCATCCAAAGCCCACTTTGGTCGAAGGCGTCGCGTCGCTTCCGCGGGCGGCGCTGACCGCCGCCGCCAAGGTGCTCGTTCCCTGCCCCGGGCTCTTCGTCTCAGCGTAGGCGATGTCTGAACCGTTCACGGTGAACTTGAGCGGTTCCGCAGGCTCGCCGTCGTCGTGCGTGCAGACGAATCCGCCGGTCGCGAGTTCCTGATAGCGCGCTTTTGCTTTGGCATGAGGCGGGTTGTCCCCGTCCTTGTTCGACGACGGGATGCAGTTCGCGCTCGCAACGACGTAACCCGAGCCGACCTGAGATGCCCCTAGGTCATCGAGAATATCCTGCTTTAGGACCTCTCTGCCGTCCTCATCTTGGTACATCACGGACTTGCTGCAATGGTGCGGGGCGAGCAGCACCTGCCAGCGAAGGCTCTCCTCGTTGCCGTGACTCTTAGTGATATCGAATATCTTTCTAATCACAGGGTATTTGTGGTCGCCAAGGAGCAGCACGCCTCCTGAAGAAGGGTCATCCCCGAGCACGACTTGCAAGGCCAGACTCGTGTCGTTCCGGTCTCCAACGTCCTCGTCCGAGCCTTGCCTGAAGGGCCCGTGGATGAAGGCGCGGAAATCGCCGGTCAGGTCATCGCCATCGAGCGATCCCACTACATCGCCGGGCACGCTGAAGAATTCGGACGGGAATCCCTGATAGTGTTCTTCATCAAGCAAATCGTCCCAGCCAACGAGACGCACCCGGTCTCCAGCGCCAGGGTCGCCACCCGCCTCGATCGTAGCTGTCACGCGCCGGTGCGCTTCCTCGCGGAAGGCCTTCGCATCGTCGCCAAGACTGTCGGGGTCGTCGTCGTGTTCGCGGAAGATCCGCGGCGAGAACCAAAGTTCACCGACTATCACTCGCTCGAGTAGCTCTTCGAAGCCCTGAATATGGTCCGTGTCAGGGTGCGTTACAGCGAGGGCAGAGAGGTAGGGCTTCCCGTCTAGCTTCGGCAGATGTTCCTCAAGGTAGTCGATGACCGGAGCGCAGTCCGTCTCCTCGTCTTCCGCCTTCTGACTGTGCCGGAGGTCAACCTGGAACACGACCTCGTTCGGACGTACTACGAACGTCGTGCTATCACCCGTGCCGACCGGCCAAAAATACACACATCTCTCGTTGAACATAGTTCGTCTCCTTCTCAAGCGCCGGGAACAATGCTCCGCTCCGGATTGTGCTTTCGGCGAAGGTCAACCGTCCGTCTATCCAGCATACTTAGAAATGGGAAATCGGAGGGGCCGCGTCGCCTGGTTTCCTCTGTCCGCGCGAAGTCCTAATGCGCTCCTATGTTGATGGTAGCAGATACGCGAGACTCGCAAGCGCCGCGACGTCAGCCAATAGGCTCCGTGCTGCATGGCTGAGGACGGCGGCTCTACCAGCTGGATCGGCGGTCTACTCTAACCACCGCACGGGAGCCTTAAAAGGAGAGAAGTGACCGCCCTCCGCTACTCGGTTGGCACTCGGCTATCGATTTCGAAGGCAGCAAGGATGCCGCCTGGGGCGGCGGCCGTTCGTGGTGAAATGCACCCCGCTTGGGATTGCCCGTACCGCACTGACCGAGTCCGCGAGGGTTGCGGCCTTGGGAAGCAGTTTCCCATTCTCTTGGCCGGCTCAGCTCCTGCCGGGTGATGTTCGGCTCGTTACCCGAATCCCCTGCGGTACTCCAGCACCCAGCACGTTTCAAGCGAAGAGGTTACGCCCCGCCAGCCCCCCAAAGAGTCGCGGGCGGGACGCGGGTAGTTCACGTCTCGCTTTCGGGCTCGGTCGTCGCCTCAGCAATCTCCGCGGCAATGCGCCCCAACTCTTCCGCCCACCCAGCCGCCTTATCGGCAAGGCGCCAATCCTCGATGTCGAGCCCGGAGGCTTCGCGGTGCTCGGCGATCTCGCGGAGGTGATCGACGACGGCCCGGAGGTCTGCCCCGGCGGCGGCGGTCTCGCAGGTGAGCAAGGTCAGGTCATTGTCTTCCGGCCCCCATTGGAAGGTCTCGTTCTGCAGCTCGCTGACCATTTCCAGGACGCGGACGACGGCGGCGGCATCCTGGGGGTTCTTGAACCGCCACAGGAGGCGATGCAGGGCAAAGGGCGGGGAGATCTGAACGGCAGGGCTAGAATCACTGGCAGGTCTGCGCATAGGGTCGCTCCTATTCGTGGGCTCAGGCCCGGCGGCGTGTTCGCAGCACCCGCCGGGCCGTCTTCGGTTCATGCGAGGGTTACCCCTCGGGCTTAGACGGCTCCCGGACTCTCCCGCCGTTCACGGCGGTCTAGAATGCGGCTCGGGTCTGCTCATGGGCATCGCTCCTATCCGTGGACTCGAGGCCTGGCGGGGCGTTCGTGGCGCTTCGCTGGGCCGTTTTCGCCTCTGGGCGCGAGCGGGCTTTCCGTACCGATCGCGTCGCGGATGGCCTGCTCAAGGGTGAGCACGGCCGCTTTCACCTCCTTGTCGTAGCTGTACAGGTCATAGACGGCCGTGATGTCGCGGTCCGCGTGGCCGAGCACCCGTTTGACGATGAAGCGGGAGACGCCGCGCTGCGCCATCCAGGTGGCCGCCGTGCGGCGCATGTCGAGCGCTTGCCAGTCGTGGACGCCGGAGCGCTCCCGAACCTCGGTCATCACGTCGGGGTGAACCCGGCCGTTCATGACGCCGCCCTGGGGATTGGGGAGCCAGAGCCCGCGAGCAGAGGGCCGGCGCTCGGCCAAGATCTCCCGAGCGAGCGGCGACAGGTACACGCGGTACGGCTTGCGCGTCTTGGTCTCGGACGCGGGCACGTTCCACCACAGGTCCGCGCCGTCTTCTTCGAGTTGATCCACACGCAGCCGGCAGAGCTGCAAGCCGCGTTGCGCCGTGGCGAGCCGCAGCCGCACCAGGGCCGCGCCTGCTGAGGTCTGCTCCGTGCAGGCCCACCAAATCCGCCGCACCTCATCCGGTCGCAGCACGCGGTCCCGCGCCGCCTTGCCGAACATCGGCTCGACCATTCGCGCCGGGTTGCCCGGCAGGTCGAACCGCTGCACACCCCACGACAGCAGCCGGCGAAACACGGTGTGCGCCGCCAGCACGGCATTCGGCCCGCGCAGCGTGAGGCCTTCGAGCAGTTGGCGCACCTCGCGCGCCGTGATCGACTCCGCCGGGCGAGGTCCGAAAGCCGGAACGAGGATTTTCCGGATGATTCGCTGATCCCGCTCCCACGTGGCTTTCCGGACCTTCGCGTACCGCTCGAGGTAGTCCTCGGCAATCTCCGCGAAGGCCGCGCCCCGCACCGGCGCCACCGGCCGAAGCAACGCCGCCGGATCGAGTCCGCTTTGAACTTGGTCCCGCAGCTTGGCCGCTTGCGCCCGGGCCTGGGCGAGCGAGACATGAGGGTATTTCCCGATCGTCAGCCGGCGCCGCACCGGCTTACCCAGCGCGTCCCGCTGGGCGGGCGAGGGGTAGGCGAAGAACCAGACCTTCTTTTGCGAGCCCACCCGGAGGCCGAGACCCGGAACCACGGAATCCCGCAGCTCCTCCCGTTCCCCCTGTGGGCGCAAACTTCGAATCACCGAGTCCGTCAAATATGAGCGCGACATCTCCCAAGGGCCTTTCTGGGTGCCCATCGGGAGATGTCGGCCGCCTCAATGACGACAGGCACTTCCGGGGCCACCCGGCCCTATATCCAACAGCCTCAACGGTTACATTGCAAGCGTGACGTCCTATGGCATCCACTGACATCCAAGAGAACGGCCGAACTGAAGTTCGGCCGCTACCTCAAGGAAAGAAATGGTTTACGGGCGGTTGGGCCGCCACCCCAAACAAAGAAGATCCGGGGTAGCGGCCGGCCTTCAGGCCGGCCGAATGTCACGGCATCGCCAGGAGGGCCGCGAACAGATCGATGCCGGCGAGTAGGTTCGCCACCCGCAGGTTCTCGTCCGCGGCGTGCTGGTTGTCGTCATGGTTGGCGATCGGCACGATGACGGTGGGTTTGGCGAGGAGCTCGGTGAACAGGTAGAGCGGCAACGAACCGCCGAGGCTCGGCACCAGGAGCGGTGGCGCGCCCGCGGCAGCGGTGGCGGCCGCCACCACGGGTGCCAGGATCGGCAGGTCCATGGCGGTGCGCGCGGCCGGGTAACCGGGCTGGCGGACGATCTTGGCGATCCTGCCGTGGGCGGCGCGGGTGGCGGCGTCCGGGTCGGTCCGCACGACGTGGAAGCCCTGCCGACGCACGTGGGCCTCGACGGTGTCGAGCATCTTCTCGGGATCGTTGCCCTTGACCAGACGCAGATCGAGGCTGGCTACCGCCACGGCGGGAATGACGTTGGCCGCCCGCTGACCCGTTTGGGCTGCCGACAAGCCGCGAACGTTGAGCGACGGTAGCAATAGGCGTTCAGCCAGCAACGCGCCCGCGGCCTCGGTGGTGGCCAGCCCGAGCTCGCGGCGCAGCTCCTCGTCGTACACCGGAAGGCGAGCCAGGGCCGCCCGTTCGGCGGGCCCCGGCGGCACCGTCGAGTCGTAGAAACCCTCGATCACCACCTGGTCCTCGGCGTCTTTCATGGTGGCGAGCAAGCGGGCGAGCTCGAAAGCGGGATTGGGCGCCCAGTTGCCGTAATGGCCGCTGTGCAGGGGCCGAGTGGCCCCGTAGACGGTGATCTCGAGGCCAACCACGCCGCGCACGCCGAACACTAGTTGCGGTTTGCGGCTCTGGTGCACGGGGCCGTCCAGGATCAACCACAGATCGACCTCGTCGAGCTCCGGTCGGTGGGCCCGGAAGTAGTCGCCGAGGTGCGTCGAGCCGGCTTCCTCCTCACCTTCGAACAAGAAGCGCAGATTCGAGGTGGGGGAGAGGCCGGCCGCGGCCAGGGCGTCGAGAGCCGCCAGGAGCGCAGGGATCGGCGCTTTGTCGTCGCCCGTCGAGCGACCGTAGAGGCGCCACTCGGGGTCGAGCGTTGCGCCCGGCGCGGGCATCGGGATGGGTTTGCCGCCCGCCTCGAGAGCGCGGTCGTAGAGCCGCGGGGAGAACGGCGCGGTCGACTTCCAGGCCGCGGGGTCCACCGGTTGGCCGTCGTAGTGGACGTAGAGACCGAGAGTGCGGGTGGCACCCGGCACGTCGAGCCGGCCCCAGACGACCGGCGAGCTGTCCCCCAGCGTCCACAACGAACTCTGGACCTTGCGGGCGGCGAGCTGCCCGACGAGCCAATCGGCATTCCTGCGGATGTTCTCGCGGTCGCCATCGACGTTCGGAATCGCCGCGAGATCGGCCAGTTGGGCCAGAACCTCGGCGCCGTGGCGCTCGCGGAAGGCCCGGGCGGCGTCGAGAGCGGCTTGCTGGGGCGTTGCCGCGGCCAGTGGGCCGGTCCCGCAGCAGGCGAGGAGAAGGGCGAGGAAGAGCCGGTTTCGACACATGGCAGGGAGTCTAGCGGAGGCTCGAAAAAAATCTCCGGCGAGGCCGGGAAGCCTGCGGGCCCGGGCCCTGAACTAACCGGATCCGCAACCGTACAAAGCCCGAAAGGAACTTCTACGATGCGCTCGAATCCCGGCTTCTCTCTCCGGCTCCGCGGTCTCGCCTGTGGAGCCTTCTGGTTTCTGATCGCCACCCTGGCGCGGGCCGAGTCTCCGCTCGCCGGTCACTGGGAAGGGCAGATCGAGATCCCTGCCAGTCCCCTCGTGTTCAAGGTGGATTTCGTCGAAACGGCGGGCGTCGTGACCGGCACCCTGGACATTCCGATTCAGGGCCTCAAGGCCCACCCGCTAGGGGAGATCTCGCTCGATCCGACCAAGGTCCGCTTCAAACTCATGGGCATCCCCGGGGACCCCACTTTCGAAGGTCGCCTCGGCGAGGACGGTCAGCTCCGCGGTTACCTCCAGCAGGGCGGGATGGCCTTTCCCTTCCGGCTCGGCCGCGAGGCGGTGGCCGGTCCGGCTCGTCCCCAAGAGCCGAAGCCGCCGTTCCCCTACATGGAACGCGATTGGCGGGTGACGAGCGGCGAGGCCACCCTCGCCGGGACGTTGACCCTGCCGCCCGGGGACGGGCCGTTTCCCGCCGTCGTCTTGATCTCCGGCAGTGGCGCCCAGGATCGCGACGAGACTCTCATGGGGCACCGTCCCTTCGCCGTCTGGGCCGATCACCTGACCCGCGCGGGCATCGCCGTTCTCCGGCTCGACGATCGCGGCGTCGGCGGCTCGACGGGTGGCCCCGTCGATGCCCACACGACAGAGACCTTTGCCGGCGATGCCCTCGCTGCGGTATCGAGCCTGCACGCAGAACCGAAGATCGACGCGAAGCGCATCGGCCTCGTGGGTCACAGCGAAGGCGGCGTGGTGGCGCCCCTCGCCGCCTCGCGGTCCCAAGACGTGGCCTTCGTGGTGCTGCTCGCGGGCACCGGGGTCACCGGCGAGGAGATCGTCGGCCTGCAGATCGCCAAGCTCGCCACGGCCGCCGGCGTGCCCGCTGCCACCGCCGAGCTCCAAGCCGCGGGCTTCCGACGCGTGCTCGCCAAGGTGGTGGCCGGCGCCCCCGAGGTCGAAATACGAGCGGGTTTGCGTGCGGCCTTCGAGCAACAATGGGCGCCCGCCAAGCTCTCCGAAGAGCGAATGGAAGAGTCGATCCGCGCCGCCCTCGGGGTCTACCGCACCCCTTGGTTTCGCTTCTTCCTGGCCCACGATCCGCGCCCCGCCCTGCGCCAGCTCAAGGTCCCCGTGCTCGCCCTGAACGGCGAGCTCGACGCCCAAGTCGACGCCGACCAGAACCTCCCCGAGATCGAAAAAGCCCTCCGCGAAGCCGCCAACCCCGACGTCACCCTGCGCCGCCTCCCCGGGCTGAATCACCTCTTCCAAACCGCCAAGACGGGTGCGTTGACCGAATACGCGCAGATCGAAGAGACCGTGGCGCCGGAAGTGCTGGAACTGGTGACGGAGTGGATCCGAGTGCGGTTCGGTGAACGGCCTGCGAAGGGTACATCGTGATGTAGTTTCTGTGCGCTACAATGCGCATTGCGATGTACGAAGCCCTTGCCGACGATCTCAATCCCTGGTGGCGCGACCCGAATGCACGTCGCGCCCGCGCCTACCCGGTGCGCAGACACCTCCAGCCCCGGCTGTTGCGCCAGATTCTGAACCTCGGCGATCGGCGGGCGCAGGTCGTCGAAGGGCCGCGGCAGGTGGGTAAGACGGTCATGCTCCGCCAGCTCGCCGACGATCTGCTCGATCGCGACTGGCCGCCCGGCAACCTCACCTACTTCGACTTCTCGGACGAACGCCTGACGGAGAAGGTCTTCCCCCGGAACGTCGCAGCACTGCGCCCACCCTCGGCGATCCCCGGTCATCCCCAGGTCCTGCTGCTCGACGAGGTGACCTCGGCCCCGGACTGGGATCGCTGGCTGAAGCGGGCGGTGGACGAGTCGGAACGGGGCGAGGGCGCAGGCCGGCTGCGTATCGTGGCAACGGATTCGTCGTCGACATTGCTGCGCGCGGGCGCCACCGAGTCGGGGCTCGGGCGGTGGGATGAGCACACACTCGAGACGCTGAATTTCTCGGAGGTCGTCGATCTCGCTGCTGCCGACGTCCCTGCCGACCGCGAAAACCCCGAGTGGCGGCGAAGCGTTCTCTCTGATCGCCCGGGGCTTCTCGGCGTCTACCTCCGCAATGGCGGCTTCCCTCGCTCGATCAAGGACTGGGACTCGCCGAGCAGCAGCGAAACACTGCGGGCCGACGTGTTCGATCGGGGCGTTCGGAGGGACCTCGGCCAGCTCGGACTCGTGGACGAGCGGATTCAGCAGTTTTTCGCCTTCCTCATGGAGGTCTCCGGCGGTGAGCTCAACGTCGCGGAAAGAGCCGGTCAGCTGGGTGCCGATGACCGGACGGTTCGCGCCTGGCTGACGGCGCTCGCCGGGACTCGCCTCTTGTGGGTTCTGCCAAGGTTCGGCAGCCAGGCACCGAAACGACTGGGAAGCCAGTCCAAAGTTTATGCGTGCGATCCCGGGATCGTCTCGGCGTTCGCCCTGGGTACCGAGGAATCGAGCCTGGTGGGACGCCAGGTAGAAGCAGCGGTTTTTCGACACCTGCGGGAAGCTGCCGCCAAGAAACACGGACGGGTGAGTTATTTCCGAGAGAAGGGCGGAGAGACCGAAGCCGACTTCGTGTTCGAACCTGCGGTTGGCTCAGGCCGAGTGGTGTTCGAATGTACGGCCAGCCGCACGGTGCGTGCGGCCAAAGTCGCAACACTGGAGCGTGCGCGATCTGCTGCGAAGGGGGTGCGAGCGGTTTTGCTCTCCGCGTCGCTGGTGGAAAGCCGGAACCCGGGTGAAGTGTGGCAAGTCCCTCTCCAGTCGTTCCTGCTCGCACCGGATCAGTTCCTCGAATTGGAAGGCGGTCGAGCATGAGCGCCACCCTACTGTTGGGGGAGCGCCAGATTCAGGGCCCCTTCGACTCCCTGGGGCGCGAAGTCGTTGGCCTCTTGAACGGCCAGGGCGGCCGCATTTCGATCGATGTCGAGTCCATTCGCCGACCCGAGCTTTTGGACCAATTCCTCCGGGACTCGATCGAGCCGGTACCTACCAAGGCCGAGGTGTCCTTGCAATTGACGGAAAACGGCCGAGAACGGGCTCTGAGCATCTCCGTTCACGGAGACGGCACCAGGCGCCCCTACGCTTTCGTTCACGGACTCGTCAGGGAATTTCTCCTGCGCGAGGACGACCGAGTCCGGCCGCTACGGATGGAAGAAATCCTGGCTTCCAGAGTCTTGTCCGACGCGCAGGTCTCGAAGCTGACTCAGGCCGGCGCCGAAGAGCGCCTCTCCTGGATGAAATCGGGGCGGCGTGGACTCTGGCTGCGCTTCAGCGTGCACCCAGCGCCTGTCAGGGCTGCGGTGAGTGAGACCCTTTTGGCCGTCGTGTTCGTTGACGAACCCCTGCCACTTGAACGACGGCCGCGGAACCTCCACCCTCACTACCACTTCGGGTTCGGTAGCCCACCGCGCTGGACTGGCTCAGCCTTCGTTTTCGAGTCTGGAGCCCAGGGTGACGGTCGCTGGGGCCAGGTGGACCCCCTCGGGACGGTTTCGTTCTTCGCGGAGCATCCCCCAAAACTCGGAGAATTGGCGTCGAACGAGCTTTCCGGTTGGCTGTTGACGCTCTACGTGGTCTCGGCACTACGGCGGGTGAGCCATCTTTACCGGCAGCTTCGGCTTGGCGAGTCCGTCGTCCAGGTGGAAACCAATCTCTTCGAGATCGCCGGCAACACGTTGGAGCCTGGAGTTCCTTGGGACCGCACCCCTTGGACGGTCAAGCCGGGTCGAGCATTCGAGGGCCGACACTTAGAGCCGACCGCCGGCCTCGAGTTTTCCTCCGCCGAGATCGAGCGGGCAACTGACGAATGTGCTTTCCGCGTGGTTCGGCGGCTCTATGCCGTGTTCGGTTTTCCTGAGACGGCCATCCCTTGGTTTGACGCCCAGACTCGGCGCTTCGATCGTCCGGGCTGATTCCTTGCGTTCACCCCCGCGCCAACCCCAACTCCTCGTACACCGCCGTCGTGACCTGCCGCAGGCGCTCGCGGTTCTGGTCGTCTGCGGGGGTGCCGTTGGTGGCGACGGCGACGACGAGGCGGTGTTCGGGGTCGGCGAAGGCGGTGGAGCTGCGGTAGCCGCTGTGGCCGAAGGTGCGGCGGGTGGCGTGAGGGCCGTAAGCGTAGGGAAGGGTCGGCTCGTTGTAGTGGGACGAGTTCACGATGAACCCGAGGCCCCAGTCCATGACGTGGCGGAAGGTATGGTCGTACAGGCCGGTGCGGTGGCGCGCGACCAGGGCTTCGACGGTCTGGGGTCGCAGAATCGTCCGGCGGCCGTCGAAGCCGGCCAGGAGTGACTCGTAGAACTTTCCGAGCTCGCGGATGGGGCCGAAGCCGTTGCCGCCGGGCGACGGTCGCACGATGTGGTTCTCGTGGTGCCAGGGGTGCTCGGGGGCGTCCGGGTGCTCGGTGTTGTAGAAGGCGGCGATACGCGGACCGTAGGCTTGGAAGCGCTCGAGAGGCATGCCCACCCAGCTGTCGAGCATCCCCAGCGGCTCGAACACCTCGGCCCGCAGGAACTCCGAATAGGCCCGGCCGGTGATGCGCTGGATGACTTCACCGAGGATGAACCAGGACGAGGCCAGGTGGTACCCGGCCTTTTCACCCGGCTCCCAGCGGGGCTCGATCCGTGACGCCGCGATCCGGGCGATGGTCTCTTCCCAGGTCAGGCGCGGAAATCCGGTGTCGAGCACCCGGAAGCCGCCGGTGTGCGTGAGGGCGTGGCGTAACGTCACCCGCTCCTTGCCGCCCTCAGCGAATTCCGGAATGAACCGGGCGATGGGGTCGTCCCAAGTGAGCTCGCCGCGCTCCCACAGGACAGCCAAGGCCACGGCGGTCGTCGGCTTGGTTGAGGACAGCCACAACATCAACGTGTCCGTGGTCATCGACTGCCCCGGCCGCGCCTCGCCCACGGCGGCGTCCTCCATCACCTCGCCGGCTCGCGAAACGTAGAGCTGGGCGCCCTTGTGGAGGCCCTGGGTGATGCCGTCGGTGAGGACTTGGAGCGTTTTGGGCAAACTCATGGTGGGGCGAGAGGGTACAACAGATCCACCGGGGCTTGACACCGTTAGTGCTGGTGGTGGCATGATGGTGCTGCGGAGTGATCAAGATCATGTGGAAAACCACCCTCATGCTGCCCATCGAGCTCAAAGAACGCGCGCAGCGCATTGCGCGGACGCGCGGGATTTCCTTCGGCGAGCTGATGCGCCAGTCCCTCGAATCAACCGTCGTGGCGGACGAACGAACCAAGTCGCTCGAGGACGATCCTTTTTGGGCGGACCTCCGGAATCTGAAGAACTCGCCACCGCCCGAGTTCGACGCGCCGACCGATATGGCCGCGAACCACGACAAGTACTTGTACGACGACCCGGACGGCCTGTGATTTTCCTCGATACCAGCGCGTTACTGGCGACGTACTGGTCACGCGACCAGGACCACGCCGAGGCGGTGGCCCAGTTCGACGAGCTGGCGCGCACCAAGACTCGCCTCGTCACCTCCAACTTCGTGTTGGACGAGCTCCTGACTTTGCTTGGCCGGCGAACGTCCTATGCCCATGCAGCCGCCCGAGGGCAGTCTCTGTTCGGCTCGGCGTCGATCCACATTCTCCGTCCCACTCCGGAACAGGAGCTGCTCGCGCTCCACCAGTTCGAGAAGTGGGCCGATCAGCGGGTGAGCTACACGGATTGCGTTTCGTTCGTCTTGATGCGCGCCCACAAGCTCTACCGGGTGTTCACCTTCGATCAGCACTTCCAGCTGGCGGGGTTCACCGTGGTGCCGGGGATCGTGCGTCGGGGTGAGGTGCACGAGCCGCCCGCGGACGAGTACGCGACCGACCCGTAACCCTCTTCGGCCGAACTGAAGTTCGGCCGCTACCCCAAGAAAGTCAATGACTTCCGTGGTAGCGGCCGGCCGTCAGGCCGGCCGAATATCAGCTAGCCGTGGAGCTCGCGAGCCGGCTCCTGCCACACGGCGCCGTCATCGAGCCGCACGGCGGTCAGCTGCTGACCCCAAACACAACCGGAATCGAGCGCCCAGAGACCGGGAAGCCGCCGGAACCCGAGGGCGGCCCAGTGGCCGAAGACGATCGTCGCCCCGGCCGTCCGGCGCTCGGAAGCGGCAAACCACGGCCGGCAACCCGCGGGGGCCTCCTCCGGTGGGCCGGCGAACTCGCGGCAGCTCGTGCCGTCCGCTCGCAGGGTCCGCACTCGGACGAGAGTCGAGAGGGTGAAGACTTGGCGTTCCTCGGTGGAAAGACCAGGCTGCCAGCGTTCCGGCGGACGCAGCACCGCGGTCAGCAGCTCTCGCCCGCGGGGGCCTCGCAGCTCGGGCTCGACCTCCCGCGCCAAGTCCACGACTTCCTCGACGTTCCACTCGGGAATCACGCCGGCATGAATCAGCAAGTGATCTCCAGCCCGGTGGACTACCGGCCGCTGCCGCAGCCACTCGACCAGCGCGGCGCGATCCGGAGCTGCCAGCAAGTCCTCCAGCGTGTCGCGCCGTTTCGCCGGCACTAGGCCCTCCGCACGGGCCAGGGCATGGAGGTCGTGATTGCCGAGCACGGCGACCAACCGCTCGCCCATGCGCCGCTCGATCTCTTGCACCCGCCGCAGGACGCCGACGTTGTCCGGCCCACGGTTGACCAAATCTCCGGTCAACCAGAGCTCATCCGCATCCCAATCGATCGGCAGTTGCCCGAGCAAAGCCTCGAACGTTACCCGACAACCGTGAACATCGCCCACTGCATAGATCGCCATGGTCCGGGAGGATCTCCGAGCCGATCGTTTCTTCGCAAGAGAAGCCGCTTCATCGCCGGGGCGGGGGGGGGGGGGGGGGGGGGGGGGCGGCCCCCCCCCCTTTGGGGGGGCCCCCCCCGCCCCGCGAACCCCCCCCCCCCCCCCCCCCCCCCCCCCGGGCAAAA
>JANRLG010000043.1:0-2436 GCA_033762835.1 Thermoanaerobaculia bacterium
CGTGCTGACGAAGATGAAGAACCCACGCCCTGCCGTCCCGAGCGATGTCCCAGCGGGCCAAGACGCAAGGCAGTGGTATCTGGGTCGAACTCCCCGCATCGAGGAGGGGCCAGGTCAGAAAGTGCTTGAGCGGATGGTTCGCGAGAAACAAGCCCGTTATCTCAAGGCGACGGACGACTACGAGATTTACGCCTACAACAAGAAGACCAAGGAGTGGGGCTGGTACAAGATGTCGGAACACGACATGTCGATGGGCCACAAGGAGGATGCCGTCAAGTGGTGGAATGAGACCGGGCGATTTTACCACAGACCGAACGGCCAGGTGGCTCCCGAAGTGAGGGCTTGGATGAACGACCCCAAGAACTACCGAATCGAGTTAGCCGGGACGAACTACTGGTCTTCCACTTTCGAGTTGCCGGCATTGTACGAGGTCGTACTCCTGAAACAAGAGCCCATTCAGGAGAGCGCGATGAAGAAGTACAAGGTGACGCTGACGGCCGAGGAACGCGACCAGCTGCACGGGCTGATCTCGGCCGGCAAGGGCTCGGCCAAGAAGCTCGCCCACGCCCGCATCCTGCTCAAGGCCGACGCCTCCCCCGACGGCCCCGCCTGGCCGGACGCCCGGATCGCCGACGCCGCCGAGGTCAGCGTCGCCACCGTCGAGCGCGTCCGCCAGCGCTTCGTTGAGCAAGGCTTCGAGGCCGCCCTGGTGCGCAAGAAGCAGGACCGCCCCAGCCGTGAGCGCAAGCTCGACGGCGCCGCCGAGGCCCGCCTGGTCGCCCTGGCCTGCTCAGCCCCGCCCGACGGTCGCGCCTGCTGGACGATGCAGCTGCTCGCCGACAGGCTCGTCGAGCTGGGGGTCGTCGATTCCGTCTCCGACGAGACGGTCCGGCGGACGCTTCAAAAAACGAGATCAAGCCTTGGCGGAGGGAGCGGTGGTGCATCCCGCCGAAGGCGAGCGCGGAGTTCGTAGCGGCGATGGAGGACGTGCTGGAGGTCTACCACCGGCCGCGCGACGAGAGCCGCCCGGTCGTCTGTATCGACGAGGCCAGCCGCCAACTCATCGGCGAGACGGTCGAGCCGGTGCCCGCCGAGCCGGGACAGCCCGCGCGGGTCGATTACGAGTACGTCCGCAACGGGGTGGCGAATCTGTTCATGGTGTTCATGCCGCTGCTGGGCTACCGCAGCGTCCAGGTGACCCAGCGGCGCACGGCCAGGGACTTCGCGGAGGTGCTGCGCTGGCTGGCGGAGGACGTGTACGCGGAGGCCGAGAAGGTGGTGCTGGTGTGCGACAACCTCAACACGCACAAGCCGGCGTCGCTGTACGAGGCGTTCCCGCCCGAGCAGGCCAGGCGGGTCGCCGAGAAGCTGGAGTGGCACTACACGCCGAAGCACGGGTCGTGGCTGAACATGGCGGAGGTCGAGCTGAGCGTCCTGCAGCGGCAGTGCCTGAACCGGCGGATCGAGTCGGCCGAGGCGATGGAGCACGAGGTCGGGGCCTGGCAGGACGACCGCAACGACCGGGAGGTCGGCGTCCAGTGGCGCTTCACCACCGCCGACGCACGCGTGAAACTCCGGAAACTGTACCCAACGATTTAACCGTGGCGGACCACTAGGCGCTGCACCTGACCCGGCGGGCATGTAGGCTTTCCGTGACGTGTAGCTCCCCGCGCCCGCAGGGCAGGTGAGCTTGGTCGACTATGAAGCCCCGGGACCGTCAAGTCACCCCAACGCCTTTTCCTATCTTCACGCCACAACCGCTGGGGTGTCCCCCTTCGCCATCGCCTGTCCCCGCCCCACGGCGCCCCAGGGCCCCACGCCCGCGCTGTTCGGCCGCACTCGACTATTCGAGTTCCGCCCGGCCGTTTCCCTCCCGGACGCCCCACTTATCGGATGCGCCGCGCCGGCAGACGCAGGCGGCGGGCTTGAATTTGCCGAGGTCGAGGGCGAGAATGGTCGTAGGCCCGGCACAAGCTCCTTCGGTCCGGTTGCTCGCCGGGTTCGCCTCAAGCGTAGCGCTTCTCCCGGGGCTTGCATCGATCCTTTCGGCCACATCAATCGGAGGACATCGCATGTCCGAGGTCTCGAGGCGTCAAGCGATGGCTGCCGGCGTGGTGGGCGTGTCGTCGGTCCTCGCCGGGTGGTCGGACGTGGACGCTGGTGAGCCAGCCAAGCCGTTCCCGGCGAAGAAGGAACCGAAGGCCTCGAAGGTGCTCGACGCCATGGAGGGGTTCCGCAAGGAGATTCCCAAGGACACCCGAACGACGTTCAAGGGCACCGGGATGTCGGTCAAGGAGATGGAGCCATACACTCTGCCCCACCTGGAGCAGGTGGCCGGCGGCCTGGGGGTGTCCACCAAAATCGAGTGCCTGATGCTCTTGACGTACCTCAAGGACGGCGACCACAAGCTGCGGTACATCGCCGCCAAGGCCATCG
>JANRLG010000044.1:0-6858 GCA_033762835.1 Thermoanaerobaculia bacterium
CCCGGCGAGGAGCGCAGACCTCCGGGAGTGGGTTCGAGCACCGCAGCCGGGCTCGTCCGACCCTCCCGGCGCCGCCACCCTTCCCGCCGGCCTAACCAAGAAAGTTCGGCGCATCGAGATCGCCACCAAGCGCCTCGTGGCCCAGGGCGTGGCCGGCGAGTACCACTCGGTTTTCAAGGGGCGCGGGGTCGAGTTCTCCGAAGTCCGCCCCTACCAGCCCGGGGACGACGTCCGATCCATCGACTGGAACGTCACCGCCCGCATGGGCCAGCCCTACGTCAAGCAGTTCGTCGAGGAACGCGACCTTTCGGTCTTTCTGGCAGTGGACGTCTCGGGCAGCTTGTCTTTCGGCTCGCGGGCGATCACCAAACGCGACTTGGTGGCCGAGGTCGCCGCTCTGATCGCGTTCTCCGCGGTGGCCAACGGCGACCGCGTGGGCGCCGGTCTGCTGGCCTCGGGCCTCGAGTTGTTCTTGCCCCCGGAGCGGCGCCGCGCTCACGTCCTGCGCATCGTGCGCGAAATCCTGGTGCGCCCCGCCCACGGCGGTACCGACCTCGAAACCGGCCTGTCGGCCGTGGTTTCGACCCTCAAGCGCCGCGGGGTGTTGTTTTTCCTGTCCGACTTCCTCGGCCCGCTGCCGGTGCGCGCCTTAGAGGCCGCCGCCGCTCGCCACGACGTCATCGTGCTCGAGATCGTCGACCCTCACGACGACCAACTGCCGCGCACCGGCCCGCTCCTGCTCACCGACGCCGAGACCGGTCGCGTCGGGTTGGTCGAACCCAAGAAACTGGCGGCGGAACACGCTGCCCGGCGCACTCGCGAACGGCGCGAACTCGCCCGTCTGCTCGGGCAGCTGGGCTGCGACCATCTGGTGCTGACCACCGACCGGCCCTACCTCGCCAGTCTGGTCGGCTTTTTCGAGGCTCGCCGCCGGAGGTACGGTCGATGAACCGCCGTCTCGTCGTCCTGATCGCCGTCCTGATGGCGCTGCCGCTGCGCGCGGCTGCGGCACCTTTCGGCTCCGAGCTTCAAGTGCGTCTCGATCCGCCCGTCATCACCGTCGGCGACCGCGTTTGGGCGACCTTCGAGGTCACCACCGACGCGGCGAGCCCCGAGCCCGGCTTCCCGACCTTTCCCGCAGGCTGGGGCAAGGCCGAGATCCTCGCGCGCGAGCCCGTCCAGCGCGAGGCGGCCGGCGCCGACCGCGTGCGGTACCGCCAGCGTTTCGCCTTGACCGCCTTCGAGCCGGGTCGCCTGGCCCTACCCGTCACCCACTTGACGATCGGCGGCGAGCGCCTCGCGACGCCGGGAGACCTCGCCCTCACCGTCGAGTCCGTGTTGCCCACGGAGACCGCTGCCGAGGTTACGCCGCCGCCCCGTCCGCCCCAACCGCCGCGCCCGCTGCCCCTGGGTGCGACCTTCTGGTGGAGCCTCGGCGGTGGACTGGCGCTTCTGGCGGCGGCTCTGCTCTTCGTCGCCCTGCGCCCGCGCCGCCCAGTCGCTGCTAGCGCTCCGGGTTTGCCGGACCTGCCGCCGTGGCCCGAGCTGCTCGCCGGGCTGGCCCGGGCGGAAGCCGCGGGCGACCCCGAGGCCGGGCACGTGGCGCTCTCTCTGGCGCTCCGCCGCTATTTGGGCCGAAGCTTTTCCTTCCCCGGGGTCGAAAGCACCAGCCGGGAAATCAGCCGCGAGCTGGCCGGTCGCCGGGCGCCCCAGGGGGCGGCGGCGCGGGTGCGCGAAGTGCTCGTGGCCTGCGACGGCGTCAAGTTCGCCAAGGTGCGGGCCCAGGCCGCTGATCTCGCGGTCCGCCTGGCCGCGGCGCGCGACGCCGCGGCCGAGATCGAGGCTCACCTGGCGCCCGCGCCGCCGCCGGGGGCGCCGCTCGCGGACGGGCGCTCGTGAACGGGGTCCTGCACCTGGCCCAGCCCGCCTGGCTGTTGCTCGCCGGCCTCCTGCCGCTCCTCGCTTGGCATCATCACCGCCGGCCCACCGCCGGGCTCACCTACAGCCGGCTGCCGGTGGGCACCCGCGGCGGCTTGCGTCTGCACGGGCCGTTCTACTTGCGCCTGATCGCGCTCGCCCTGCTCGTCGTCGCCCTGGCCCGCCCGCAGCTCGGGTACGCCTGGGAGGAAAGCGAGACCGAGGGCATCGACATCGAACTCGTGATCGACGTCTCGGGCAGCATGGCCGCGGAAGACTTTCCCCCCAACCGGATCACCGTCGCCAAGAACGTCATCCAGGACTTCATCGCCGGTCGCCAGGGGGATCGCTTGGGTTTGGTGTCGTTCTCCGGCACGGCGTTGACTCGCGCGCCCCTGACCAGCGACCACCGCATGCTGCACGTCCTGGTCGACGGCGTCGGGGTGGACCCGCTGCCCCGTGGCACCGCCATCGGCGTCGCCTTGGCCACCGCGGCGCGGCGCCTCGAGGCCAGCACGGCCAAGACCAAGGTCGTGGTCCTGGTGACCGACGGCGACAACAACGCCGGGGAAATCGACCCCAAAACCGCCGCGGCCTTGTGCAAGGGCCTCGGGATCAAGGTCTACACGATCGGGGTGGGCGCCACCGGCGACCGTCCGGTGCCGGTGCCGGTGCAACAGCCGGACATCTTCGGGCGGATGGTGACGCGCCGGCAGATGGCCGTGATGCCGGTCGACGAGGAACTGCTCGCCCACATCGCTGCGACCACCGGCGGCAAGTTCTACCGTGCGTCGGATCGTTCGACCCTCGAGGCGGTCTTCACCGAGATCGACCAACTCGAGAAGACCACCCTGCAGGTCAAACGGTTCGTGCGGTACCGCGAAGCCTTCATGCCCTTCGCCTGGGGCGCCCTGGCGTTGCTCTTGGCACCTTTGGCACCGGCGGCCCTGGGTCGCACGGTGGAGCCCTGAGGCCATGACGGTCACCGGATTCGCCCGCCCCGAGTGGCTCGCGCTGATTCTGCTCGGCCCGCTCACCGGCTGGCTCGTGGCGCGCTTGCTCGGCCGCCACGTGCGGGCCGCGGAGACCTGGGCGGCGCGGGGGCTCTGGCCTCGCCTCCACGCCGCCTATTACCCCCGCCAAGTGCGCGCGGCGGCGCTGTTGCTCGCGTGTGCCGTGGCCGCCCTTGGACTGGCTCTCGCTCGCCCACGCTGGGGCGGCACGGCCGAAACCGTCGAACGCCAGGGGGTCGACGTCGTGTACGTGCTCGACGTCTCGCGCTCGATGGCGGTGACCGACGTTTTGCCCTCGCGCCTGGTCGTGGGCCGCGCGACGCTGCGGCGTCTGGTCGAGGCCATGCCGGCCAACCGGATCGGACTGGTGGACGCCGAGGGCACCGGGGAGGTCCTGGCGCCCCTGACCACGGATGCCGGGGTGCTCGATCTGGTGCTCGATACCCTCGAGCCCGGCGCTCTCCAAGTGCCGGGCACGGTGCTCGCCCCGGCGCTCGACCGCGCCCTCGAGCTGTTTCCCCCCGGGGGCGACAAACACCGCGCTCTGGTGCTGATCTCCGACGGTGAAGACCACGGCGGCGGCCTCGACGCCGTTGCGGACCGCCTGGCGAAGGCCGGTATCGTGGTGGTGGCCCTCGGAGTCGGCACCGAGCAGGGCGGGCCGGTGCCCGACGCCACCGCCCGCGACGGCGTCAAACGGTCCGCCGACGGCGCGTTGGTCGTCAGTCGGCTCGAGCCCGCGGCTCTCCAGGCCTTGGCCGCCCGCACCGGTGGCACCTACTTGCCGGTCACCGATCTGGCGACCCCGCTCGCCGCCGGCATCGCGGTGATCCAACAGCTCGAACGCACGACGTTCGAAGCCGAGGAGGTGGACACCGCGGCCGAACGCTTTCAGCTGCCTCTGATCCTCGCGATTCTCGCCTTGGTCGCTTTCTTGACCCGGCGACCCTTCGGCGTCGCCCGCGCGGTGCCGGTCGCCACTGGGCGGCTGGCCGTGCTGGCGCTGTTGAGCCTGGCAACCCAGCTGGCGGTGGCACCCGAGGCGGTGACCCAGGACACGGCGCCGCCCCCCGCGCCGGCACCGATCGACTGGGCCGAACGGCTGCGGTACAACCCCCGCGCCCAGACCGGCTCCGCTCTCGGCGAGCTGGCGACCGCCCCGGAGGACCCGGCGGCGGCAGCGCGCGCCGCCGAGGACCTCGACTCCGCCGCCCGGTTGGCGCCCGAAGATCCTTTGGTGCAGTTCAACGCCGGTACCGGGCGGCTCCTGGCCGGGCGCGCCGCCGATGCGGAGACCGCTTTCAACCGAGCGCAGGAGCTGGCCGGCGACGGCGCCCGCGAGCTTCTCGGTCCCGCCCTGCCGTTCAACCTGGGCAACGCCCGCTTCGCCCAAGGCAACTTCCCGGGAGCCGTCGAGGCCTACCGCGAGGCCCTGCGCCTCGACCCCAACCTCGGCGACGCCAAATTCAACCTCGAGCTCGCCCTGCGCGCCCTCGAGCCGCCGCCGCCTCAGCCCCAGTCGGGTGGCGAACCGCCTCCCGAGTCCTCGGAGCCGCCGCCCGAGCCGCCGCCGTCGGAGGGGCAGGAACCCGCGCCGCCCGAGCCAGGTGCCGACGAGCCCTCGCCGTCGTCCCCGCCGACGCCGGACTTCCGCGATCAACCGGAGCTCGACGCCCAGCAGGCCCGCCAGCTCCTCCAGGCGGTGGATGAGCTCGAGAAGAAGGAACGCCGCCGCGCGGCCGCGGACAAGAACGAGCGCGCCCGGCGAGACACGGAGAAAGACTGGTGACCGGGTCGGCGCGGCTCCTGCTCCCAATGGTGACGCTGCTGCTGGCCGGCCTGGTGCCGGCGGTGGGTGAGGCCGCCGAGGTGCGCCTGCGGGCCGTGCTCGACCCGCCGGTTCTCGCCGTCGGGGAGGTCGGGCGGCTGGTGATCGAAGCCAGCGGCTCGGGCCTCGACGGGCCGCGGTTGGCGCCCCGTTTCGAGCTCGACAACCTGGAGCAGGTCGGGCCCGCCTCCTACGGCCAACAAATGTCCATCGGTACCGGTGGCAGCCGCTGGCAACGGACCTGGACGATCCCCGTTCGGGGACTCGCGCTGGGGCCCGCGGGGGTTCGCGACATCGCCGTGGCGGGGGTGCAGCCGGAGCCGACGGCGCCGCCTCTGACGGTCGAGATCGTCGCCGAGCGGCCCCCGGGCAGCACGCCGCGGCGCTCGGCGACCCTGGACGAAGTCGAGAAGCTGCTCGGTCGGCAGTTCCCCGACCCCTTCTTCGACCGCCCGCGGCCCGCGGAGCCCGCGGTCGAGCCCCGCGTCCTGCTGCGCACGAGCGTCGACGAGACCCGCCCGTTCGTGGGTCAACGGGTCCGCATGACCACCTGGCTCTACACCCAGGCTTCGGTGCGCCGGCTCGAGAAGCTCGCGGCGCCGAGTTTCGAGGGCTTCTGGACGGAGAACCTCGAAGTCCACCCGGTCGAGGAGCAAGAAAGCGTCGAATGGCAGGGCGAGGTGTGGCTGCGGGCGCCCATCGAGCGCCGGTGGGTGCAGCCGCTGCGGGCCGGGGAGCTCGCGATCGAGCCCTTGCAGGTCCAGGTGTGGTCCCAGGCGTGGGAACGGGGCTTCTTTCGCTCCCGGGCCGTGCCGCGGGAGCTGCGGCTCGCGAGCGAGCCCGTGCGGTTCGAGGTCCGGCCCTTGCCGCCGCTGCCGGCGGACCTGGCCGCACCCTTCTCCGGAGCCGTCGGCCGCATCGACCTCACGGCGCGCCTGGTGCCCAACCGCCTGGAAGTGGGGAAGGGGGCGAGCCTGACGGTGACGGCGACCGGCCCCGGGGTCTTCGCCGGAATCTCGGCGCCGGTGATCGCGGCGCCGGGGGCGTTTCGGATCACCCCTGGTCCCGCGGTTGGCGGGGCGCCGGAGGAGCGTGAGCGGTCGTGGTCCTTCGTCGTCGAACCCCGGGAGGCCGGTCGGCGCGCTCTGCCGCCCCTCGAGATGGTCTATTTCGATCCCGCCCGGGAGCTCTATCAAGTGGCGCGGGCCGAGCTGCCGGCCTTCGAGGTGCGGCCCGCGGCAGCCGTTGCCAGCGTCGCCGAGGCGCCGGTAGCCCCGCCCGTGGTGCCGGGAGTCGGTACGGCGGCGCGGGTACTGCCCTGGGCGGTGGGCGGGCCGGCGCTCCTCGGGCTCGCCGTGTTGGTCTTGCGTCGCCGTCGCGGTTCGGCAGGGGAGTTGCCGAGCGAGGTGCGGGCGGAGTTCTCCGCGGCCCTCGAACGCGCCCGCGGGGAAGAGCGCCCGCGGCGTGCGGCGCGGGAGATCGAAGATGCCTGGCGCCGGCTGCTCGCCGCCGTGCCCGACGGCCCGGCTTCGGAGTCGCCGCCCGAGTGGCCGGCCGCCTTCGCCCGCCGCGGTGCCGCTCCGGAGGTCGTGGCGGAGTTCGAGCGCGTGGTCGGCGATCTCACCTACCTGCGTCACGCCCCCGAGCTCGCCACCACCGGCAGCTTGGTCGCGGAGCTCACGGCGCGCTCGGAGAAGCTGGCCGGGCGGCTGGGGGCTCGGCGATCCGTCGCCGCCACCTGAACCGCAGCTCGACGAATTTGTTACAGTTCGCGGGTTCACGCACCCGCACCATGAAGCGTTACCGTTCGCCTGTCATCCATTTCGGGAGTTCAGGGCCTTGACCGACTTCCATTGCCTGGAGCCGCGGGAGCTCGAGCGCTTCTTGCAGCGTCGCCGGGCCGCGCGCAGCTTTCCCCGTGAGCTCAATCTGGCCGACAACCTGACCGAGATTCTGAAACGGGCCAACGAGTTCGTACCCTCGGACGCGGGTTCGATCTTCCTCGACGATCCGGCGGAGAAGCAGGCCGAGAACCGGCCCGCCACCAGCTTGACGTTCATCGCCGCCTTCGGGGAGCGTTCGGAGGGCCTGGTCGGGCGG
>JANRLG010000045.1:0-2130 GCA_033762835.1 Thermoanaerobaculia bacterium
CCGCGGCCACTCACGGCCCCGGCACCGCCGGCGCCGCCGGTCGCGCCGCCACGGCCGCCCGCCGGAGCCGGCGTGGCGCGCTCCTCGAACCGTGGCAAGTGGATCGCGGCCATCGTGGGGGGGATCGTGGTCCTCGGACTCGGCGCCGTGGTGGCGGTGTACCTGCTCTCCCGGGTGCTCGGCTTCGGAACTCCCAAGCCCCCGGACGGCCCCGCGACCACCGTCGCCGAGACTCTGCCCGCGACCCCCGACCCGGTGCGCCCGGGGCCGACGACGAATCCGAGCCCGGCACCCTCGAATCAGCCGGCCGAGGCCGAGCCGCCGCCCTCGAACGTGCCCCGTCCGCCGTCGCCCGCGCCTCAACTCGGTCGACCCTTCGAGAACCGGCCGACCCCGGTGCGCGACGCGGTGCAGGAGCGGGTTGAGGAGCGCCGCCCGCCGGCCCCGGAGCCCGTCCCCTCGCGCACCGAGGAGCCGGTCGAGCCGGCCGTGACCGCGGATGAAGAACCCAGCGAGCCGGAGCCTACGCCCTCGGAGCCCGTGGCCGTGCCCCCGAACGCCATCCAGACCGGCATGAAGATCTTCTTCTCCGGCTTTCCCGATGACGACGACGATCCGCCGATCTTCGCCGTCGTGGACGGCCGCAACATCGGCAAGGTCACTGACTACACGGCCAAGACCCCTTACGAGCTGCCCGACCCGGGCGTTCACCGGCTCAAGATCACCGGTGGCGGCTACGAGAAGGTCTTCACCATCAACGCTGCCGAGGGCCGCTCGCCGACCCCCTTCAGTTACACCGGCCTCGGGCGCGGCGGCGTGCAAGGGCCCGGTGGTGAAGGCGGCGGCGTGTGGGTGAAGCGGGGCGTGCGGTTCGACGGCCCCGCAGACGCCGACGTGGCCGTCGACGGCCAGTACCGCGGCAAGCTCGGTGACTTCTCGCGCATGAAGCCCCTGAACCTGGCACCGGGCATCCACACCGTGACCGTCACCTATCGCGGCAAGACCTTCACGCAGCAGGTTCGGGTTGGTCCGGCGGCGCCGCGACCGGTGGACGAGATCAAGGTGCCGCTTTGAGGCCGCGCCGCCCCGCGCGTTCGGCAGGCGCCTCGTTCGCGCCGTTTCCCGGGCCGGTCACCGTCGAGCGCCTGCAAAACGGCCTTACCGTCGCGGTGCTCGCGAGCCCCCAGGCGCCGATCGTCACCAGCGCACTGTGGTATCGAGTCGGCACCCGGGATGAGCCGCTGGGCCAAGGCGGCATCGCCCACTTCCTCGAACACATGATGTTCAAGGGCTCGGCTCGCTACGGCCCGGGCGAAGTGGACCGCCGCACCCAGCGGCTGGGGGGCGACAACAACGCCTTCACCAGCCACGACGCCACTGCCTACCACTTCAGCTTCGCGACCGAAACCTGGCGCGAGGCCCTGGCCATCGAGTCCGACCGCATGCGCGGCCTGCGCCTCGACCCCGCGGAGGTGGAGTCCGAGCGGCGGGTGATCCTCGAAGAGATTTCGATGTACGAGGACGAGCCCTGGGATGCCCTGTCGGTGCGCGTCGAGGCCGCGCTCTACGGCCCGCACCCTTACGGCAAGCCGGTCCTCGGCACCCGCGAGGAGCTGCTCGCCACCGGCCCCGCCGAGCTCGCGGCCTTCCATGACCGGTTCTACCGCCCCGAGAACGCGATTCTCGTCGTCGGCGGCGACGTCGGCGAGCCCGCGGCGGTGGTCGCCGCCGTGGCCGAAGCCTTCGGCGACTGGCCCGTGCCCCCGGCCACCGCGGCGGACCGCCCCGACGTGCCGGCGCGGGTGAGCCCGAGCGGGGAGTTACGCCTGACCCGCCACAAGGGCGAGGTGGCGCGCCTGCTCTGGGCGCTTCCCTGCCCGGACACCCACGACCTCGGCGACCCGGCCCTGCGCCTGCTGGTTTCGGCGCTCGGCGGCGGCCGCTCGAGCCGACTGGTGCGCCAACTGGTCGACGAAGAACAGCTGTGCGCCTGGGCCACGGCGGACCACTCGGAGATGATCGACCCCGGCATGGTGGCGATCTCCGCCGAGCTGGTGCCGGGCGTCTCGCCCGAGAAGGTCGAGTCCCGCGTACGCGAAATCCTCGCCCAGGCGATCACCGAACCGCCGC
>JANRLG010000046.1:0-78044 GCA_033762835.1 Thermoanaerobaculia bacterium
GCCCTGCTTCCTTTGGGGCGCTGCTTGCTGCGCCCTCTTGGGGGGTGGGGACCGGGGCCTTGGTATGACCATCCTCTTGACCGGCGCCACCGGCTTCGTCGGCCGCCACCTCGCGGCGACGCTGCTGGCGGCCGGGCACCGCGTCGCCGGTGTCGCGTGGGAAGACGCGCCGCCCGCGGTGCCGGGGGTCGATCTGGTCAAAGCCGATGTGCTGGACCTTCCGGCTCTGACGGCGGCCTTCGCGCGGTTCGAGCCCGAGGCCGTGGTGCACCTGGCGGGGCTCGCCCACGTCGGCGAGAGCTGGGGGCGCATGGGCGAGTACTTCCAGGTCAACGTGGTGGGAGCGGACCACGTATTGCGCGCTGCCCGCCACACCGGTGGTGATGGCGTGCGGGTCGTCCTGGCGTCCTCCGCCGAGGTCTACGGCCCCGTTCCTGAGGCCGAGCAGCCGATCTCCGAGTCCCGGCCGGTCGATCCCCGGTCGCCCTATGGCCTGACCAAGGCCGCCGCGGAGCGCCTCATGCTCGCCGCCGCGGATCGCGGTCAACAGGCCGTCGTGGTACGCGCCTTCAACCTGATCGGCGCTGGCCAGGCCAAGAATTTCGCCCTGCCGTCCTTTGCAGGTCAGTTGGCGGCGATCCGGCGCGGCACCTCTCCGCCTGTACTCAAAGTCGGCAACCTGTCGGCCCGGCGGGACTTCGTGCACATCGAGGACGCCGCCGAGGCGCTGGGGCTGGTCGTCGCCGGGGCCGCTGCCGGCGATGTCGTCAACCTCGCGAGCGGCCGGGCCTGGACGATCGCCGAGGCTCTCGACCACCTGATCGCCGAAAGTGGCCTCGAAGTTCAGGTCGAAGTCGATCCGGAGCGGGTGCGCCCCGTCGACCAGCCGCTTCTGTGCGGCGACGGCGCGCGCCTGCGGGCTCTCGGCTGGGTGCCGCGGCGCGGTGTCGAGTCGGCCCTGGCGGACCTGTGGGCCGAGGCGATGGCAGAATCCGCGCGAGGAGACGTCGCATGAAGATCCTGCTGACCGGGGGCACCGGATTCCTGGGCGGTCGTACGGCCGCGGCGCTGGTCGCAAGCGGGCACAGCCTGCGGGCGTTGGTACGCCCGAGCTCGAACCGCGCGCGCTTTCCTGCCGGCACCGAGTTCGCCGTCGGCGACGTCACGGACCGCGCGAGTCTGATCGCCGCCGCTTTGGGGGTCGACACGATCGTGCACGCCGCGGCCCTGGTCAAGATCCTGGCGCCCGCCGCCGAGTTCGATCGCACCAACGTCGCCGGATTCGAAAACGTGTTGGCCGCCGCCGCCGAGGCGGGAGTCAGCCGAGTGGTCTACGTCTCGAGCTTCATCGCCCTCGGCCCCACCGAGCGCGGCCCCGGCGGTGAGCTCGACGAATCCGCCGAGGCCAAGAGTCGCACCTGGATCAACGACTACGAGCGCACCAAGACGCTGTCCGACCAACGCGCCCGCGCCGCCATCGCGGCCGGTGTGCCGCTGGTGGTCGTCTATCCGGGGGTGATCTACGGCCCCGGGGAGCTAACCGAGGGCAACATCGTCGTTCGTCACGTGCTCGACTTGATCGCCAAGAAGCTGCCGGCGCTCCTCGGTAAACCCGAGCGGCGCTGGAACTACGTCTTCGTCGAGGACGTGGTGGCCGGCATCATGGCCGCCGTCGAGCGGGCGCCCGTGGGCCAGCGCTACGTGCTCGGCGGCGAAAACGTCACCCAGGCCGAGTTCTACCGGCTGGTCGGCGAGCTCACCGGGGTCAAGATGCCGTCGCTGCGGATGCCGGATCTGCTGGCCAAGTCGGCCGGCGCCCTCCAGAAGACCTGGGCGCGGCTGACCGGCGGCGTCCCGCAGCTGACGCCGGATTTGGTCGAAATCTACCGCCACGACTGGGCCTATTCGTCGGCCAAGGCCGAACGCGAGTTGGGCTACCGGCCGCGGAGTTTGCGGGAAGGATTGACCGAGACGTTGGCGTGGTTGAAAGAGACGGGGGTGTGGCGGCCATGATCGGCACCCTCACGGCCGGCGAACTCGGCCGCAAACTCCTGCACATGGCGGTGGGCCTGCCGGCCTTCGCGTTGCGCTTCCTCGGTCCGGCCGGGGCGGCGGTGGTGGCGGTCGTGGCGATCCTCCACAACCTGTTCATCCTGCCGCGCATCGCCCGCGGTTTGTGGCGGGACGAGGAGCGCGCGCGTGGCCAATCGATCGGCATGGTGCTCTACCCAGTCACGGTGCTGATCCTGATCCTGATCTACTGGCAGCGGCTCGAGGTAGCGGCGGCGGCCTGGGGCATCCTGGCCTTCGGGGATGGCATGGCGGCCGTCGTGGGCCGCGCCTTCGGCCGCGCCAAGCTGCCGTGGAATCGCGACAAGAGTTGGGCGGGTACCCTCGGTTACCTGGTGTTCGGCACCGCCGCCGCGGCCACACTGCTGGTGTGGACGGCGCCGGTCTCCGGCCATGCCTACGACTGGCGCTTCGCCGTCGTGATCTGTGCCGTGGCGACGTTGCTGGCGGCCCTCGTCGAATCTCTGCCCCAGGGCCTCGACGACAACTTCGGCGTGCCGTTGCTGTCGTCGCTGGTGATTTTCGGGTTGGTGCTGACCCAGGGCCGCTGGGAGACGTTCCTGACTCCCGAGCGGATCACGCTGATCGGGATCGGCCTCGGGGTTTCCCTGGCGCTTGGCGTCCTCGCCTACTTCCTACGCACGGTGGACGGCTCGGGCATCGTGGGCGGCACGCTCGTGGGCACGGTCATCTACGGTTGCCTGGGGTGGCCGGGCTTCGCCGTCTTGCTGGCCTTCTTCATCATCGGCAGCGGCCTGACCAAACTCGGTTACCGCCGCAAGGCCGCGGCCGGTTTGGCGCAGGAGAAGGGCGGCCGGCGCGGCGCGCGACACGCCTTCGCCAACGCCGGGGTGGCGGCCTTCTGCGCGCTTTTCGCCGCCGCGACGCCCTACCCCGAGCTGTTCGCCCTCGCCTTTGCCGGAGCCTTTGCCACCGCGGCCGCGGACACCGCCGGCAGCGAGGTGGGCCAGCTCTACGGCCGGCGCACCTTCCTGATCACCACCCTGCGCCCGGTGCCGCGGGGCACGGACGGCGCGGTGTCGCTCGAAGGCACGCTGGCGGGGATCGCCGCGTCGCTTGTGATCGGCGGCTTGGGCTTCGCTCTGGGCCTGTTCGGAGCGCTGGGCGTGGCGCTGGTGGCCGTGGCCGCGTTCGTCGGGACGACCCTCGAAAGCGTCTTCGGCGCCACCCTCGAAAAGCGGGGCCTGCTCGACAACGAGGCGGTCAACTTCTTGAACACCCTGGTCGGCGCCCTGGCCGCGGCCGGCCTCTACGCTCTGTTTCCCGGCTAATTCTCCCCATGAGCAAACTCGCCCTCTACGCCAAGCTGTCCCGCGTTTTCACCCTGCTGCCGCCGCTTCTCGGCATCGTCTCGGGGGCCATCTGCGCCTTCGGCTCGGTCCACAACCCGGACCCGACCCGCTCGATCACCTTCTCGGTGCTGTTCACCGTGACTCTGGGCTCGCTGTGCGCCAGCTTCATGAACGCGGCCTCGAACGCCCTCAATCAGATCTACGACCTCGAGATCGACCGCGTGAACAAACCCGACCGGCCGCTCGTGACCGGCGAGCTGTCGATCCGCGAGACCTGGGGGCTGATCTGGGTGCTCTACGCCCTGGCGCTCATCCCGACCTGGCTGGTGGTGGTCTATCCGCGGGTGACGATCAGCGAGAAGTTGTTCGCCCCCTTGGGCGAGCACCAGACCTTCTTCATCTACCTGCTCGGCCTCGCCTTCACCTTCATCTATTCGGTTCCCGCCCTCGGGCGCACCAAGACCCGCGGCATGTTGGCCAACTGGACGATGGCGATCCCCCGCGGCATTCTCCTGAAGGTGGCTGGCTGGGCTATGGTGGCGGGCATCTGGTGCTGGGAGCCGTGGTACATCGGCGGCGTGATCGCGCTCTTTTTGGTCGGCGCGGCGTCGACCAAGGACTTCGCCGACATCGAGGGCGACAAGTTGGGCGGCTGCAAGACTTTGCCGATCCTCTACGGCCCCAAGAAGGCGGCCTGGATCATCGCGCCGTTTTTCGTAATCCCCTGGCCCTTCCTTCCCCTCGGCGCCTACCTGCGGGACCCGCAGTCCCCGGAACACGCCATCCTGACCGGGGATCCCAAGCTTCTGACCGGCCTCGGCATCCTGATGACGCTGTGGGGCTGCTACACGGTATACCTGCTCGTGCGCGACCCGAACTCGCTCACCCAGACGGAGAACCACCCGTCCTGGAAGCACATGTACCTGATGATGATGGCGGTGCAGGTGGGGTTGGCGCTGGCTTACGTGTTGTGACGCCGCGCTACGCCGCGGCGACTAGGCGGCGGTTCATGACTCGCCAGAAGGTCGCCACGGCCTCGGGAAGGCCGTCGAAGAAGTCTTCGAAGAATCCTGCGGCAGAAAGTGGAGCCGGGTAGGCGTAACGCTCTTCGTCTTCGCCTTTGTCACTGAGCCAATCCGCGGGTTCTCGAGGGTCGACGACGTCGAACAGGCTTGCCGGGTAGAGGTAGGGCCGCCCCTGATCGTTGAGAATCCGGATGTCGTCGGCCTCTAGCCCGATGACCAGGTAAGGCTGACCGGCGGTGAGTTCGGGATACCCGGGTGAGACGTGCTTCAGTTGTACGGTCATGGCTGCTTGAATTCGACTCTCTTGAGTTCGACCCGGCCAATTCCGGGATGTTCGTACCAGTGAATCTCGAACCAGCCTTCCGAGTCCTCGATTCGAGGACTACTCTTCTTGCTCCACAAGGCAGCTCGACCGCCGTAGGTGGTCTGGAGCCGATCCACGTCTCGAATCCTACGCCCCTTCGCAATGGTTCGCGACTGGGAGAGCAGCTGAGCGGTGAGCGTTGTGATCGGCGCGGCTCCTTTGGATCTCGTAAACCCTAGCACGCAAGTTCAGTGGTACCGTCTCCGCGGAGGAATCAAGCATGCCGGACGGCGGAGGCTGGCGGGTCGAGGAGGAGTTGCCGGGGCGTTGGACGGCGGAGGAGCTGGCCGCGCAGCGTGAGCGCGAGCCGGAAGAGTTGGCCGAGGAGGCGTTCCAGAGCGCTCCGGGAGAGCTGCCGCCTTCGGGGCTCCTGTCCTTCTACGATCGCCTGCGCGAGCGCATCGTGCACGCCGTCGAACACCGGGGCGGACGGTTCGGCGAGGGCGTCGTGCGCTTCCTGCTGCTCGTGCCGGATGTCTTCGTCCTCCTGCTACGCCTGACCCTCGACGGCGACGTCCCCGGTCCCGTGCGCACGCTCATCGGCGGCGCTCTGGCCTACTTCGTCGTGCCCATCGACTTCGTGCCCGAGGCGCTGGTCGGTCCGGCAGGGTTCCTCGACGACCTCGTGCTGGCCTCCGCGGTCCTCTCCCAGGCCTTCGGCGGCGAGCTCGAACCCTACGCCCGCCGCCATTGGAGCGGCCAGGAAGACCTCCGCGTCGTGCTCGAAGACGTGGCCCTCTCGGCGGAATTCCTGCTCGGCGAGAAGATCTTCGGGCGCCTGGCCGCGTTTCTGGGGCGCCACGGCATCGAGCTGCCGAAGCCGAAGCCGTGAAGGGTCCCGGTTCTATACTCCACCTCCGTGCCCCGCCCTTCCCCTCTGACCGCTCCGCTCTGGTGGCTCTACCAGCTCGTCTGTGCGGTCCTGCTCTTCGTCGTGGGGCCGTTCTTCCTGCTTTCCCGGGGCCGGCACTACCGGCAATCGGTGCGGGGCCGGTTAGGCTTCGAAACGCCGGTCGGCCCGGTGCGGACGGGTGGTTTGTGGTTGCACGCGGTGTCCGTGGGGGAGGCCGGAGTGGCGGCGACGCTCGCTCGAGCCTTACCGCGGGACGAGCCGGCGCTGGTCACCACGATCACCCCGACTGGCCAGGAGCAGGCCCGGAAGAGCTTCGGGGGCCGCTGCGCCGTCACCTATCTGCCATTCGAGTTCGGCTACGCGGTCCGGCGCCTGTTCCACCGCCACGCGCCGCGCGCGTTGGTGCTGATCGAGGGCGATTTGTGGCCCCTGGTGTTGCGCCGTGCGGGGCGCCTCGGCGTGCCGGTGGTGGTGGTCAACGGCCGGGTGAGTGATCGCGGCTTCCCGCGACTCCGGCGAGTCCGTTGGCTCGCGCGGCCGCTGCTGCTCGAACCGGTCCGCCATTTCGGCGTGCAGACCAGCCTCGACCGTGATCGCCTGGTCGCCGTCGGGGTGGCGCCGGAGCGCATCACCGTGACCGGCAATCTCAAGTACGAAACCCCCGAGCCGACGGCCGCCCCGGAGCTCTACGCCCAACTGCAAGCCCTCGCCGCGGGCCGGCCGATCCTCGTGGCCGGCTCGACCATGGCAGGCGAGGAGACCGCGGTGCTCGACGCCTTCGCGGCGCTGGGGCCGGGTCGAGCGCTCTTGGTGCTGGCTCCGCGCCACAAGGACCGCTGGGACGCCGTGGCCACGGAGTTACGCCAGCGCAATCTCGCCTTCCAACGCCGCTCGCGCTTCGAGGGCTCTGGCGGAACCGACGTCGTGTTGCTCGACAGTTACGGTGAGCTCGCTGGGGTCTACCGCTTGGCGCGCGGAGCGTTCATCGGCGGCACCCTGGTGCCGACGGGGGGGCACAACCCACTCGAACCGGCACTCTTCGGGATTCCCGTCGTCGTCGGACCGGCCATGGACAATTTCCGTGAAATGGCCGAGGAGTTCGACCGCGAACAGGCCTGGGCGCGGGTGACGGGCGCCGCCGAGCTTGCGGAGTGCTTCCGCGGTTGGCTCGACGACCCGGCGGCGGCGAAACTCCTGGGCCAACGGGGCCGCGGGCTCATCGAGCGCAATCGCGGTGCCCTCGAGCGCACGGCCGAGCTGCTCGCTCGCCACCTGGGAGCTCCGGCATGAGTGCAGACACGCCCACTCCGCCGCGCTCGCCGTGGCAGCGGCTCTACGCCGCGGGTCACCGGGCGCGGGCGCGGTGGTTCGCGCGCCGAGCCGAGCGGCTGCCGGTGCCGGTGGTTTCGATCGGCAATCTGCATTGGGGTGGCACGGGCAAGACGCCGATCACGATGGCGATCGCGGCTCATCTCGTCGAGCAGGGGCGGCGGGTGGCGATCCTCTCGCGCGGCTACCGCAGTGCCGGTAGGGGGGCCAGGTTCGCGGGCCGAGGAGCGGGCCCCGGGGCGCTCTGGCAAGAGGTGGGGGACGAACCGGCGCTCCTGGCCGCGGCCCTCCCCGCCGTCCCGGTGGTGGTGGCGCCCCAACGCGCCGACGCCGGCCGTTTGGCCCTGGCCGAGCTCGCTCCGCCGCCGGAGCTGCTGCTGCTCGACGATGGCTTTTCTCACCTGGCCCTCGCCCGCGATCTCGATCTGCTGCTGCTGCCGAGCTCGGACCTCTTCGGTAAGGGGCGTCTGGCGCCCACGGGTCGCCTGCGGGAGCCGCTCGCCGCGAGCGCGCGAGCCGCGGCGGTGTTGGTGACTGGCCGGCCGACCCCCGAGGATCCGAAGCGGGTGCGCCAGGTGCTCGGCCGTTTCGGTTTCGCCGGCGAGAGCTTCGCCGCACCCATCCTGGCCGGAACTCCGGTCGACGAAGCCGGCGCCGCCGTGGCTCCGGGCCGCCGCGTCTTCTTGGTCTCGGCCGTCGCCCGCCCGGGTCGCTTCGCGGAGGCCGCCCGGGAAGCCGGGCTCGCGGTCGTCGGCGAGCTCCGCTTTCGAGACCACCATGCCTATCCGCAACGCGATCTGGACCGCATCCAAAAACGGTTCGGGGCTTCGGGAGCGGATCTCGTGCTGACGACGGCCAAGGACCACGTCAAACTCGCCGGTCGTCTGCCGGTCCCGATGGCCGTTCTGCCGGTCGAAGCGCGGCCCGAGCCCGCGTTCTGGTCGTGGCTCGATGCCCGGGTGGGCCAGCTGCTCGCGGGAGGAGGTGCGCGGTGAAGGGTGCGCCGGTTCTCCACGCGCTCGAATACGGCTTCTTCCTCGCCGTCAAAGGGGCCTTGCGCTTAGTCCCCCACGTCTGGGCACGGCGGCTCGGTCGCGGGCTCGGTCGGGTGGCCCACGCCGTCGATGCTCGCCACCGGCGGATCGCGCTTCGGAACTTCGCCCTGGCTTTCCCCGAGCTGCCCGCCGCCGAACACCGCCGGCTGACTCGCGAGTGTTTCGCCAATTTCGGCCTCGCGATCTGCGACGCGCTTTCGGCTCGCCGGTTCGATCTCGAGGCGCTGTGCCGGCGGATGGACATCGAAGGCTGGGAGCACCTCCAGGCCGCGGACCGCGGCCGGGGGGTGATCATCATGTCCGCCCACCTCGGCCTGTGGGAATGCGCCGCCTACCCGCCGGGTATCTACGGCGGCCCGCTTCACGTCGTCGGCCGGCCGCTCGACAACCCGCGGCTCGACGCCGAACTGATCCGCACCCGGCGCAAGTACGGCAACGAGCTGATCTCGAAACACGGCGCCGCCCGGCCGATGTTGAAGACACTGGCCGCGGGCGGCCGGGTCGGCATCCTGATCGACCAGCGCGCGCGGCCCAACGAAGGCATCTGGGTGCCGTTCTTCGGGGTGCCGGCCAACACCACGCCGATCCTCGCCCGCCTCTCCCGCCGCACCGGCGCCCCGGTGGTACCGATCTATGGCTACCCGCTCGAGAAGGGCCGCTACCGGATCGTGCTGCGACCTGCGATCGAACCCACGGACATCGATCCCACCCTCGACGAAGAAGCCGCCGTTGCCGAGCTCACCCGGCGATACCTGGCCAACGTCGAAGAAGAAATCCGCCGGGACCCGGCGCTGTGGTTGTGGATGCACGACCGCTGGCGGGGGACTGCGGGTCGATAAAGACCCCGCCGTCGTTCACGGCGGGGTCCCAGAAGGTCGCGAGGCTCAGCAGCCGTTACCGCACAGGCACGTGTCCTTGTAGTCGGACTCGTAGAGGTAGAGACCTCCCAACTGCGGGCAGTGGATCGACGCGAACGAGTACAGGTAGCAGAAATCACCCGCCGAGTAGACCACCACGTTGCTAGCGCAGGAAACGTTCGTGCCGGTCAGGGAGCAACTATCCGAGTACTCCTCGACGGGAATTCCTCCGCATTCCGTGAGCGCGTAGGAGTAGGTGTGAACGGTGCACAGCTGTGGGCACGCGGTGGGATTGTTGGTCGAGTAGGAGGCGTTGGCGGGGGTGTTCTCGAGGCAGTGGAACCGGTTGATCGAGGTGCCGTAGCTGAAGGTCCGCTGGCAGGCCGCGAGGGCCTGTGGCGCCGCTTCGAAACCACCGAACAGATCCTCTTCGGCGGCCAGCTTCTTGGCCGCCAAGTCCGCCTCGACTTCCCGGACGAGGGCCATGTGGTTGTCGAGCAGCTCACGCCGCTTGTCGGTGGGCTTCGCCAGGTAGGCATCAACCAGGAGGCTCAGCCGATCCTTCAACTGCACGAGCGCCTGCTCGAGACCCTCGATGCCGGTGGCATAGGTTTCGATGCCCTTGCCGTCCGCGCTCGGCCGTTGCCACAGCCCCGCTCCCTCGGTCGTCCAGCTCTGCGCGGCATCGAAGATCGGCGTCAGATCCTCGTTGCCTTTCACCGTGGTCCGCGTACCTGCATCTACGCTAACGGAAAGGGTTGCCACAAGCAAAGCCACTCCTGCCACAGGCCAGTTTCTCATCACGCACGCTCCTCGTTTTGTTTGGAAGGCACGAGCGATGTGCAGGTGCTGCAACAAAGCGGGACAACAAGTGCGCAGCTTTCAACTCGCCACGATCTGCGTGCCCGCCTCCCCGGTGAGCATCTGCTCGACATCCTCCAACGCGCCAATGACGGCGCGGCCGCCGGTGGCGCGGACGAATTCGCAGGCGGCTTGAACCTTGGGGCCCATGGACCCGGCCGGGAAGCGGTGGGCTTCGAGTTCGTCGGGAGTCGCACGCGCGATCTTGCGGGCCTCGGGCTTACCCCAATCGAGGTAGACGCCGTCGGCGTCGGTGGCCATGATCAGCACTTCCGCCGGTAACTCGCGGGCCAGGAGCGCACTGGCCAGATCTTTGTCGATCACCACCTCGGCGCCTTCGAGCACACGAGCGCCGTCGGCGCGGTACATGGTCGGGATGCCGCCGCCGCCGGTGCAGATCACGATGGCCCCCCGTTCGAGCAGCCAGCGCACCGGGCGCATTTCGAAAATCCGTTGCGGCCGGGGCGACGGCACCACGCGCCGCCAGTGCTCGCCGTCTCGGGCGATCGACCAGCCCTTTTCGGCGGCCAGCCGCTGGGCCTCTTCCTGGCTGTAGATCGGCCCGATGGGTTTGGTCGGGTTGGCGAAAGCCGGGTCGTCCCGGTCCACTTCGACCATCGTCAGGAGCGTCGCCAGGGGCTGCTCGAAGGGGAGCAGATTACCCAGCTCCTGCTCGATCAGGTAGCCGATCATGCCCTCGGTCTGCGCCCCCAAGATGTCGAGAGGATAGGGTTCGACCTGGCGGAAGGAGGCGGCCTGGAGGGCGAGTAGGCCCACCTGCGGGCCGTTGCCGTGAGAGACGATCAACTGGTGATTCTTGGTCACCGGGGCTAGGGCCTGAGCAGCGCGGCGGACGTTTTCCCGCTGATTTTCGGCAGTCATGGGCTGACCGCGGCGGAGGAGGGCATTGCCCCCGAGGGCGACGACGACTCGCATGATGGTTCGTTCTACTCCGGTGGTTTCCGAGAAAGGCGCAGAGGATACCAGCTCGCACGGGGGCCTGCGTTGGTCACGATGGTGAAACGAATTCGTTGCTCGTTGCACGAACGAACGACGAGGTTCGGAGTCCTCGCGTACGGCCTGGCGCCGGGTACGACGGGAGGCGCGGACTTCGCGCCCGGCGGGGTGGTCCCGCGGGCTGCAAAATGGGAGTAACCATGAAGCGTTCTACTGTCGTTCTGTCGTTTCTGGCTTTGATCCTGACCCTCGGCCTGGCAGGCCCGGCTTTCGCGGCCGAGCTGCCGGCGCCGATCTCCTTCGAGGAGCAACTGCTCACCCAGGCCGTGCCTCCCGAGGCGGTGCCCGCCGACGGCGAGCCGATCTCCCTCGAGACGCTCGAGGCGCTGTTCGGCGCCGAGAAGGTCTGCGGCGCGCTGTGCAGCAACACGCCTCCGCGGCGCACCTGCACCTACCTGTGCGGCAACTGGGAACCCGCGCAGTGCGTCTTCGGCCGGTGCGTCTGGTCCTGATCTCGGGATCGGCCTGAAACGGGGGGTGTCGGCCGAAGGGCCGGCACCCCTTTCTTCTTGTCTCGAACCCTGGGCGTCGCACCACGTACACTTCGTCCGTAGACTTTTTCGAACGAACTCGCCGATGCGAGAGGAGCCCGCGATGAACCCCCTCAGTGACCAGAATCTCCGCCGCCTCGGCGCCGCGCTTGCCCTGGGTCTCTCCGCGGTCTCGGCCCGGGCAGAAACCGCCTACCAGATGCCGCCCAAAGTGCTCGCCGATTTGGTGGATGCGCCGCCGACTCCGCTGGTCCTGCCCGATCCCCAGCATCGGACTCTGTTGATCGTCGAATACCCCAACCTGAAGCCCTTGTCGGAGCTCGCGGCGCGCGAGTTGAAGCTCGCCGGCGCGCGTATCAACCCGCGCACCAATGGGCCCGGGCGGGCGAGCTCGGCGACCGGTCTCAAGTTCGTCACCGTCGCCGACGGCCACGAGCGCAGCATCGTCGGTCTCCCCGAGCCGGCGCGCTTCCAGGCCATGTCTTGGTCACCCGATGGCTCGCGGGTGAGTTTCGCCCAGGTCGAAGACGACGGCTACGAATTGTGGGTGATCGACGCCTCCACGGCCCGCGCTCGCCGGGTCTCCACGGAGCGGCTGAACTTTGCCGTCGGGCTGCGGCCGGTGTGGGCCCCGGACAGCCGGTCGTTGTATGTCGGTCTGGTGCCGACCGAGCGCGGCCCCGAGCCGCCACCGCCGAGTGTGCCCGCCGGGCCGGTGATCCAGGAGAGCCTGGGTCGAACGGCGCCGGTGCGGACCTACCAGGATCTGCTGCGGAACGCCTACGACGAAGCGCTGCTCGACCACTACGGCACCAGCCAGCTCGCGCGCGTCGATCTCGAAGGCCAGGTAACCCGGCTCGGCGCCCCGGCCCTCTTCACCGGCATCGATCCTTCGCCCGACGGTCAATGGCTGCTCGTGCAGTTCGCTCATCGACCGTACTCCTACACCGTACCTCTGGGGCGCTTCGCACGCACCATCGAGGTCCGCCGAGCAGCCGACGGCCAGGTGGTCAAGCAGTTGGCGGACTTGCCGGTGCAGGACGCCGTGCCGATTACCTTCGACAGCGTGCCCGCGGGGCCGCGCCGCTTCGAGTGGCGCGCCGACGTGCCCGCCACGGTGGCCTGGGTGGAAGCGCTCGACGGTGGTGACGCCAAGGTCGAGACGGCGGAGCGGGACCGCGTCTTCACCTTGGCGGCGCCGTTCACGGCCGCGCCCCGCCCGCTCGTCACCGTCGGCTACCGGCTCAACGGCATCTACTGGGGGACTGGTGACTTGGCCCTGGTGTACGAGGGTTGGTGGAAGACCCGCCGGACGCGGGTTTGGCGCCTAGCGCCGGATCGCCCGGGGGCGCCGCAGCCGTACCTCGACTATTCGTCTGAGGATCGCTACGCCGATCCCGGGGAGCCGCTGACCGAAACCAACGCCGCCGGCCGCGAGGTGCTCGTCCAGGGCAAGGGCGGTGACACTCTCTACTTCCTGGGTGACGGCGCCTCGGAAGAAGGCGACCGTCCGTTCCTCGACGCGCGGCCCTTGGCCGGGGGCGAGCCGCGGCGCCTGTTCCGCTCCGCGGCGCCCTACTACGAGCGGGCCTTGGGTTTCATCGGTGAGCCCGAATCCGAGCTCCTGACCCACCGCGAGGCGGTCGACGAGCCGCTCAACTTCTGGGTGCGCCATCTCGTCAAGCGGGTGGCTCCGCGCCAGGTGACCTTCTTCCCCCATCCCACCCCGGAGTTGTCCGGGGTCAAGAAGGAGCTCATCCGGTACCAGCGGAAGGACGGCGTCGAGCTCACCGCGACGCTTTACACGCCGCCGGGCTGGGAGCCTTCGAAGGGCCCCCTGCCTCTGTTGCTGTGGGCCTATCCTCAGGAGTTCAAGAGCGCCTCGGCGGCCAGCCAAGTGACCGACTCACCCTACCGCTTCGTGCGCGTCGGCTGGTGGTCGCCGCTGCTGTTCCTGGTGCGCGGCTACGCCGTGCTCGACGATCCAGCGATGCCCATCGTCGGCGAAGGAGACGCCGAACCCAACGACACCTACGTCGCTCAGCTGACCATGGATGCGGAGGCCGCGGTGGAGGAAGTCGTCCGCCGGGGCGTCGCGGAGCGCGGACGCATCGCCGTCGGGGGCCACAGCTACGGCGCCTTCATGACCGCCAACCTGCTCGCCCACACCAACTTGTTCGCCGCCGGCATCGCCCGGAGCGGGGCCTACAACCGCACGTTGACGCCCTTCGGCTTCCAGTCCGAGGAGCGCAGCTATTGGGAGGCGCCGGAGGTCTACAACACGATGTCGCCGTTCCACCACGCCGACAAGATCGACGAGCCGCTGCTGCTCGTCCATGGTGAGGCGGACAACAACTCCGGCACCTTCCCGATCCAGAGCGAACGCCTGTTCACCGCCCTCCAGGGTCTCGGCAAGACCGTCCGGTACGTCGTCTTGCCCCACGAGAGCCACGGTTACCAGGCCAGGGAGTCGATCCTGCATCTCATGTGGGAAACCGATCGGTGGTTGGAGACGTGGGTGGCGAAGCGGGAGGCGAAACCGGCAGGGTGAGGCAAGAGGGCGGCCACGGGGGGCCGCCCCGACGAAACCTGAATGTTGGGGCGGACCAACGTGTCCGCCCGTCCTGCTCTGCGGGAATCCCCCCCGGTGCATTACCATCACCGTCCCCATGGCGCCCCCAAACTCGAAAACGCTCCTCCTCTCCGCCCAGAATCTGACCAAGCAGTATGGCCAGCGGCCGGTTTTCGAGGAGCTGTCCTTCCATCTGTTCGAAGGCGACCGCGTCGGCGTCATCGGGCCCAACGGCTCGGGAAAATCGACGCTCCTGCGCATCCTCGCCGGGCTCGAGGAGCCAGACTCCGGCACCCGCGCGCCGCGCAAGGGCTGCCGGGTCGGCTACGTGCCGCAGGACCCGGAGCTCGATCCCGCGGCTTCTTGCCAGGCGGTCGTCGAGGACGCCTTGCTGGGTTTGCCGATCGAGGACTTCGAGCGCCACGACCGCGCGCGCCGGCAACTCGGGCGGATGGGGTTCGAAGACCCCGAGCGGCGCGTCGGCGAGCTCTCCGGCGGCTGGAAGAAGCGCCTGGCCATCGCCCTCGAACTCGCCCGCGAGCCCGACGTGCTGTTGCTCGACGAGCCCACCAACCACCTCGATCTCGAAGGTGTGCTCGAGCTCGAGAAGATCCTCCTGGCCGAACCTCGCGCCTTCGTCGTCGTCAGTCACGACCGCCGCTTCCTCGAGAACATCGCGCGGCGGATGATCGAGATCGACCGCGTGTACCCCGACGGTTTGCTGGAAGTTGCCGGTCGGTATTCGGACCTGCTCGAGCGGCGGGACGAAGTGCGCCGCAACCAGCTCGAGTACCAGGAGACGCTCGCCAACCGTGCCCGGCGCGAGGTCGAGTGGCTGCGCCGCGGGCCCAAGGCGCGGACGTCGAAGTCGAGCGCGCGCATCGACGCCGCCCACGAGCTATTGGACGAACTGGCCGAGGTCCGCGGCCGCACGCGCGAGGCGAGCACCGCGCTCGATTTCGAAGGTTCCGGCCGGCGCACCAAGCAGCTCCTGGTGGCCCGTGGCCTGACCAAGTCCTATGGCAAGCGCACCGTCCTCAACGGCATCGACCTCGTGTTGACCCCGGGCCTGCGGCTCGGTCTGCTGGGCGCCAACGGCTCGGGCAAGACGACGTTGCTGTCGCTGCTGGCCGGCACCCTCGAACCCGACGCCGGCACCATCGACCGGGCGCCGGCGCTGCAAACCGTGCTCTTCGATCAGGCGCGGGAGACTCTCGATCTCACCGTGTCCCTTCGCCGCGCCCTGGCGCCGGAAAGTGACTCCGTCGTCTACCAGGACCGCGCCGTTCACGTCGCGAGCTGGGCCCGGCGCTTTCTCTTCCGAAACGAACAACTCGACACCCCGGTGGCCAAACTCTCGGGCGGCGAGCGGGCGCGCATCCTGCTCGCCCGCGCCATGTTGCGGCCCGCGGATGTGTTGATTCTCGACGAGCCGACCAATGACCTCGACATTCCGACCCTCGAGGTGCTCGAAGAAAGCTTGCTCGAGTTCTCCGGCGCGCTCCTCCTGGTCACTCACGACCGTTACCTCTTGGACCGTGTCTCGAACGTGATCCTGGCCCTGGACGGCCAGGGCGGTGCCGAGACCTTCGCCGACCTGGGGCAGTGGGAAGAGCAGCAGGCGCGGCCGGTGACTTCCGAGAAGGTGGCGAGCCCGGCTCCGGCGCGAGTCAAGGCACCCTCCGCCAAAAGGCTCTCCTACCTCGAGCAGCGCGAGTGGGAAGGCATGGAGGCCGCCGTGCTCGCGGCGGAAGAGGCTCTGGGCACGGCCGAGGCCCGCCTGGCGGACCCTGCGATCGCCACCGACGCCGGGGAGCTCCAACGGCGCTCCGGTGAGCTGGCCGCGGCTCAGGCCGAGGTCGAACGGCTCTACGCCCGCTGGGCGGAGTTGGAAGCCAAGCGCGGCTGACGCCCCGAACCCCGGCGGAGGAGTTGCCGGGCGGCCAGCGTCACCCAGGCCAGCAGGCTCGCCCCGTAACCCAGGAAGCGCCAAGCCGTCGGCCGGTAGCGCAGGCTGAGCTCGCCGGTGCCGATGCCGACCATGCCGCCGACGACCGGGACCAACGGCAGCCGCTCGCCGCGGGCGTCACGTAGCTCGAACCCGGGGTACCAGGAGAGTTTGACCAGGAAGGCCGCGGGGCCGGGGCTTTCGACTTGGATTCGATAGTCGCCACTCGCCCGGCGCTGGACACCGACCCGGTGGGGTGCGACCGTCGGCAGGGGCCTCAGGCGGGCGAGGTCATCGGCCGCCAGCCAGACGCGGTCGTCCCGGCGGCTGTTGCGGCAAGCGTCGTAGAAGCCGTTCATGGGTTCGGCGAAAAAGCCGCGACCCGCCTCGGCGAGGGGCGTCAGCTGGTGCGCCGCGAGGCCCTCGACGAGCGCGGCGTCGAAGCCCCTGTCGACTCGGGGCGCCAGCTGGTAGATCTCGAAGGTCTGCCCGGCCAGCACCGCCGGGGCTTGGGCTAACCAATCGAACCCCGGCGTGCCGTGCTGCTTGGCGTCAGCCAGGCAGGCGAGGCGCTCACCTTCGAAGTACGCCGGGGTCACTCCGCTCGGCACGGCGATCCGCCCGACATTGCCACGGGCGGCGAAGTGGTCGAAGAAACACGCCCACTCGGCGCAGCTCGGCCGCAGGTAGTACCAATAGTCGAGCACCAGGTTCGACGACCCGAGCAGGGTCGCCAAGTGGCTCGACAGGAGCGTCTGGTTGCGCGAGCTTTCCCAGTACAGTCCCTGGCTCCACCACTGGTCCCCACCGTCGCGGATTGCCGCGAAGGCCGGATATTGGCCGTCGCTGGGGCGGTCGATGGGCACGATGAAGGTCCGTCGCGGATCCGTCGCGGGGAAGGTCGCCGGCAGGCTGCCGGTGAGCGCCGGCGCCCGGTGGGCGGGGCTCGCCGGGTCCGGCCGGTAGGGCGGGAAGTCGCGCGCCAGGAAGAGCAGGAGCAAACAGGCCAAGCTCGTGCGCAGCCGGCGGGCGAGCGTTCCCGGTGGCGCCTCCTGAGCCGCCGGCTCGTAGGTCGTGGCGATGGCGAACACCACGAGGTAGAGAGCCAAAATGGCCAGGCGATAGTAGTGGTAGCTCGGAAAGAGCCCCGCCCCCAACCAGCGCTCCGTGGCCTGGAAGAACTCGGCCGGCAAAGACAGCAGGAGCGCCGCCACCGCCCAGGCCCGAGCGCCCGGCCGCCGCAGCGGCCACAGGGCCGCCAACACGGCGAGGATCGGCAGGAAGTAAGGCAGTGGTTTGACGATCGTCGAGGCGTAGAGCACCCCGCGGGCCTCGAGGAAGGGCACCAGGAAGGCACTCGCCGCCAGCACGCCGAGGCCCAACTCGGCCCACAGACCGCTCCGGTGGGAAAGCACGGCGGCCGTGGCCGTTAGGAGGACCGCCGCGGGCCCCACCACCAGGTGGCTCGCAAGAGCGAGAGCGATCCAGAGGCCGACGCGGCTCGTCTGCTCGCGCGCCAGGTCACGCACGAGAGCGAGGAAGAACAAGAAGGCCAGCGTCTCCGCCGACAGGCCGGTGACGGCGAGATCGATGAACGACAGGCCCTGGAAGAAGATCAGTCCGGGTTTTTCGGGATTGGCCAGGAACAACCCGGCAGCGAGCACCAGGCACTCGGCGGCCAGGGAGCGAAACACCCGCGCCGTGGCCGCCAGGCTCGCGAGGAAGGCCACCCAGAGGGCCGCCAAGTAGGCGGCATAGACCCGGAACGGGTCGGCACCGGTAACGGCCGTCAGGCCGGCCAGCAGAGCGTCTTCGAGCGGTGGGTAGGAGAGGTTGGCGACGCCACCTTGGAAGAAGTGGTCGACGTAGTCGTGGAAGAAACCGCGCCGGAACAGCTCGGCGCTGGCCACGTGCCCGGCGCCGTCGATCTGCAGCGGATTCGAGTGGAACAGCAAGAAGTAGCTGCCGAACCCGGCCAGGGCCAGGTATCCCGCGAGCAACAGGCCGCGGCACCACCGGAGGGTCGAGGGTCGCATCACGGAAGGCATGACCGGGAGGTGCGCGGGGTGGGGAATCCGAGGACTCCCCACCCCGCGAAGGGCTTAGCGTCAGGTCAGTTGCCGACCACGCCGACGACCGGGCTGGTCACCGTGGACGCCGTTCCCGTGCCGCTGCCAGTGCCGGAACCCGTGCCGCCGCCGATGATGATCGGGGGACAGTTCGGAATGCAGACGGGCCAGACCTCCGGGTGCGGGGCCGAATGATCCCAGGGGACCCGGATTCCGGGCAGACCAGGAGTCGGGTGGGGCAGCCAGCCCGGGTGGAACCCGCCGCGCCCAGGGCAGCGCCAGAACTCGATGTAGATGTCCCAGAGGCCGTCGCCGTCGAGATCGATCCAATATCCCGTCCGGCAGTACCAGTGGCGCACATCGACGATGCGGGCCCACGGCGAGAAGCGGCTGACCATGCGGGCGGTGTGGCGCAGCGTGCCGACTTGGCCGCCCGGACCGCGGAAGGTCAAAACGGCGGGCACCTGGAAGTCGGAGTCGAACGTACCGCCCGTGTTCGTGGCGTTGGTGCGGACCGTCATCGAGCCGATCGGCGCGGGAGTCGCCGGGTCGAGTCCGACGGTGACCGACCAGGACTCCGTGGAGCCATCGGGACACTGGACGACATACGCTTGTTGGCCCTCGAGGCTCAGGCCCACGATCCGCAGCCGGGTCGTGCCGATGCCGTTGACGAAGACGACCGGGTCTAGACGTTCGATGAGCGTGTCCGCGCCACCGGCCTCGCCCGCCGGATCGGTCACGAAGGGCTTGCCCTTGAAGCGGATCACTTGCGAGCGCAGCTCGGACGACAAGCCGTTGCAGAAGAAGCCTGGGGGAAAGTCCAGGGTCATCTTGCTCGAGCCGTTGTTCGGAGTCACCCAGCCGTCGAACCCGGACGGGATCAGGTCGGCTGCCGCCTCGCCGTCGCCTTCGAGCTGCCCTTCGACTTCGCCTTTGCTGTCGACATCCTGCGCACTCGCCAGGAGCGGGCCGCCCATTCGGCCGCCGACCCAGGTCAGGGCCGCGACGACCCCCAAGACCATCAAGGCCTCGATCCCAAACCGCAATCTACGCTTCGCCATGCAGAGCCTCCTGCTGCGAGGTCGACGCTGTGACCTGGACGGTCCGCGGCTCACTCCGACGGACTTCCGAGCAATCACTTCGTCAACCGATGGATGGTCTGCACTAGGAGTGCATTCCAGAGCCCACTGGAGGACACGCGCGAGGCCGCGAGGCGTGACGGGCGGGTGACGAACGCCGGCTCAGGGGCCGGCGGCGCTGCCTTGCCGAGCCAGGCGCCAGAGAAAGAGCGCCGATCCCAGGAGGATCAGCCCACCCCCCAAGAGGAACGCGAAGAAGCTCAGGGGCGATGGCGGCGCCAGCAGCGTGGCGGCTTCGACGAGCAAACCCAGGAGCACCAGCCACCCGGCACGCCGAAGGGTTCGGAGCATCGACGATTCGGTCACGGCTTGCCTCCTTCCGGGCCCTGGCCCGGGAGCGTGGCACCCGCCCAGACCGGTTGATCGGCGACGTTTTCCACGTCGTGGACGACGCTGTGGCACTCGAGGCACGAGGTCACGTTCTTGGTCAAGTCCTCGCGGATGTCGGAGTGGAGCTCACTTTGCTCGAACTTCCGCATGCCGGAGTGGCAGTGGAGGCACTCCCGGTTTTGGTAGGGGGAGTAGAGGGCGAGCTTCGCCGGAATCTCGCCGAAGGTATTCACCCACAGGTGTTTCATGCCGCGCATCTTGGCCGAGACACCGCCGAACATCGTGTAGTCGGTGTGGCACGTGTAGCAGGCATGGTCGCGGTCGATCAGGCGGTTCTGGAAGTGGACCGCGGGCAGTGCCTCCTCCGAGTCCACGAGCAGGCTCTTGCCGTAGGGCTCCATGACGTGGCACGAAAGGCAGAACTGGGTCGAGGTGGCGCGCGAAAGGTGCTCCTGGCCCCCGCCCACGAGGGCCATGGCGGGGAGCAGGAACAGGGCGGCGAAGGCCAGGACCTTACCGCCCGGCGAGGCGGTCAGCTGTGGCCGGGCGAGTAACACCGCCACCAGCAACGCCGCGCCCAGGACGAGCGCGAGCAGGGCGAGGATCATCAGAGTCTCCTCGTCTCTACAGGGCTTGGGTCTTCAGCCAGGCGAGCAGGGCGGCGAGCTCGGCGTCCGTGGCCGTGGCCTTCTTCTTGTGCGCCTCGCCCTTGTCGTTCTTGGCTTCACCCTTGATGAACGGGATCACCTTGGCGGCGTCGAGTTTTGCGGCCACAGCCGAGAGGTCGCCGCCGAACATCTTGCCGCTCTTGGTTTTCGACTCGATTCCCGCCTTCGAGACGGTATGACAGGTTTCGCACTTCTGGGCCGTGAAGACGGCCTTGCCGTCCACGGCGGCCTGGGCGGCGACGGTCGCCGGTACCGCGACCCAGGCGAATAGGGCCACGACGGCGCCGGCAGCCGTCCATAGAGTCGCTCGGTTGAATCGAGACTGAGTCATGTCGTTCTCCTCCCCGGACCAAGGTAACCACAGCGCCCCGCCGTTCGCCCCACCCCGAAAGGCGGTGGCTGACGACTACCCACAAAGTCGGCGACGCCGGACTCAGGGTTTTTTACTCTCCGTATCGAAGTCTAGTTCGTTTACAGTACTTGTGAACGACTCGTCCTAATGGAAAGGGGGGACGCTCGATGCGTCGAGCCTCGATGTTCCTAGCGGCTCTCGTGCTCGGGGCTTTCCCGGCCGGAGCCCAAGAAGCCTTCGACAGCAGCGTGTGTGCCACGTGTCACGAAGCCGAAGCGGTACAGCTCGGCAAAGGGCCGCACGCCATCCTCGACCGTGAAGCTTGGCATCCCGAAGGTCTGGCGGCCTCGAGTTGCCTGGCTTGTCACGGTGATCCCAAGGCCCACGTCGAATCCGGTGGGGAGGCCGCCATCTTCGCCTTCTCGAAAGCCGACGCCGCGAGCCGCAAGAACGAAACTTGTCTCGGGTGCCATGGCGACGACCACGCCGGATTCGCCAACAGTCCGCACGCCGCGGCGGCCCTCGATTGCAGCTCGTGCCATTCGATCCACGGCGAAAAAACCGGCCCGGCGATGCTGAAAGTCCCCGCCAACTTGCCGAGTGACCTGGCCAAGGCCGGGACCACGTCGGCCAGCTGCTCGGAATGCCACGCCACGCAGTTCCACGACTTCCAGTTCAACGAGCGGCACCGCCTCCAAGAGGGCATCCTCGAGTGCAGCAGCTGCCACAACCCCCACGAGAAGCAGACGCGGCTCGACCTCGGGGGAACCAAGAACCTGCTGTGCACGACCTGCCACACCGACAAGGCCGGACCCTTCGTCTTCGAACACGCCTCGGTGAAAACGGAAGGCTGCGTGGCCTGCCACACCCCCCACGGTTCGGTCAATCGCCACATGCTGAAGACCCAGCGGGTGGCCGAGTTGTGCCTGACCTGCCATGCCACGGTGCCGAGCTTCCACAGCCGGTTCACCCTGGACACCAACTGCAACAACTGTCACCAGTCGATCCACGGCTCGAACTTCGACGAGACGTTCTTGAAGTAGGGAGGAGCGACGATGAACCGTACGATCCAAACGATCGCCCTCGGGCTCGGAGCGACCGCCCTTCTGTTGACGGCGATTCCGGCCGTTGCGGCCGATTCTCCGTTCAGCGGCAGCTTCCTGATCGGCTACCGCACCGTGGACGTCAACAAAACCACCGCGAAGTACAAGGAAGACCTGAACCTCGAGGACGGCCCGCGGCTGTTCTCGCTGGAGCTGGAAGTCACCCCCCAGGGCCCCGCGGGTGAGATTCTCGACACCCTCGAGCTCGCCCTCTCGAACTACGGCGGCGACCCCTTCGAAACGCTGCGTTTCAAGGCCGCCAAGACGGGAACCTACAAGCTCCAGTACAAGCGACTGAAGAGCGACTACTTCTACGACGACACCATCCTGCCCAAAGAGCTCGCCAACGTGCGGCTGTCCTCGGGCGGTGATTTCCACACCTTCGACTTCACCCGGGTGCGCGACGACGCGTCCCTCGAGATCACCGTCAACCCGCAAGCGCGCTTCACGTTCGGCTACGAACGCTTCACGAAGCTGGGCGAGGCGACGACCACGATCGATCTGCAACGCGACGACTTCGAACTCGACCGCCGGGTCAACGAGAGCTCGAACGCTTGGCGGGCAGGTTACGAACACAGCTGGGACAAACTCACCGTCGCCGTCGAGGAGCGGATCGAAGACTACGAGAACGATGTCGAGCTCTTCCTGCCCGGTGCCTCGGCGGGGGAGAACACCACCAACTTCACGGTGCTCAACTTCTTCTTCCTCGATCAGCCCTACGAGTACCAGAGCCAGCAGCACAGCCTCCGCGTCGTGGCACGGCCCACGGATCGCTGGACGATTCGGACCGTGGCCAGCGTGCAGAACCTCGATCTCGACCTGACCGCTCGCGAGCGGTCGAGCGGCATCGGCTCGACCAACCAACCCTTCGGCACCAACCTCTCGGGAGCCGGAGAGATCGGGCGAGACCTCCAGATCTTCGATGCCGACGTGACCTTCCGCATCAACGAGGCCTGGGCCGTCGTCGCCAGCATCTGGAATCGTGGTATCGACCAAGAGGGCCAGATCACCTTCGGCACCGCCACCGGGCGCAGCGAGTGGACGATCGACTCGACCGGTTACGAAGCCGGCTTCCTGTGGGAGCCGAGCCCGAAGTTCAACTGGACGGCCAGCTTCCGCAGCGAATCGCGTGATGTCGAGTTCGGAGCGGTCGAAACCGCCACCGCACCCTTCGTCACGGAAGAAGAAACGACCGAGCACGACGGCCTCGTGACCAGCCTCGGCTGGCGGCCGTCGGAACGCCTCCGCTTCCACCTCTCCTACGAAGACTCGAGCTACGACGACTCGTTCACGCTCGTTTCGCCTACCGATCGCACTCGCCTGCGGGCCACCGGTGACTTCCGCCTCGGCGGCGGCTTCACCCTCCATGGCGCGATCCAACAAAGCGACAACGACAACGAACTGTCGGGCTTCGAGGGCTCCGTGGAGCAAGCCGATCTGCGCCTCTCCTACCAGAAGGAGGGCTTCACCGTGGCCGCGGGCTGGGGCCGGACGAAGACCGAGCATCAGATCGATGCCACCATCTTCTTCGGCACCGTGCCCACCTTCCTGCCGGTGAACTACCTGTCCGACGCCGACTTCCTGGATGGCCGGGTGGCGTGGCGAGGCGGTCGCTGGCACCTCGGCCTCGACCTGCGGCGCTACGAGAACGACGGCAGCTTCGCGATGGAACGGGAAGACTTCCGCGGGTACGTGGAGTACGACCTGAGCGAGCGCTACCTCGTCCGCATCGCCCACCGCACGGTTGACTACAACGAGATCCGCGCCAACTTCGACGACTACGACGCCGACATCACCGAGTTCGGAATCGGCTACAAGTTCTAGTCGAAGAGACCAACAGAGGCGGCCCCGATGGGCCGCCTCTGCCTCAGCCCTTCGGCCGAACTGAAGTTCGGCCGCTACCTCAAAAAAACAAGGGTTTCCGGGTGTAGCGGCCGGCCTTCAGGCCGGCCGATCGGCGTTTCGTCTCGTTGCACTTGACCATAGTCCTTGACCATGATTGAATCATCGTCATGCTCACGCCCACTCCCCTCTTCAACGTCGAAGAAGTCGCCGTGTCGGACTTCAAGGCGCGGTGTCTCGGCATTCTCGAGCAGGTCCGCGCGACTGGTCGGCCCGTCTTGGTGACCAAACGGGGCCAGCCCCTGGCGCAGATCCTGCCGCCCCCGAAACCGATGCCTCCGACCACGGCTTTCGGCTGTATGGAACAAACCGCCTGGGAAGTGGCGGACATCGTCCAGCCGATCGACGACGATTGGGAAGTGCTGCGTTGAGCGCCGGTCTGCTGCTCGACACCCACACCTGGTTCTGGTTCCTGGTCCGCTCGGAACGGCTACACCGCGCCGCCCGCGAGGCCATCGAGGCCATGCCGGGGCGGGTGTGGTTGTCGCCGATTTCGGTCTGGGAACTGGGACTTCTGGCCGAGCGCGGCCGAGTGGAGATCGAAGGCGACTTCCGCAGTTGGGTCGAGCGCGCGAACCGCCACTTTCCCATCAACGAAGCACCCCTGACCGGGGAGATCGCCCTCCAGACCCTCGAAGCCGACCTCCCGCACCGCGATCCCGCCGATCACATCCTGGCGGCAACCACCATGGCCTACGGCTTGACCCTGGTCACCGCCGACCAACGCCTGCTGGCAGCCGAGTGGCTACCGACCTTGGCGGCGGCGTAGGGGAGCGGGCTCAGCCCCGCTCGGCCAGGGGCACGTAGGGCCGCTCGGTGGCGCCGGTGTAGATCTGCCGGGGGCGGTTGATGCGGCCTTCCTTGTCGTCGCGCATTTCCTTCCAGTGGCCGATCCAGCCCGGCAGACGGCCGAGGGCGAACATCACCGTGAACATTTCCGTGGGAATGCCCATGGCGCGGTACAGGATGCCGCTGTAGAAGTCGACGTTCGGGTACAGCTTGCGGTCGACGAAGTAGGGGTCCGAAAGCGCGACCTGCTCGAGCTGCTTGGCAATCTCGAGCAGCGGGTCCTTGACCCCCAGCTCGGCAAGCACCTCGTCGGCGGCTTCTTTGAGGATGCGGGCGCGCGGGTCGAAGTTCTTGTAGACCCGGTGGCCGAAGCCCATCAAACGGAAGCCCGAGTCCTTGTCCTTGGCCATGGCGACGAACTTCTCGTGGTCACCGCCCGCGGCCTGGATGCGCTCGAGCATCTCGATGACCTTCTGGTTGGCGCCGCCGTGCAGCGGTCCCCACAGGCCACAAATCCCCGCGGCGATCGAAGCGAACAGGTTGGCCTGGGACGAACCCACCATGCGGACGGTCGAGGTCGAGCAGTTTTGCTCGTGATCGGCGTGCAGGATGAGCAGCATGTTCAACGCGCGCTCGAAGATCCGGTTGACCCTGTAGGGCTCGGCCGGCACGGCGAACATCATGTGCAGGAAGTTGGCGCAGTAGGAAAGGTCGTTCCGTGGGTAGATGAACGGCTGGCCGATGTTCTTCTTGTAGGAGAAGGCGGCGATCGTCGGGGTCTTGGCGAGCAGTCGGATGATCTCGAGGTCCACCGAATGAGATGCCACCTCGGGGTAGTACGCCGACAACGACATCACCATGGACGACAACATGGCCATCGGGTGGGCGGTCGGCGGGTAACCCTCGAAGAACTTCTTCATGTCTTCGTGGATCAGCGTGTGGATGGTGAGATCGTGATTGAAGCGCGCCAGCTCGGCCTGCGTCGGCAGATGGCCGTAGATCAACAGGTAGCAGACTTCGGGAAACGTGGCCTGTTCCGCGACCTGGTCGATCGGGTAGCCGCGATAGCGCAGAATGCCCTTTTCGCCGTCGATGAAAGTGATCTCACTGCTGCAGGAACCGGTGTTTCCGTAGGCGGGATCGAGGGTGATGGCCCCCGAGTTCTTGCGCAGGGACGAGATATCGATGCCCTGCTCACCTTCCGAACCGACGACGACCGGGAGCTCGAACTCCTTGCCGTCGAGAATCAATCGTGCATTGCTCATGATGCCCCGCTCTCCAGGAACAGGCTGGTGAAAATTTAGTGACTCGGTAGCCCGGGGGGCGCGAGGGGGAGGGATCAAGGCTCAACCGGTTACAGCCCCGCCGCCAAACCGGCGGAATTCTATCGTCAGGGTGAAGGACCACGCAAGAACGATCGCCGCAGCGCGGCGTCGACCTTGGATCCGGCAGGCGGGGGCCGGGGCTGCTAAGATGCTGCGGGGTCTACGTCTTCGGAGGCGGGTCTAATGGGTGAGGGCAACTCGGTTCAGGTCGTTCTCGTTGCTGAGGGGCGGCCGACGCGCATTCTCGCGGAGCGGCCCCTGGGGGACACCGGGCGGGCGGTGGTCACGATCCAGGAGGGTACCGCCCCCACCGAGCTGCTTTCGGGGCAGTTCGCCGATGCCATTCGGTTCGACCTCCGACTGGGCGACGGCGCGGAGTCGGAACTGTTGGTGCGCCGCAGTGGTACCTCTGATGTCGAAGAAGTGGTGGTCACCGAGCGGATCAAACCCGAGGACGAGACCTCCCTCAAGTACCTCACCCGGCCGCTCGAGCGTGCCGAACTCCAACGTCTGTTGGCCGAGCCGCGGATCCCTACCGACCCTGCGCCCCCCATGCCGCGTTGGTCGCGCGATCCTGATGCCCCGATCTTTGGTCCCAGCCCTGCGAACCGCGAGTTGTGGCGCACGGTGGAACGCGTCGCGGACTCCTCGGCGTCGGTTTTGGTTCGTGGTGAAACCGGTTCCGGTAAGACCCTGGTGGCTCGTGCGCTGCACCGCGCCAGCTCGCGCCGGGATCACGCGTTCGTGGTGATCAACTGCAGCGCGTTTCCGGAACAGCTCCTCGAAAGTGAGCTCTTCGGGCACGAAAAAGGGGCTTTCACCGGTGCCACGGTGCGCAAGCCGGGCCTGTTCGAGGTGGCGGACGGCGGCACCCTGTTCCTGGACGAAGTGGCCGAGATGAGTCCCGCTATGCAGGCGAAGCTGCTCCAGGTGCTCGATGGCGGTGAATTCCGGCGGGTGGGCGGCACCCGCATGATCCGCTCCGACGCCCGCATCGTGGCGGCCACCAACAAGGACCTCGAGCTCGAGGCGGAGGCCGGGCGCTTTCGGCGCGATCTGCTCTTCCGCTTGAACGTGGTGACCCTCGTGGTACCGCCCCTGCGCCAGCGGCTCGAGGACATTCCGCTGTTGATCCAGGGCTTCCTGCAACGCTTCCAGCGTCGCGACGAAGCTCCGAAGCAGCTATCTCCCCGCGCCTTCGAGGCACTGGTCAAGTATGCCTGGCCGGGCAACGTGCGCGAACTCGCCAATACCATCGAGGGCCTGACGTTGCTCGCCCCAGGCCCGACCATTCGCTTCGAAGATCTGCCCCCCGCGTTTCGCCGCGAGGCCGAGGCACCGCGAACGCCACGCGCAACGCCGGCCGGGACCCCACCCGGCGAGCCGGTCCCCTTGCGCGAGGTCGAACGCGAGGCCATCGCCCGAACCCTCGAGTTCACCGAGGGCAAAAAGGCCCCCGCGGCACGCATCCTGGGCATCGACATCAAGACCCTGACGAGCAAGATCCGCGGATACGGCCTCGAAAGCTGAGGGGGAGTTCGACCGGACATCCCCGTCTTTCCCAGGGCCGGGAATTTCTCCCAGCCGGTCGCCCGCTCGTCGCGCTGCCGACAAATTAAACATTTTCAGTGATTTAACCTCGTGGACAGGGATGGCACTGAGCTTGCTCTCGGGACGCTGGTGGGCGGTTCGGCCGCCTTTGCGATTCCGAGGAACCCAGCGCCATGCCTGATTCCGTGTTTCTTGCTGCCAGTGACAAGCTCGAAGGGCTTGCCGACTGCCCCGACTGCACTCCCTTTCGGGGGGAGCCGACCTCCTGGTTGGCGGCTGTTCAGGAGTGCCCGCGCTGCTCGCGGGTGCTGGAGGGCTTCGAGCCCGAGTCGTGGTCGGTCCGCGACGACGAACAAGGAGAGTTGCTCGAGCGTCTCGAGCACTTCGATCCCAGCCTGTTGGGCGAGCTCGACGAGGCGCCGGCACGCCTGGCAGAGCTCCTGCGCGGCAGTTTCGAGGAGCAACGGGCGCGCGCGGAGCGCTCCCGCCATCTCCACCACTGGGGCCTCGTCCAGGCCCTGCTCGCCGAGAGCGTGTTGCTGCGCAACCGGCGCCCGCGGATCTCCCATGCCCGTGCGCAGCTCGCCGTAGTGATCGCGGAGAACCTCGACCCGGACCGTTATCATCCCGCGTGGGTTGCCGACCTGAACGCCAAGGCGTTGGCTCTGCTGGCACGCGCCGAGCGTCGGCTCGGCCGGTTCCGAGAGGCCGAGCGTTCGATGATCCGCGCCGGGGTCTGGGCCGTCCGCGGGACCAACGGCGGACGGGCGCGGGGCTTTCTCGACGATCTTTCGGTGACCCAGCGCCTGGAGCGCCGCGGCGAGGAACCCGGCGGAACGGCGGCGAAGTCCGCCGACGAGCACGATAAGATCGCGCGATGTTCACCGCCCTCGCCACGCCGTCCGAGGCGTCCCCCGGAAGCCTGAGCCAGCGCCACGACTGGACCCGCCACGAGATCCGCGACATCCACGACCAGCCCTTCCCGGACCTGCTGTTCACCGCCCAGACGGTGCATCGCCGGCATCACGACCCGCGGCGGGTGCAACGCTGTACCCTGCTGTCGATCAAGACCGGTGGCTGCCCGGAGGACTGCGGTTATTGCCCCCAGAGCGCCCACCACGCGACGGAGCTCGAGCGCGAGAAGCTGCTCGCCGTCGACGAAGTGCTCGCCGCCGCGGCGGCCGCCAAGGCGTCCGGTTCGACGCGTTTCTGCATGGGCGCCGCTTGGCGCGACGTGCGCGATGGTGCCGACTTCGACCGCGTTCTCGACATGGTGCGCGGGGTTCGGGAGTTGGGCCTCGAGGCCTGTGCCACCCTCGGAATGCTCAAGCCGGAGCAGGCCGAGCGCCTGGCCGAGGCGGGCCTCACGGCCTACAACCACAACCTCGACACCGGTCCCGACTTCTACGGCAACGTCATCTCGACCCGGGTGTACGACGATCGCCTGCGTACGCTGCGGGCCGTGCGCGAGGCCGGGCTCACGATGTGCTGCGGGGGGATCTTGGGCATGGGCGAGTCGATCGATGACCGGCTGGCGATGTTGAGCGTGCTGACATCCTTCGATCCCCACCCGGAAAGCGTGCCGATCAACGCCCTGGTGCGCGTGCCGGGCACCCCGCTGGCCGATCGGCCACCGGTCGATCCCCTCGAGATGGTGCGGATGATCGCCACCACCCGGATCGTCCTGCCGCGCTCGAAGGTCCGCTTGTCGGCTGGGCGCACGGAGATGTCTCCCGAGCTCCAGGCCCTGGCGTTTCTAGCCGGTGCCAACTCGATCTTCGCCGGGGACAAGCTGCTGACGACGCCGAACCCGGGGCCCGCGGCGGACGACGCCCTGTTCGCTCGCCTGGGGCTCGAAACCGAGCCCGCCGCCCTCGTCGAGTCGCCGTGAGACCGCCGCTCCTCGAGGAGCTCGCGGCCGGCCTCGAGAGCCGGCGGGCGGCCGGCCTCGAGCGCCGGCTGGAGTTGCCCGCGGGGCTCGACTTCGCCTCCAACGACTACCTCGGCCTCGCCCACGACCCGAGCTTCGTGACCGAGGTGGTGCACCGGCTGTCCGGCGCGGACGGCACCGAGACTTGGCTCGCACCGGCCTCCCGGCTGCTGCGCGGCACCACCGCTCGCCATCTCGCGTTCGAAGCTCGTTTCGCCGCCTGGAAGGGCGCCGAGGCGGCCCTGCTGTTGCCCAGCGGTTACCAGGCGAACCTCGCCCTGATCACCGCACTCGTGGGACGCGACGACCGCGTGCTCTCGGACGAGCTCAACCACGCAAGCCTGATCGACGCCGTGCGATTGGCCCGGCCGGCGGCGCGGGTGATCTTCCCCCACGCGGACGTCGACGCCGTGGCTCGTGCGCTCGCCGAGCCGTTCCCGGGCGGACGGACGTTCCTGGTGACCGAGAGCCTGTTCAGCATGGACGGTGATCTCGCTCCCCTCGACCGTTATGCCGAGCTGACCGCTGCCCACGGCGCCGAGCTGTTGGTGGACGAGGCCCACGCCACCGGGCTCTACGGCAACCGCGGCTCGGGGCGAGTCGAAGAGCTGGGCCTCGACGGTGCCGTCACCGCCGTGGTGTCCACCTTCGGCAAGTCCTTGGGGCTCGCGGGTGGAGCCATCACGGGTGCTCGGGTGTTGATCGACCACCTGATCAACCGCTCGCGGCCGTTCATCTTCTCGACCGCGGTGCCGCCGCTGACCCTGGTGGCCCTCGAAACGGCCCTCGACCGGGTCGTCCACGAACCGTGGCGCCGGCACCGGGTGCTCGCCCTGGCGGCGCGCTTGCGGGCCGGCCTGGCCGCCGCGGGGATCCCCACCGGGGGCGAGCGTAGCCCGATCGTGCCGCTTCGAGTCGGCGCCAACGAACCCGCCCTGGCCCTGGCCACCGCGCTCGCTGCCCGCGGTTTCGACGCCCGCGCCGTGCGTCCGCCGACGGTGCCCGCGGGCACCGCGCGCCTGCGCCTGTCGGTCCACGCTCATCATGAAGAAGCGGAGATCGACGCTCTGGTGGCGGCGATCATCGAGGAAAGGGCGAGATGAGTCTGTTCGTCGTGGGGACCGGCACGGGAGTCGGTAAAACCGTGATGTCAGCCCTGCTGCTGGCCCGGTACGGCCGCTCCGGGCGTCTCGCCTACTGGAAACCGGTCGCCACCGGCGGGGACGACGACCGCGACACCACCACGGTGGCCCGGCTTTCGGGGGTGCCGGCGTCGAGCGTGCTGCCGGAGCTTCATCACTTCTCGCCCCCGGTGTCGCCCCACTTGGCAGCGCGCTGGGCGGGAGCCACGATCGAGCTGGCGCCGCTCGTGGCCGAGCTCAGCCGGCACGAGGCCGCGTGGTCGGGACCAGGGCAGGGCCTGCTCGTCGAGGGTGTGGGCGGGGTGCTGGTGCCGTTGAATGATCGGGGCGATCTCCTGGTGGACTTCCTCGCCGCGGCTCCACGACCTTGCCTGGTGGTGGCCCACGCCGGGCTCGGCACGATCAACCACACGCTGCTGACCTTGGAAGCGCTGGCGGCGCGGCGGCTCGCGGTCGTGGGTGTCGTCCTGGTGGGTGAACCCCACGGCGAGAACCGGCTCGCGATCGAGCGTTTCGGGCGAGTGCCGGTAGTGGCGGAAGTGCCGGTCCTCGCGCCGTTGACGCCCGCCACGGTGGCCGCCGCGGCTGCCGAACTCGATCCCGAGGGCCGCTTGGAACCATGGCTCATCGCTCCGGAGGTCGCACCGTGACCGACTGGCTCGAACTCGATCGCCGGCACGTCTGGCACCCGTACACCCAACGGGCCGTGGCCCCGCCGCCGATCGCGATCTCTCACGCCGAGGGGGTCTATCTCTACACCCCGGACGGCCGGGCGATCCTCGACGGCATTTCCTCCTGGTGGGTCAACATTCACGGCCACCACCATCCGCGCCTGGATCGCGCCTTGGCGGCCCAGGCGGAGCGACTGGCTCAGGTGATTTACGCCGGGTTCGCCCACGAGCCCGGGGCGCGGCTCGCCGCCGAGCTGTCGCGCCGGGCGCCGGGGAACCTACCCTGGGTGTTCTACTCGGACGACGGCTCGACCGCCGTCGAGGTGGCGCTGAAAATCGCCTACCAAGCCTGGCGCCAGCGCGGCGAGCCGCGGCGCACCCGTTTCGTGGCGTTCGAAAACGCCTACCACGGCGACACCTTTGGGGCCATGGCGGCGGGCGGCGTGGCGGCCTTCCATCGCGAATTCGCGGACCTGTTCTTCCGAGTCGAGCGGGCTCGTCTGCCCGGGAGCGCGGGCGGTGAAGCTCCGGAGCTCGAAGAACTGCTCGCCCGCCATCCGGGGGAAATCGCTGCGGTGATCGTCGAGCCGATGGTCCAAGGCGCCGGCGGCATGGTTTTTCACTCGTCGACGGCTTTGCGCCACATCCGGGAGCTCACCGCGGCCCACGGCATTCCCCTGATCGCGGACGAGATCTTCACCGGCTTCGGTCGCACCGGGCGGTTTTTCGCTTGCGAACACGCGGGTATCGAGCCGGACTTGCTGACGGTCTCGAAAGCCCTGACCGGCGGGTACCTGCCCCTCGCCGCCACCCTGGCCACGGACGAGCTGCACCAGGCGTTTCTCCACGAGGACCGTTCCCGCGCGCTCCTGCACGGCCACTCGTTCACCGGCAACGCCCTGTCGACGGCGGTCGCTCTCGAGAGCCTGGCGGTGTTCGACGACGAACGGTGCCTCGAGAAGGTCGCGCGACTCGAGACGCTCTTCGGGGAGCATCTGGCCCGCTTCGCCGGTCACCCGCGGGTGCAATCGGTGCGGTACCTCGGCGGCTTGGCCGTGCTCGAGCTCACTACCGGTGGCCCCGGCGGTTACCTGGACGACCAAGGCCCCCGCCTCATGGCCGCCGCCCTCGAGCGCGGTGTCTTGCTGCGGCCCCTGGGCAACGTGTTGTACTTCCTGCCGCCGTACGGCATTACGGAAGAGCAGGTGGCGGGGGTGTTCGGGGTGATCGGGGAGATCTTGGGAGCAGGACCTTAACGACACCAACGACCTCAACGACAAGAACGACCCGGGCTCGCGAGGGCGGGGGCGTCGTTTTTGTCGTCAAGGTCGTTAAGGTCCTTCTCCCAGTTCCCCCGGCACCGGCGCCTCGATTTCGACCCGGTGGCCTTTGGTCGGGTGAGGCAACCCCAGCCGCCAAGCGTGGAGCAGGGCCCGCGGGGCCTCGGTGGTGCTGCCGTACAGGCGATCCCCGCGCACCGGGTGGCCACGGTGGGCGAGGTGGACGCGCACTTGATGGGTGCGGCCCGAGTGCAGGCGGCACTCGACGAGAGCCCAGCCGTCGCCGCGGCGACGCACCGTGACCTCGGTCGCCGCCGGTTTGCCGTCGAGATCGACGCGGAAGCGCCAGGCGGTGCTCGAGTCGCGGCCGATCGGCGCCGTGATCGTCTCGTTCTCGAACGCCACGTCGCCGTCGACCACGGCCAGGTAGACCCGCTCGGCGGCGCCGCGCTGCCAGATCTCCGTCAGCGGCTTGAGCGCTCCCGGCGAGCGGGCGAAGAGCAGTACACCGCTGGTCGTGCGGTCGAGCCGGTGGATCAAGCGCAGGAACGGCGGCCGGCCCTCGGCGTGGGCGAGCGCCAGGAGGACCCGTTCGTCACAGGCGAGCTCGCCCGGCGCGCGCGTTGCGGCCGGCTGGGACAGCTCCCCCGCGGGTTTGTCCACGGCGAGCAGCTCTCCGTCCGCGTAAAGCACCCGGATCTCGGGCGGAGGCACGGGCACGGTGCCTGCGGGGTCCCCGAGTAAATCGACGACGTCCCCGAAGCCGACCGGCCGCGACTGACTACGGGTGACTTTGCCGTTGAGGGCCACCTCGCCGGCCGCCAGCCGCTCGCGACTCCGCCGCCGGGACAGGCCGGTCAGGGCCGCCACGGCTTGGTCGAGCCGTAGGCCCGCCGCGTCCGGACCAACCACCCAGCGCCGCGGATGGGTCATCGGCCGCCCGCGCGGATCAGTCGCCGCAGGTCGGTGTCGAGCTGGGCGACCTCCGAGAGTTCCAGGGCGTCGTAGTAGCCGCGGATCTGCCCGGTGCCGTCGACCAGCACGAAGCGGCTGGAATGGCCGATGGGGTTGGTCGGGTCCCCGGTGTCGGGCTCGATGCCGAGGCGGAAGCCGACCCGCGACAGCTCGTGGACGACTTCGAGCTCGCCGCGCAGAAACCACCAGGCGGCCGGTGCCCCGTGCTTCTCGGCGAAGGCGGCAAGGGCGGCGAGCGTGTCGTGCTCGGGATCGACGCTGATCGACACCCGCCGGAAATCCCTGCCTTCCTCGAGCCCCCGCCCGATCGTGGCCAGCCGGCTCGTGAGCGTCGGGCAGGCCAGCTGGCAACGAGTGAAGATGAAGTCGACGACGTAGGGCCGGCCCGCCAAGTCGCGGGCGCCGACGCGGGCGCCGCTACGCTCGGTGAATTCGAAGGTCGGTACGAAGCCGAGCCGCGGCAGGCTCGGCGCGCGCTCGCGGCGGGCCAAGAGACCGCCGCCCACGGTGGTGAGCAGGGTCAACACCAGGACCGCCCAGAGCGCGTTGCGCAGAGCTTCCCGGCGATTCATCGCGCCCGCCGAGAGTCGCCGCGGACGACCCACAGAGCCAGGAGGAAAGCGGCCACGGTGGCGCCCCCGAGGATCGCCGTCGCGACTCCCCCGGAAACCGCCGTCCCGACCCCGGCGCCGAAGGCGTGGCGTAGCGCTGCCACACCGTAGGTCAGGGGGTTGGCCGCCATCACCGGGGCCAACCAGCCCGCCGCAGGGACCGGGAAGAAGGCCCCGGAGAGCAGCCACAGGGGGACCAGCACGAGGTTCATGACGGCGTGGAAGCCTTGCACCGAGTCCACCACCCAGGCACCGACGAAGCCCAAGGTCGTCAAGAACAAAGCCAGCAGACCGAGGGCGCCGAGTACGGCGGCCAGCCGGCTCGGCGCCAGACTGAACCCCGCGAGCGGAGCGAGGGGCAAGAACAGCGCTCCCTGGAGCATGGCGAGGGTGGTGCCCCCGAGCACCTTGCCCGCTACGATCGCCGCCCGGGGAACCGGCGCCACCAGCACGCCCTGCAGGAAGCCGGTGTGGCGGTCTTCGATCACCGAGATCGTCGAGAAGATGGCCGCGAACAGGATCACCAGGGCCAGCGTACCCGGGTAGAAGTACTCGAGGTAACCGACCCCCGGGGCCTGGGGCGCCTGAAAGGACGGCGCCAGCCCGCTGCCGATCAGCACCCAGAACAGGAGCGGCGAGACCACGGCGCCGGCGATTCGGCTCGGTTGGCGCAGGAAACGCACGACCTCGCGCCAGGCCAAGGTCGCCGCGGGCAGCCAGAACGACCTCACGACGCGGCCTCCGGACCGTACAGCCGGCGGCCGGTCGCGTGGAGGAAGACATCCTCCAGAGTCGGCCGCGCCACGGTCAGCGTATGAATTCGCCCAGGGAAGGCCTCGGCGAGCCGCGGAACCAGCTCGTGGGCGCGGGCGTGTTCGAAACGCAGGGTGGTGCCGATCACCGTCGGGATGACGTCGGGAAAGTGGGCGGTCAGGTCTTCGGCCAAGGCCGCCGCGTCCGCGCTGGTCAGGGAAATCACGTCACCGCCGATCCTCGCCACCAACTCGCTCGGCCGGCCCAGGGCCACCAGGCGACCGGCGTCGAGCAGCGCGATGCGCTGACAATCCTCGGCTTCGTCGATGAAGTGGGTCGTCAGCAGCACGGTCACTCCGGCGGCCGAAAGCTCCCGCAGATGGCGGCGCAAGTCGTGACGGGCGCCGGGGTCGAGGCCGGTCGAAGGCTCGTCGAGCAGCAGCACGCGCGGTCGGTGGAGGAGCGCCTTGGCCAGTTCGGCACGGCGCCGGAGGCCGCCGGAGAGCGTCTTGGCCCGCTCGTCACGGCGGCTTGCGAGGTCGAAACGGGCCAGCCCGTCATCGATGCGGCGAGCCAGCTCGCGGCCGGCCAAGCCGTACAGGTGGCCCTGGTGGCGCAGGTTCTCGGCGACCGTCAACTCGAGGTCGAGGGAGGGGGACTGGAACACCACGCCGAGTTCCCGGCGGACGGCGGCAGGAGCCGTGGCGAGATCGTGACCGCCTACCGTCACGCGGCCCGCGGACGGGCGGAAGCGCGTCGCCAGCAGGTGGAACAGGGTCGACTTGCCCCCGCCGTTCGGCCCGAGGTAGCCGAACAGCTCGCCCGCGGCGATCGTGAACGACACGTCGTCGAGGGCTCGCCGACCTCCCGGGTAGGTGAAACCGAGGCCGATGGCGCAGACGACGTCCACGGCAGCTCAGGCCACCAGCCGGTCGACCAGCATCACGATCAAGAGCGCCGGTAGGTACAGGACCGAGGTCAGCAGCAGCCGCCGGGCGCTCGGGCGATCCGGCCGGAAGCCGAAGGCGATGCTCGCCGCCAGGTAGGCGGTGCCCAGCAGGAAGGCGCCCCCGGCGTAGACCGCACCGGTGAGCCCCAGGGCCGAGGGCAGCAGCGACAACGGCACCAGCGCCGCGGCCCAGAGTACGGCCTGGCGAGCCGTGGCGGCGCCGTCGGGACGCACCACGGGCAGCATCGGGTAGCCGCCCTGGGCGTAGTCCTCGCGGTACATCCAGGCGATCGCCAGGAAGTGCGGCAGCTGCCACAAGAACAGAATGCCGAACAGCGCCCAGGCGCCGGGGGCGAGGTCATCGGCGTAACCGGCCCAACCCATGAGCGGGGGCACCGCGCCCGGCGCCGCGCCGACGATCGTGGCCAGCGAGCTGATCCGCTTGAGCGGGGTGTACAGAAAGAGGTACCCCACCAGCGTGGAGGCCCCGAGCAGCGCCGTCAGCGGATTGACCGCGAAGTAGAGGTGGGCGAGGCCGACCATCGCGAGCAACACGCCGAAGCCGAGGGCGAGCTCCGGATCTAGACGACCCGCGGGCAAGGGCCGCCGGGAAGTCCGCGCCATGCGGCCATCGAGGTCTTTTTCGATCACCTGGTTGAGCGCCGAGCCGCTGCCCGCTACCAGGCCCGTGCCTACCAGGGTGTGCAGCAGGAGCACGAACGGGAAGCTGCCGGCGCCGCCCGTGGCGCTGTCCGCGAGCAGGAAGCCCACCGCCGCCGTGATCACCACCATCAAGGTGATGCGCGGTTTGGTCAGCTCGACGAGATCGGCGAAGCGCAGGCTGGGAGTCGGCAGAGCCGGGGAGTCGGTATTCACGGCGGGCAGTCTAGCAGTCGCCCTCCCAACCCGCGCAGCGTTGCACGGGCAGGCCCGGGTAGCGGGGAAACCGAGGGTCGTCGTCGCTTTTGCCGCAGCGCAGGAAGGCGCTGGTCTTCGAGGTCAGGATTTGAGCGTGGCGGCAGGTGGCGCAGCGGCCGGGGAAGCTGGGCAGGAGCGCCAGCTGGGCGTGGGGCGGGGCCTGGCTCACGGCGCTTCCGCGGCGGCGGCCCAGCCGTCTCCGGCGAGGCGCTCCAGCGACTCGGTCGGACCGAGCAGCACGAGTTGATCCCCGGGGAGCAGCACGGTGTCGGCCCTGGGCACGAAGCGGTCCGGCCCCGGGGCACCGCTCCTTTCGATTTCGAGCACGCGCAGCCCGAGATCCTGCGGCAGGCGCGCCTCGGCGAGGGTGCGACCGGCGAGCTCCGCGGGCAGCTCGACGATACGGATGGCGAAGCTCGGAGGTAACTCGACGACCCGGCGGCCGAGTCGTTCGCCGTCTGCCGAAACGAAGTTGGCCAGCAGTGCCGGCCGGCCCACGAACTCCTGGGCGTAGATCGCCAGCAAGTCGCGTTTGGCCACGAACCCGCGGAAGCGGTCGTCACGATCGACTACCGCCAGACGCTCGAAGGGGTGTTCGGCGAAGGCGGCCGAGGCCCTTTGCAGGCTGTCGTCGCCGCGCAGAACGGGCTCCGGTGAGGTCGCGAGGTCGCGCGCCGTCACCGCTTCCATGGCCGTGGGTTCGTCGAGCACGTGCTTGATGTCGTGGAGCGACACGACGCCCTCGAGCCGGCCGTCGCCATCGACCACGAACAGGCGCGAACGGGGTGCGCCGAAGAACTTCTCGGCGACGTCGCGGAAGGCCAGCTCGGGCCGCAGCGTGTCGGGATCGTCGTGCACCAGGTCCGAGACCTTGAGCGCCGAGACGATCGAGTCCTCCATCCGGCGCGACAGGTCGATGCCCTTGCCGCGCAGGGGCTCGGTGTAGATCGAATAGGGGTACAGCCGGCGCGCGATCGAAGTCGAGGTGATGGCCGCCACCATCAGCGGCAGGATCAGATCGTAGTTGCCGGTGAATTCGAAGAGGATCAGGATGGCGCTGATCGGCGCGTGGGAGGTGCCCGCCGCGATAGCTGCCATGCCCACCGCGGCATAGGCGCCGTAGCCCGCCGTGGCGCCCGGGAACAGCGCGTGGACGCCCATGCCGTAGGCGGCTCCGGCCAGGGCGCCGACGAACAACGAGGGCGCGAACAACCCGCCGACCCCGCCGGCACCGGTGGTCAACCCCGTCGCCAGGATCTTGGCGACGGCGAGACCGAGCAAGAGAAACGCCGTCAGCCACGGGCCGCGGCCCTGGCCGACGTCGTCGGCCAACCAGCCGAGCAGCAGCAGGTTGGTGGTCTCCTGCCCGCCGCCGAGCACCCACGGAACCTGGAGGGCCATCACCCCGAGCAGTGCCATGCCGAGCACCGGCCGCAACGGCTCCGGGCAGGGAATGCGCCGCAAACCCGCTGCCGTGCGCCGTACGCCGAGCACGAAGGCGATCGAGACCAAGGCGGCGAGCACCCCCAGGCCGACGTAGAAGATCAGCTCCCAGCCGCTCGCGAGCTCGTAACCGGGTGCCGCGAAGCGATGGCGGTCCCCCTCGAAGGCGCGGGCGATCAGCGTCGAAATCGCCGACGACACGACAATCGGGCCCAAGATCGGCAGCGCGAAGTTGCCGAGGATGACCTCCATGGCGAACAGGGCGCCGCCGATTGGGATGTTGTACGCCGCCGCCAACCCGGCCGCGGCCCCGCAACCGACCAGAATTTTGATGCGGTGAGGCGACAGCCGGTAACGCACACCCAGGCGCGACGCGATCATGGCGCCGAGCCGGATCATCGGGCCTTCGCGGCCCAAGGAACCGCCGGCTCCCACGGTGGCCGCGGCCGCCGCGGTCGACCACAGGATCGGCTTGACCGGCACCCGCCCACCCTTGCGCGCCACCGCTTCGATCAGGATCGACATGCCCGGTGCCGCCACCGCCTTGCCCGCCGCCAACACCAACGAGCCGACGAGGATGCCGCCGATCGCAAGCGCGAGCACGACATGCCAGGGCGGTAAGTCCTTGGCGGCATCGACGAGGTGCCCCACGGGCCCCCACAGCAGATATTCGATCGCGTTGATCAGGCGATGGAGGACGACGCCGAGGACACCCGCGATGACCCCGGTGGCACCCACGAGGAGGAGGAACGCGCGGTCCTCGACCGTGGCGACGCCGAATTTCTTGGCCAGGGCGAACTCGGCGGAACGCCGCCAAGCGCCGAGGCGGCGGCCGAGAACTTCCAGGGAGAGGGCCATGGGCCGAGAAATCTATCAGTTGGCCTGAACAAAAGTGGGTCCTGAGGCGTATAGAACAATGACGATACCAACCGGCCGCTCCCGAGACCGCGTTCGCGGACCCTCGCAGGGTAGCCAAGGCGACGCGAGTCGCACCTCTTCGTTTCCTACCCCCCGGCGCTTCGGCGCCGTCTCCCCCCACCGGGGGCCTTCGGGCCCCCGGCCTCGCATTCACCGCTCGCGCTGCTTTTCAAGGTCCCACAAGCGATCGAGCTCTGCCAGGTCGGTCTGCGCCACGTTGCGGCCGTCCGCCGCGAGCCGGCGTTCGATGCCCTGGAAGCGGCGGCGGAATTTGAGGTTGGTGGCGGCCAGGGCGGCCTCGGGGTCGACTTCGAGCTTGCGGGCGAGGTTGGCGACGGTGAAGAGCAGGTCGCCGATCTCCTCGCGGACCGCCGCGGGGTCGGGGTCACCCCCCGCCGGTCCGGCGAGGGCGGCTTCCAACTCGGAGATTTCTTCCCGCAGCTTGGCGAAAACACCCGCGGTGTCGGGCCAGTCGAAGCCCACGCCTGCCGCCTTTTGGGTGGATCGGTAGGCGCCCACGAGGGCGGGGAGGGAGGCCGGCACGCCGTCGAGCAGCGAGCGGTCGGTACCCGCGGCGGCGGCCTTCTCGAGCTTGCGGCGCTCCCACGCCGAGCGCACCGCGTCGGCGTCGGCCAAGGGTGCGGCGTCACCGAAAACGTGGGGGTGACGCTCGATCATCTTGGCTTCGATCGCCGCGATCACCCGTCCGAGTTCGAGCTGGCCCGTTTCGTCCCCGAGCCGGGCCACGAAGGCGATCTGGAAGAGCAGGTCCCCGAGCTCCTCGCCGAGGGCCTCCCAATCACCTGCCGTGATCGCCGCCGCCACCTCGTGGCACTCCTCGATCAGGTAGGCGCGAAGGTCCGGCAGGGTCTGTTTCCGGTCCCAGGGGCAGCCGTCTTCGGCCCGCAGGCGGGCCACCAATTCGACCAAGCGGCCGAGGTCGCGGGATCCCGGTGGGCTCACGACCGGCAGCGGCTTGCGCGTGGGGCGGTTGATGCGGTGAGAGAGGGCTTGCTACGATCCATATCCCAATCCTTGGTTGCCTGGAGTGGAGCGGCCTCGAAGTGAGCGGCGACGGCTCCGAAGTCCGAGAAGGTTTCGTGGACAAAACGATCAAAGTCACCGACAAACGGATGTTCACCCCCGAGGGTGCGCTGCGCGAAGAGTACCGCTTTCTCGCCGAGGCGGCCAACGCGCCGGCGGCGCCCCCCGTGGCCGCGCCGGAGCCGGAGCCCGTCGCGCCCCCCGAGGTTTCTTCCCCGACCCTCGAACTGCCTCCCACCGGGTTGCCCGGGCCGGGCTTCTTCGACTTGCTGCAAGCCCTGGCCGAGCCGATCCCGTTTTATCTGGGAGATGCTCCGATGCCCGACGGAGCCTCGGGCGAAAACCTCGAGGCCGCACGCTTCTACATCGACCTGCTCGACGTGTTGCGCCAGAAGACCGCCGGCAACCTGAGCGCCCAGGAGACGACGGTGCTCGCCGACCTGGTCTACCGGCTGCGGGTTCGGTATGTCCAGAAACGGGGCTGACTCCGCGTTCCGGGGGCTCGCCGGAGGGCTCCTGGTGAGCCTCGCCTTGCTGGGGGCGCCTACGCTCGGCGCCCAGACGTCGGCTTCCGACGGCCTTGGCCTCGACCTCGCCGCCAGTACGCGCCAGAACCTCGATCAGATCGAAGAGGCGTGGACCCAATGGTCCGGCAGTCTCTACCGAGACGACGAAGCGAGCCTCCGCGCGATCGAGGATCGGCTGCTCGAGAGCGCTCGCTCGCTCGGCATGAGCCGCCTGCCGGACCTCGCCGCGGGGGCCTTGCTGGCCGCCCAGGAGGCCGCGGCCAAAAAGGACGCGCCGCGGGCCGAACGGGCCCTCGCCGCCGCCGAACGGCTCGATCCCGGTCGCCCCGAAGCCGCTTTCGCTGCGGCTCGCGTGAACCGCCTGTTGGGCCGCTGGCACAAGGTGCCTTTCGACGAGATCCGGGGCCTCACCCGCTTACCGGCCCTCGGTCTCGAGTGGCGCTTGGCCCGTGCCAATCTGCTGTTCTATCTGCTCGCCGTGGTGAGTCTCGCGGCCGGGGCCTTCCTGGCGCTCCTGACCTTCGTCAAGGGTCCGGAGCTGCTGGCCGACCTCGGAATGTTGGTGTCGCGCGTGGCCAAACGGCCGCTGGAAGGCGTCGTCGGGCTGGTCGTCGTGCTCGCCGTGTTGTCCTGGCCCCTGCTATTGCCGGGAGGTCTGTTGTGGCTCGCGGGTTACTGGTCGGTGCTGCTCTGGGGCTTTGGTTCGGTCAGCCAACGCTGGGTGACGATCGGCCTCTGGTTGTTGCTGGGAGCGGCGCCCTTGGCTGTCCAGCAGACCCGGCACGCCGTTGCACAGGAGCTGTCTCCGCCCCTGCGGGCGGCCGAGGACGTCATCGCCGGTCGGCTCCGCGGTGGGCTGTTCGCGGACTTGGGCGCCCTCTCGGGATTGTTGCCCGATCATCCCGCGGCGAACCACTTCTTGGCCGATGTCCATCGCAAGATCGGCCAGTGGGACCACGCCAGTAGCCGGTACCGCGAGTTGCTCACCAACGAGCCGGGCAACCTCGGGGCGCTCGTCGCCTTGGGTGCCAATGCCTTCCATCGCGAGGACTTCGGAGCGGCTCGCGACTTCTTCGAGCGCGCCATCGCCGCCCACCCCGAAGCCGCCGTGGCCCATTTCGATCTCGGCAAGGCGCTCCACGGCGCCCTTCACTATGACGAGGGCGGTGTCGCCATTCAGCAGGCCCAAGCGCTCGACGCTCGTGCCGTGAACCTATGGACGGCTAGCGGCGAGGGCGTCATCGTGGTGGATGCCGGACTCGAGCGCTTGCCGGAGATCCAGGGCGCCCTCGATCGTGCGGATGCCGACGGCAGCTCGCCCGGGTTGCTGTGGTTCCGGCGCTTTCTTTCGGTCTTCTTGGGGCTCGGCGCCATGCTGCTGGCCGTGGGGTTCGATCAGGCCCGTCGCCGCTTCCGCCCGTATCAACGGCGTTCCCCGGCCGAGGAGCGGAGTGGGCGTCGGACGGCCCGCTGGCACGCCTACGTCCCGGGGCTCGAGTCGGCCTACGCCGGCCGCGGGCTCCACAGCTTCCTCGCCGTGTTGTTGCCCGTGGCCTGCCTCCTGCTGCCGGCCACCGAGCACTTCGGATTTCGCATTCCTTGGCATGTGGCTCCCCTGGGGCTGCTGTCGTGGCTGGTCGCTGCCGTGGGCTTGGCCGGTCTGGCCTGGTACCGCGCCGCTGCGGCCTATGGAGACCGCTGAGTGGCGATCGAAGGCACCCTCGACGTCTTCCAACTACCGGAGATCCTCCAGGTCATTGCGCAGCAGCGCAAGACGGGAATCTTGACGGTCCAAGGCCCCGACGACATCGTGGCGGTGTCGTTTCTCGACGGCCGCGTGGTGGCCGCGGACGCTTTGAACGAGACCGCCGACGAGGGCCTGGGCGAAGTCCTGGTCGAAGAGGGGCTGATCGACCGGGAGACCCTGCGCCGCTTACGCTCGCGTCTGCTCGCCGGAGAAGAGCGCCTGGCGGATCTGGTCGTGTCCGGCGGTCACCTCGATCGCCGGCAGTTGCTCGGCGCCCTGCGCCGCCGCACGCAGCGGTTGCTGTTCGAGTTGTTCGAGTGGCGCAAGGGGGAGTACAAGTTCTACGGTGGTGACGAAGTCAGCTTCGAAGACGGCTTCGAGCCGATCGGGGTCGACGAAGTGCTGCTCCATGCCTCGGATTTCGCTCCCGGGCCGCCGCCCGCGGCCGTCCCGGCGCTCTTCGAGGAGGCCCTTTCCCCGGCTGAACCCGTCGAGGAGCGCCCGTCGCCGGCGGTGGTGCTTCCGGCGGAGAGAGAAGAGCGGCGCCCCACGATCCGCCTGGCGCCTTCCCCAGTGCTCGCGGGAGCGCTCGGAATCGCCTTGGCGGTCGCGGCATTCCGAAATCCCGCCGCGTGGTTGTTGCCCTTTCCGTGGCTGGGACGGGAGCAAGCGGCCCTCGTTCGCGAGCGTCAGGCGGCGGCTCTGCTCGAGGTCGACCGCGCGGCCAAGACTCACTACCTGTCCGTGGGCCAGTTCCCTGCCCGCCTCGACGAGCTCGTCGAGCGCGGGCTGCTGTCGGCCTCGGACCTCGAGGACCCGGAGGGTCGGCGGCTGCGCTACGTGGCGGAGACCGAGAGTTACAGCCTCTCGGCGGGGGATGGGGATCTCGAGGTGCGGGAGGGGATCGGGGGCAACTTCCTGCTCGACCCCACCTTCCAGAAGAAGCAAGGGCCGACGGGCGGCAAACCGATCGTTCTGCTCGATTGAGGTAAAGCAAGACGGCCGGGACGAGCCCGGCCGCTGCTCCGAAGGAATGCGTGTCGTCAGGCCAGCGACCGGGCTTCTATCGGCCGGGCGCGGGTCGACCCAAGCTCACAGATCGGCGGCCTTGATGCTCGCCGCGAGCTCCTGGATGCACGGGGTCATGACCTTGTCGAACATGCGGTCATCGTTCTGCACGCCACCGCCGATGCCCATGATCGAGAGCTTGAAGTTCGCATCTTCCTTGCGCGCTTCGTCGGCCCACACGATCTCGCCGGTCTGAGCGTCGATGATGCGCGCGGTCAGGGCCGCGGTGAAGGTCTTCTTGCCGCCGGAGAACAGGCCGCCCGCGTGAGCGCCGGTCTCCTGGGCACCGTACTCGGTCACGGCGCCGGCCAGGAAGTACTGCACGCCGAGCAGCTTGCCGATCTTCATGGCGGTCTTGGGGTCGATGTCACCGGACAGGGTCAGGTTCTTCTCGCGCATGATGGCGTCGAGCTGCTCACGGTCGATGACGCGGAACTTGCCGCTCTTGACCAGCTCGGTCACGAACTTGTCCTGGGCCGCCGCGCCGCCGCGGCTGTACCACCACTGGTTGTCGGCCTTGTTCTCGAACTGGAGCACCGCAATGCGGGGCTTGTCCGACGGGGCGGCGAACGCGGGCACCGCCAACGTCGCCACGAGGGCGGCGAGAGTCAGAATTCCAAAAGCACGTCGGGTCATGGGGTCCTCCTTGGGGACACGGCGAATAGCCGGGATTCTATCGCGGGTTCGGTCTCGCCGCCGTTCGGGAGTGGAACGGCGGCGAGGTTCGTTTCACCTCTCGTAGAACGTCGATTTTCCCCGGTTCGGGCCAGGTGTCATCGTCAGCGGCTCCGGGCCTCCGCGAGCTCCTGGGCATCCACCGCGCAAATCGCCGCGACGTTGACGATGTCGGCGACGTCGACGCCGCGTTGGAGCACGTGCACCGGCTTGGCCATGCCCAGCAGGATCGGCCCGATGGCCTCGGCGTCGGCCAAGCGCCAGATCAGCTTGTAGGCGGCGTTGGCCGAGTTGAGATCGGGGAAGATCAGCACGTTGGCCGGCCCCTTCAAGTCACTCCACGGGTAGTTCTCGGCCCGGATCGACTCGATCACGGCGTTGTCGGCCTGCATTTCGCCGTCGATCTGGAGTTCCGGGGCGCGGGCTTTGGCGATCTCGGTGGCGCGGCGCACCTTCTTGGCGTCCGGGTGTTGGTTGGAGCCGAAGTTCGAGAAGGACAACATGGCCACCCGCGGCACGATGTCGAAGCGCCGCGCGAACTCCGCGGTGAGCAGCGCGATTTCGGCCAGGTCCTCGGCACTCGGCTGGATGTTCACCGTGGTGTCGGCGAGGAACAAGACGCGGTCTTTCAGCATCAGGATGTAGGCCCCGGAGACCCGACGGACGTCCGGCCGGGTGTCGATGATCTGGAGCGCCGGGCGGATGGTGTCGGCGTAGTACTGGGTCAGGCCGGAGACCAGGCCGTCGGCGTCGCCCAACTCGAGCATCATGGCGCCGAAGTAGTTGCGCAGGCGCATCAGCTTCCGGGCATCCTCGAGGGTCACGCCGTCGCGCCGGCGCAGCTCGTGGAGCCGCCGGGCATAGCGCTCGAAGTCCGGCGAGGACTCGTTGTGCAGGATGGTGATGCGATCCTCGGGCAGGTCGAGCTCCGCCAGCCGCGGGGCGATGACGTCGTGGCGGGCGAGCAGGATGGGGTGGGCGATGCCCTCGTCCACCAGCACCTTGGCGGCGCGCAGGATCTTCTCGTGTTCGCCCTCGGGGAAGACGATGCGCTGGCGTTGGCGCTGGGCGCGGGTCTTCATGCCGTGCATGAGCTCGAGGCGGCGGCTGATGATGGTCTCGAGCCGGCGGTAATAGGCCTCGAAGTCGTCGATGGGCTGGCGAGCCACCCCGGTCGCCATCGCCGCCTTGGCCACCGCGATCGGCACCGTCAACAAGACGCGGTGGTCGAAGGGCTTGGGGATCAGGTACTCGCGGCCGAACCGGAGGGAGGCGAGGTCGTAGGCGCGCAACACGGAATCCGGCACGTCCTCGCGAGCGAGCTCGGCGAGCGCGCGCACGGCGGCGAGCTTCATTTCGTCGTTGATGTCCCGGGCGCGCACGTCCAAGGCGCCGCGGAAGATGAACGGGAAGCCGAGCACGTTGTTGACCTGGTTCGGGAAGTCGCTGCGACCGGTGGCCATGATGGCGTCCGGCCGGGCGGCCATCGCTTCCTGGTAGCCGATCTCCGGGTCCGGATTGGCCATGGCGAACACGATGGGGTTCGGGGCCATGCCCGCGAGCATCTCGGGCTTCACGACCCCGCCCTTGGAAAGACCGATCAACACGTCGGCGCCGACCAGGGCCTCGGTCAGCGTGCGCGCGGGCGTGTCTGCGGCGAACTCTTCCTTGAAGCGGTCCATCGTCTCCGTTCGGCCGCGGAAGATGACGCCCTCGGCGTCGCAAAGGATGACGTTGTCCTGCCGTACCCCGAGCTTGAGATAGAGCCGCAGGCAACCGAGTGCCGCGGCGCCCGCCCCGGAGAAGACCAGCTTCAAATCCTCGAGACGCTTGCCGGCGATCTCGGCGGCGTTGAGCAGCGCTGCCCCCGAAATGATGGCGGTGCCGTGCTGGTCGTCGTGGAAGACCGGGATATTCATCTCGGCCTTCAGGCGGGCTTCGATCTCGAAGCACTCGGGGGCGCGGATGTCCTCGAGATTGATGCTGCCGAAGGTCGGTTCGAGCAACCGTACGGTGCGGATGAACTCCTCCGGGTCCTCGGTGGCGACTTCCAGGTCGAACACGTCGATGTCGGCAAAGCGCTTGAACAAAACGCCCTTGCCTTCCATCACCGGCTTGCCCGCCTCGGCGCCGATGTTGCCCAGCCCGAGCACGGCCGTGCCGTTGGTGATCACCGCCACGAGGTTGCCGCGGGCGGTGTAGTCGAACGAAGCAAGCGGGTCCCTTTGAATCTCGCGGCAGGGCTCCGCGACTCCCGGGGTATAGGCCAGAGAAAGGTCCCACTGAGTAGCGGTGGGCTTGGTCGGAACGACCTGGATTTTCCCCTTGCGCCCGAGCCGATGGTACTCGAGCGCGTCCTCGCGACTGAGTTTCTTCATGAGGCGGGCAGTCTACCAGGGCGTCTCATCGCAGGCTGCCGGCCGCCGTCACCTCGAACGTCGCGGTGCCGCGGGCGTTGCCGCCTTCGTCGCGGACGGAGAGGGTCACCGTTCCGGGTGGAGTGGTGCCGGCCGGGGAGAACACGGCGGCCACTTGGCCATTGGCGTCGGAGAGGGGGCTTTGGGAAACGAAGCGGCCCACTGATGCACCGGCGACCAAGGCCTCGAAGATCACCCGGGTGTCGAGCGAGACCTTGCCGTTCGGGCGGCTCAGGAACGCCGTGATGGTCAAGTTCCCGGCGGAGTCGCTGGTGTTCGGTACCTGCAGCTTGTCGAGATCGACCCGGATGGCCGTGGGCGGTGCGCGATCGAAGGAGATCACGGCCGTGCGTTGGACTTGCGCGACCTGGGCGCTCAGGGTCGCGAGGCCGACGGTCTGGGGGCTGTAGAGCAGTACCGTGCCGGTGTTGTCCGCGGCGCTCGGAGTGATGTTCGTGGTGGCTTGGCTGGTGGTCGGGCTGAAGGAACCCAGGCTGGTGGTCAAGGTCACGTTGCGGGCGTCGCCGCCGGACAATCCGGGCGCCACAGCCACCACGATCGCCGTGGCCCGGGTTCCGTCCGCCGGTAGGTTGGCGGGAACCGAGACGAAGCGCAGGATGCTGTTCGGATCCGGTGCCACGAAATTGACCTGGAGCGTCTGGGCGGCAACGGTGGCGCCGACGACTTGCACCGTGACGAAGCTCGTGCCGAGGGCCAGCGAGCTCCTGAGCACGGCACGGGCCCGGCCGCTGGCGTCGATGGTGACTTGGATCGACGAGGGCGCACCGCTGCCGCCGACGAAGTTGCCGAGGCTGGCGGTGAACTGGATCGTCCGTTGCGCGGCGTCGGGGGTGATCGAGGCGGTCAACTCCACGGTCGAGATGCCGTCGGCCGGCACCGAGCTGGCCGCAGCGACGACCTGGAGGAACTGCCGCGCGGGGTCGGTCGGCGAACGAAAGTCGTCCTCGTCGTACTTACAAGCCACCAAGGCGGTCAAGAGCACCACCGCGAGGATGGGGAGCTTCATCACGGACCTCCCGTCAGTTCCAGGCGAAAGCGTTTGGGAACGTAGGACTGACCACTGCCGTCGGTCATCACCTGGGTCAGCCAGAAGGACGAGACCGCTTCGCCCGTTGCGCGGCGGGCGAGGTCGAGCGAATCAGACACCAGCCTGCCCGCCAGGGAGAGGTCGGTCGTCACGACCGTCCGCTTGCCCCCGCCCGCGAAGACGATGTTGTTGCCTTCCGCGAGGCGGTATTCGAAGCGACAGGTTTCCTGGTTCTCGGAACTCGACAGAAAGGCCTCGACGACCACGGTCTGCGGCAGCGAAAGCGTGTCGGGACGGGCCTTGGGGCCCTGGAGGGTTTGGATCGCCATGGTCGCACCTCAAGGGGTCAGGGCGAGGTCCTTGAAGACGCCACCGAACAGGCCGGCCACATCCCAGTCGAAGGACAGGGCGAGGAACGGGCTGAAGGTGACGTCCCGCCCCGTTTTCAAGGGATTGGGGTCGAGCTCGTAGAACACGATCGCCCCGAGGGTCACCCGTGCCGAGTCGGTCACCCGGTAACCCGCGCCGAGCAGCAAGGAATGGCCGTTGATCAGGTCTTCGCGGGTGGCCCGCACGGGTGGGGTGGCGCTCGTGTCGCCGTCGCCGATCTCCTCCACCGCGGTGACGCCGAAGGTGAACGCGAAGCGCCGCATGAAGCCGCCCTTGAGGCGTAAGGGCACGTCTTTGTTGACCGGCCGGAGATACAGGTTGGCGCCGATCGCCGGCACCACCTCGCCCAAGTCCGGCGCCCACACCACGCCGAGGTCGGCGCTGATGTAGTTCACCTGCTGGGTGGCGAAGGCGGCGAAGGCGCGGCCGTCGATCGTGAAGCTGGCAGCGGAGCCGGCGAGCACGATCTGCTTGGCGAGTTCCTGGGCCGCAGCCTGCTCCTCGGTCAGGGCCGTCCCCAGCTCGGAGGTGTGGGCGGCGAGCACCAGGGCGAGCTCGCGCCCACGACCGATCAGCTGCGCGGCCCCTTCGACGCTGGTGTCGCCACCGGTCAGATCGGCGGCGCTCAGGCGGTCGGCCGCCGGCAGGGCCGTATTCGCCGCACCGGCGATCAACCGGTTGACCAGCAGGCGCTGGATTCCCGTCAGCAACTCACCGAGGCCGTCCTCGAGCGCGGCGAGGGCCGTCGCGGTTTGCCGGTAGCCCGCGGCGACCCGTTGGGCGACCGCCGGGTCGGTGGCGAGATTCGGATCCTCGAAGGCTTGGCGAGCCTCGACCGTAGCGCCCAGAGCAACGCTCTTCTGGCCCACGGTTCCGGCGGCGAGAATCTCCCGGCCGGGCGCGAGCTCGTCGAGCAGGCGGCGGACCCGGGCGGCGTCGAGGCTCGTATTCGGGGCGTCCGCGGCAGCGTCGAGGGTGGACAGCAGTTTGTCGAGAGAGGAAGGGGAGCCGCTCGGCGTGGGGGCCAGTTGGGCATGGAGCTCGGCCAACAGGTCGAGGAAATCGTCCACTGCCTTCCGGCGCAGCTCGAGGGCATCGCTGCGCTGCTGGTGCGCGGCGGCCAGCCGGACGATCGGCTTGCCGAGTTGCAGCGACGGCCGGGCGGTGCCGTCCTCGGCGCACAGGCTGCCGGGCTCGAACTGGGCGCCTTGAGCCTCTTCCAGTTGCAGCAGCAGCCGGCAGATCTGTCCCGGCAGGTCTTGGCAACTGGCCGGGGCCTCCGCGGCGCCGCGCAGGCACGCCTCGTAGTCCTCGGGGCCGCTGGATGCATCCATTTGGCCGAGCTCGTCGAGCAGCAGCTGGGCACCCCGGGCCTGCAACGCCGCCGTTTGCTCGGCGAGAACGGCATCCTGGGAACTGCTGCGCAGGGAGATGTGGAAAGAGTAGTAGCGCTCGGCTTCGAGGGCCGGAATGGTGACCGCGAAAGTGCGGTTGGTGTCGGGCGGGTTCGAGGCCGCGTCCCAGTCGAGTTCGGCCGGGAATCGCCAGGTCAGGGGTTTGCCGTCAGGTTCCCAGGTCGGGCACTCGATGGGATTGGCGACGAACACGGATTGGCCGCCGAGCAGCCGTTCGGGGCCATCGAGGGTCCACGGGGTGGCGCTCGTCAACCCGCGCTCGCGGCGCTTTCGTTTCTCGACGCAGGAGAAGCACTCGACGCCGTCGGGGCGCGATCCCGGATTGGCTTCGCAGGCCCGGCGACGGCTGCGGCACTGGCGGGAAGTCGGGTCGATGTCGGCACACAGCTGGAGGTCGGACTTTTCGGCCACCCGGATGTCCCGCGGGTGGCTCAAATATCGGATCTGGACTTCGAGCGCGTCCTTGGGACCTTGGCCGGTCAGCAGGAACGGCTCGTCGAAGGGGAGGTTGGCATCGAGCGTGCCCTTCAGCAGGTCGATCTTGACCGTCTTCAGGCTCTGACTGCCCGCGGCCGCGGCCGCCTGCGCGGCGGCGGCGGGAACCAGCAGCCAGCCGACCGCAAGCGAAAACGACGTGCCAAAGCAGAAGCTGGCGATCTTGCTCAAGGCGGTGTCCTCCCGTCGATCGTGTCCATCTCGGTGGTGGGTCGGCGCGCAAGTTATCACGAGCCCCGGCGCTTGCCCTCGGGCAAACCTCCACGGTTCCTCACCCTCTCGGCCGTGGCCTCGGATATCGTCGGGCGGTCATGGTGCGGCCGGTCGCTGTCCTCTTGCTCGCCTTTTTACTGGGCTTGGCGGCGCCCGCGTGGGCGGACCTCTGGTACGTGCACTACGAAAACGCCGAGCGTGCCCTGGCGGCGGGGGAGTGGCGGCGAGCCGTCGAGGAGCTCAACCAGGCCCTCGAACGCAAGGCGGATTCGGGCCGGCGCGTGCGTTCCTACGGCATGAAGGTGGTGGACTACTTCCCGTACCTGAAGCTGGGCATCGCCTACCACCACCTGGGGCAAGCGACAGCGGCCCGTGAGGCTTTCGACACCGAGGTGCGCCTCGGGGTCGTCGACCAGTCTCCCGAGGCCCGCCGCGAGCTCGAGAGGTACCAGGAACTGGCGAAGTCCATCCCCCCTCCTGAACCAGACGGACCGACGCCCGAGGAGATCACTCGGGAGGCGCTCGCGGCCTCGCGGCAGTTCGAAACCCAGGGGCGACTCGACGACGCCATGACCGCCCTGGCGCCTGCCCTCGCCCTCGATCCCCAGCCGGTGGCCGCGCGGGAGGCCATGGCGCGGCTGGGGGCGGCGGCGCTGGCCGAGGAAGAGCGTGCGCGGCGCGCGGCCACTCTCGGTCGCCAGCTCGACGACGCCCGGCAGCGGCTGGCCGCTGGGGATGCCCCGGCCGCCGCGCGGCTGCTGCGCGAGGTGCTGCTGGCGGGCGAAAACGCCGAAGCCCGGCGCCTGCTCGACGAAGCCCAGGCGATGATCGTAGCGGACAGTTCGGCGGCCGAGCGCCGGGCACGGATCGACGGCGCCCTCACGGAGGCGGCCCAGCTCGAAGCCTCGGGCCAGCCGGCCGCGGCGCTCGATCGCCTCGAGACCGTGTTCGCCCTGGAAGCCACGAACCCCGCGGCCCGCGAGCAGCGCACCCGCTTGACGGCGGCGCTCGAGGCGAGCGCGCAGCAGGCGCGGGTCACCGCCGGGCTGACCTCGGCACGCGACCACTTGGCCGCGGGCCGCTTCGAGGCGGCGTTGTCCGCGGCCAACCGGGTTCTCGCGGTCGAACGCGGACAATCCGAGGCTCTAGTGCTGGTGCGCCAGGCGTACTCCGAGATCAGCCGGCGCTTGCTTGCGGCGGGCGGATCGGAAGCCGTCAACCTGCCGCCGGCGTTGCGTTTCGGTGGCCCGCGCCAGGAGATCGACGGCGTCCTCGTCGAAGTCACCACGAACCCCGAGTTCCGGCTGACCGGGGTGGCCATCGATCGTTCGCCGGTCGACGTTCGCTTCCTCGACGACCACGGCCGGCCCTTGGTGGGAACCACCAGCAGCCAGGCGGTCGGGGACTACTTCGTCACCGAGTTGGCCCTCGGCCGGCAGCTCGCGGCCGGCGACACCACGGTGACGGTGATCGCCACCGATGCCGAGGGCCAGAGTTCCCGCGGCGAGTACACCGTGAGGTATCGCCGTCCGTGGTTCCGGTCACCCTGGCCGTGGGTGGTCAGCGGCGCCGCGCTCGCGGCGGGCGGCGTGTTTCTCCTGTTACGCCGCCGCCGCCGCCGGCGGCACCAGTTCGAACGCCGATTCAACCCCTTCATCGCCGGGGCGCCGATCTTCGACGAGGCGCTGTTCTACGGCCGCGAGCCGCTGCTCCAAAGGATCCTCCAGACCGTCCACAACAACAGCCTGCTGCTCCACGGCGAGCGCCGCATCGGCAAGACCTCGCTGCTGCACCAGCTCGAACGCCGTCTGCAGCGCCTCGACGACCCGGAGTTCACGTTCGTGCCCGTCTTCGTCGATCTCCAGGGGACGCCCGAAGAGCGCCTGTTCGCGGCTCTCGCGGACGCCATTCACGATGTCTTGAAAGCGCGGGGCCTCGGTGTTCCGGGGCGCCCGTCGGCCTTGGACATCGTGCAGGGCGGCGGGGTTTACAGCCACCACGAGCTGATTCGCGAACTCCACGGCTGGCTCAAGAGTCTGCGCGAGGCGAGCCCGAAACGGGTCAAGCTGGTGCTGCTGATCGACGAGGTCGACGAGTTGAACGACTACGACTCGCGCGTCAGCCAGAACCTCCGCAGCTTGTTCATGAAGCGCTTCGCGGAGAATCTCGTGGCCGTGGTGGCGGGGGTGCGCATCCGCAAGGAATGGGAGAAAGAGGGCAGCCCCTGGTACAACTTCTTCGAGGAAATCGCGGTGGACGCGATCGAGCCCGAGCCGGCCCGCCGCCTGGTGGTGGAGCCCGTTCGCGGGCTGTTCCGGTTCGCCCCCGGGGTGCCGGAGCGCATCGTCGAGTTGGCCGGGGGGCGGCCGTTCCAGATCCAGCGGCGGTGTCTCGCGCTCGTCCAGCGGCTCCACGAGGAGAAGCGGCGCACCATCACCCTCGAGGACGTCGAGACCACCGCGCCGACCGGTGTCGTGTCCGAGGACGGCGCGTGATCCCCTACGTCATCGGCCAGTGGGTGAACGGTGACCGCTTCTACGGCCGGGCCGCTCTGCTCGCGGAGCTCACGAGCGCCCCGGCGCGCAGCTGGTGGGCCGGCCTGCGGCGGATCGGCAAGACGTCGTTGCTGCGCGAGCTCGACCACCGAGCGGCGGGCGACCCGGTACACCGTCGCTGGCCGCTGGTGTGGGACTTCCAGGGCCTCAACACCGCTACCGACCTCGCGGACTCCTTCGGCGAGGCATTACTCGACGCCGAGGAAGTGCTCGACGGTCTCGCCACGGCCGTGCCGGAGGATCCGTCTCTGGCCTTGCCCGAACTTGGTCGGAGGGCGCGCGAGCGGGGCGGCGAAGTCCTGGTCTTGATCGACGAGGCCGATGCCTTGCTCGATCTCGTCATGGCGGCGGCGCCGGCCGTGGCGGCACTCTGGAATGCCCTCGCCGCGGCGGGCCTCCGGGTCGTGGTCGTGTCGTCACCGAGATTGGCGGACGTCGGGCTCGATTCGGCCTCGTCGCGCTACGTGCCGGGGCTCGCGGCAACGCTCGGGGCACCCCATTGGCTGGGACCGCTGGCGGACGACGAAGCAGCGGATCTTCTTCGGCAATCTCGGCTTCCGGCCGCGGATCGCCCCCACCTCGAAGGCGCCGAGGTCGAAGTACTGCGGCAGGCGGCGGGGAACCATCCGATGCTCCTCCAGATGCTCGGCAAACGCCGGGCCGAGCTCGGCAGCGTCGCGGCCGCCCTCGCCCACGTCGCGGCCGACCGCTCGGTGGCGAATCTCTTCGCGGTGGATTTCGATCTACTGGCGCCGGCGGAACGCGAGTTCCTGGTGAACGGCGCGCCCACCGAGGCCGCGGAACGGTTGGTGGCGTTCGGGCTGGTTGCGCCGAAGGGCGGCGGGTTCGAGGTCAGGTCGCCGCTGCTGGCCGGCTGGTTGGCTTCCGACTCAGCTCCGCTCCTGATAGAGCCGCGTCTCGCCCGCCAGTAAGCCCAGGCGCAGCGCGAAACGCACGACCAGCGCCGCCTGGCCGACGAGAAACGCCCACACCACCGCCGTCCAGCTGGCCTGCCCGACCCCCGGGGCGAGCTTGGCGTACAGTGCCAAGGCGAGAGCCCCGAACAGCACCCAGGCGAACGTCAAGCCAAGGGTGCGGCCCGGGTGGCGAACCACGAACAGCGCCCCGTCCGCGAGGGCGGAAAAGACGTTGCGCCGCCCCTCGGTGACGATCGCCACCTTGGCGTAGTCCGCCACGGTACGCAGCGCCAGGAGCAGGAAGACGACCACCAGCGCACCGAGCAGCACCCGGAAGAGCACCGCGCTTTCGACCGTCTGCTCGCGCTGGGACTCCTCGAGCCAGCCGAACCCCCAACGGGCGAGCTTGTAGACCCCGTAGTAGCCCACGGCCAGGACGGCCGAAAGTCCCAGGAAGCGCGCCAGGTACCGCCCGCCGGCCACGAGCAGGCCGCTCGGCCGGTCGTCGAAACTGGCGCCGAAGCTCGCCGTCGCCCCGGCGAAGCGCTCGAGGGCTCCCCCCAGCAGAAACGCCCAGAGGACCGCGTAGAGCACACCCAGGCCGACGAGCAACGGCAGGCCGGTGAACAGCCCGCCGGTCCACCAGGCTTCGAGATTGTCGAAGAAGGCCCCGACCCCCGAGAGGCCGGGCCGAAAGGTGGCCTCGAGGCCGCGAGCGGCGTGGGAGTACTCGCCGTACCAGCCGAAGTCGAAGCCGGCCACGAGCTTTTCGTGGATCACGCTGCGGCCGACGGAGCGGTCGATCCCGCCGCCGATCGCCAGCGCGAAAGGCAAGGCGACGGCGAGGTTCGAGATCCAGGCGAGCACCAGGAGGCCCGGATTCGTGGCGAGGCAGCGGCAGCCGTGGCGGATCGAGCCGAGCAGTCCCATGGGGTCGAGCTCCTTCTACACGAACGAGGCGAAGGCTTGGAGGCGGTCTTGGAGCCAGAGCATCCACTTCGAGGCCCACTTGACCGCGGCGAGTTTGCTCGCCGGTTTGGCGAGCCGGCTGTTATTGGTGCGGTCGAGGTCCAGGGCCAACACCTCGTCGGGATCGACCACCACCCGCTCGAGTTTCGACGGTCCTTCGGTGACGAAGCTCGTCCAGCGCGCCCGGCCGTCCCAGCGCTCGCGATGGCTGGTACCGTCGGCGAAGACCAGCAGCACGTCGACGGGGAAGATCCCGTCGCCATACCGGCGCACGACGACCTCGTGGCGGAAGCTCGCGGGTTCACTCGGGCGTGCCGTGAAGGTGAGTTCGCCGGCCTTGTCGACTAGGCCCTCGGGCTCCGCGGGTAGGCTCGAAAAGCGGTCGACGCCGTAGTCGAAGAGTGCCGATCCGTAGTGGACCTGGTCGAAGAACCAGGTGAGATCACCACTGCCCCGGCGCTCGGAAACCTCGTTGGCGACGGCGAAGAAGTCCGCGGGTTCGGGGTGGCGCAGCCGGCCGCGGGCGAAGAAGGTCGAGAGGATCTCGCGCAGGGTGTCCCAACCGAGATGGCGCTCGAGGGTGAGCAGCCACAGGGCCGTCTTCGAGTAGGTGATGGAGGAGGCCGTCTTTGGGTCGTACCGGAAGGTTGGCGTCGCCGGCACGTCCCGGGCGGCGTTTTGGCGGTAGCGGTCCATGCCGCTCATGTTCCGCCGGTCCGTGGGGAGATCCCGGAACAGCCAGGGGAGGAACGGCCGCCACTCGGTGCCCGGGGCCTTCAGGTAGCGCTCGACGTGGAGGTCCGGCCCGTAGGTTTCGACCGCCGCGCGCTCCGTGGAGAAGGTGTTGAGGCCTTCGTCCAGCCAGGCGTGTTCGACTTCGTTGTTGCCCACGAGGCCGTACCAGAACTGATGGCCGGCTTCGTGGATGGTGACGCCTTCCGGCGAGCCGCCGCCGAAGGGACTGAACCGGCGGGTACCGGAGGTGAAGAGCGTCGGGTACTCCATGCCGCCGGAGTCACTCTCCCAGGCCGGGTCGACGATCGTCAGGTGGCCGTAGGGATAGGGACCGTACCAGGTGCCGTAGGTGCGCAGGGCCGCCTTGGTGGCGTCGAAGTGGCGAGCGACTTGGGCCTCGTGCTCGGGCTGGTAGAGCAGACGCAGGTCGACGGCCGGCAGGGGCGGCTCGGCGAAGCGGTCGGTGGCCACTCGGAAGTCGGGGCTGGCTGTCCAAGTGAAGCCGTGAACGTCGTCCTGGACGAACCGGTGGGTGAGGGTGCCATCGCCGTTCGGCTTGGTTTCGACCTCCCGGCCGGTGGCGCCCACGACGAAGCGCTCGGGCAGGGTCAGGGCGATGTCGTAGCGGCCGTAGTCGCCGTAGAACTCGGTGGCGGCGTGGAATTGGTGGCAGTTCCAGCCTCGCTCGCCCTCGAAGACGCCGAGTTTGGGGAACCAGTGGGCGATGAAGTAGTAGTCGCCGCGTACCCCCGTGCGGGCAAAGGGGCGCGGAACCTGGGAGCGGAAGGCGACTTCGAGCCGCACGCTGGTGCCAGGGGAAACGGGCGTCGCCAGAGGGACGACCAAGACGGTGCGATCGTGGGGATTGCCGTCGTCCGGCGATTCGTAGCGTCGCGGCAGCTCGGCGGCCGTGCCGGCCAGACGGAGCTGGTCGATCTCGATCCAACCCCAGTCGCTTTCTCGAGGTTCGTCGCCGCCGTCGTCCCGCGAACGGTTGGCGAGCATCCAACTCGAACGATCGTTACGCCAGGCGTTCCAATAGAGATGGAGCCGGAGTTCGGAGGTGGGGACCGCGGTTTCGTTGGTCCAAGTGATCTCGCCGCTGCCCGTGATCCGCCGGGTGGCTTCGTCGAGCTTGGCGGCCAGGCGATAGTCGGCGCGACCGGTGGCCGGCAGTTCGAGAGGCGTCTCGGCGGCAGCGGCGAAGCACGCAAAGGCGGCCAAGGTCGGAAGCAGGAGCGACCGGCGGACCATGAGAACCTCCAAGGCGAGCGGAAAGGGCGGCGCAGAGTATAGCGGCAGGCCCGATCGGCTCCCGGCGCTGTTGCGCGAGGCTGCTATGATCCGCCCTCCCGGGGACGGCCTCGAACCCGAACCCCGATCCCAGCTTTCCAAGGAGATTCTTCCCATGAGCGATTCGTTTCTCGACGACCGCCGCCGCGGCCTCGAAGAGGCGTTCTTCACCCAGCACAACCGCGAGCTGCTCGAACGGATGCGCCAGAAGGCCAGCCACGAGGAGGCCCTCGCGGGGCTGACCGCGGCGTCCGGGATCACGAACCTGGCCGTGCTCGAGGAGCTCGTGGCGCGCGGAGTGCGGCCCGAGACCCTCGCGGCCCTGTCCCTCTTGCCCCTCGTGCTCGTGGCCTGGGCCGACGGCTCGATCTCGGAGGCCGAAAAGAACGCCGTGCTCGCGGCCGCCGGGGACCGCGGTGTGGCGCCCGGGAGCGCTGCCCACGAGCTGCTCCAGGGCTGGCTCCAGGTCCATCCGCACCGCGAAGTCGTGGAAGCGTGGAAGGACTACGTGGCGGCTCTGGTCGACGGCCCGCTCGACGAAGCCGCCGCCGCAGCCCTCGAAAAGGACGTGCTTGGTCGCGCCCGCGAAGTGGCCGCGGCCTCGGGCGGGTTCTTGGGGCTCGGCTCGAAAATCTCGGACCAAGAAGAGGCCGTGTTGGCGAACCTCGCCGACGCCTTCGCCTGAGGACGGCGAAGACGGCGGCCGCGGGGGGCCGCCCCTACGGCACGACCAACTCTCGCGGCACCTGCTCCGCCGAGGTCACGCCCGCGAGGGTCATGGCCAGGCGGAGTTCCTCGCGCAGCAACTCGAACAACCGGGAAACGCCGGCTTCGCCGTCGACCGCCAGGGCCCACAGGTAGGGCCGGCCAACCAGCACGGCGCGGGCGCCCAGGGCGAGCGCTTTGAGCACGTCCGTGCCGCGCCGGATGCCGCCGTCGACGAGAACCTCACAGCGCCCCGCGACGGCCGTGACGACCTCGGGCAAGGCCTCACAACCAGTTACGGAGCCGTCCAGTTGACGGCCGCCGTGGTTCGACACCACGATGCCCGCGACGCCGTGCTCGACGGCGAGCCGGGCGTCTTCCGCGGTGACCAGGCCCTTGACCACGATCGGCAGCCGGGTCTGCTCCCGGAGCCAGGCGATCGTCGACCAGTCGAGGCTCGGGTCCCACAACGATTCGACATAGCGAGCGAGCGCCGAGGCACCCGCGGTGGCCGCCAACTCGGCGCCGGCCGCATAGGGCGCCAGATTCGCCAGCCGCTGGCCGGGCGGCAGGTGGAACCCCGAGCGGATTTCCCGCTCGCGGCGGCCGAGTCGCGGGGCGTCGACGGTCAGGCAAAGGGCCTGGTAGCCGACCCGTTCGGCACGGGCGATCAGGTCGCGGGTGACACCGCGGTCCCGATAGACGTACAGCTGGAACCAGCGCGGCGCCGGCCCGGAGGCCGCGATCTCCTCGAGGGAGCGCGTTCCTAAAGTACTGACGATCTGGAGGGAACCCGCCGCCGCGACCGCCCGCGCCACCGCCAGCTCGCCCTCGGGATGGGCCAAGTTGTTGGCCGCACAAGGAGCCGAGAGGATGGGCAGGGACACCGCTTGGCCGAGCACAGTGGTGGTGAGCGTGACCTCGGAGACGTCCACCAGCACGCGGTAGCGCAGACGCAGGCGCTCCCAGTCTCGCTCGTTCTTCGCGAGGGTGAGCTCGTCGTCGGCCCCGCCGGCGTAGTAGGCCCAGACCATCGCGGGCAGGCGCTCGCGGGCTTGGGCTTCGTATTCGCGGAGGTTGAGGGGAGGGCTCATGAAGGGTGCCAGGGGATTCGGGAGCTACTCCAGTTTCGCCGCCAGACCGGTCAGCTCGATGCGCTCGAAGGGCCCGGCACCGACGCCCGAGGCGTCGTACTTCTGGCCGTTTTCCTCCGCGAGATGGCGGTGCCAGGCGATGTACTGGTCCCGCGTCATGGGGATGCGTTTGACGGTACCTTCGACGGTGGCCGTTCCCCCCGGCGCATCCTGAGGAAAGACGATCGGGCCGTCGTCTTGGACCTTCACTCGGATCTCGCGGCCCTCCGTGTCGGCGACGAGCAGCCAGCACCCCTTCATTTTGCAGACCGCGGTGACTTTACCCTGGACCTGGACACGCTTGCCTTCGAACTCGGAAGGGCTGGCCAGGATCGTAGCGATGGAAGTGACGTTCGAGAGGGTTAGTGTGTCGCCGAGTTGGCGACCGGAATTGGCCGCCAGGAGCGACGCGGGCACGAGAAGGGCCAGGCAGACGAGGATCGATGTCGATTTCATGACTTCACTCCGGGTTTCGGGGCTACACGCTCACAGTCTATCGATCGACGGGCAGTCTGGGGACCTCTTGACAGCTCCGCGCCGTCGGCAGAGACTCTGCCCTCGAGTCATGAACGGCCCCCGCTCACTCCGTCGCCTCTGCCTGGTCACTGCGCCGTTCACCGCCGCCGGCTTCCGGTTTACCTACTTTTTTAGCCACACCATGGGAGCGGCCGACTCACCGATCTAGACCTCACGTCGATCCAGGTTGATTCACCAAGGCCCGCTCCCGAGATTCGGGGGCGGGCCTTTCGCCTTTTTGGGGCCAAGGAGTCCGCGATGTTGATTCGAGTCGAACCGGAAGGAAGTACGGAAGCCACCGTGTGGCAAGAGCTCTCCGCCGCAGGGTGCCAGGTGCGTCGGGCGGAACCGGGAGTCCTGGTCGTCGTCGGCGGCGACGAACAGGCGGCGGCCTTGCTGGCTGGTCGGAGCGGGGTCGCCTGGGCGCCGATTCCCTCGCCCTTCAAGCAGGTCGCCCGCGCCGTGCGTCCGGAGGGCACCCGGGTGCGGGTGGGGGAGGTCGAGTTCGGCGGGCCGGAGTTCGTCGTAGCGGCGGGCCCGTGCTCGGTCGAAACCGAGCTCCAGATCGAGGCGTCGGCGGCCGGTGTCGCGGCGGGCGGCGCGCGCTTGCTGCGGGCCGGGGCCTTCAAGCCGCGGACGTCGCCGTATACGTTCCAGGGACTCGGAGACGAAGGTCTGGCCTTGCTGGCTGCCGCGGGTCGCCGCCATGGCTTGCCGACGGTGACCGAGGTGCTGACGCCCGACGCCTTCCCGCGAGTGGCGGAACACGCCGATTTGCTCCAGGTCGGCGCCCGTAATGCCCAGAATTTCGAGCTCCTCAAGGCGCTCGGACGCACCCACCGGCCGGTGCTGCTGAAGCGGGGGCCGGCCTCATCGCTCGAAGAGTTGCTGCTCGCGGCGGAGTACATCGTCGAGCACGGCAACCCGAATGTGGTGCTCTGTGAACGCGGTATTCGGACCTTCGAGACGGCGACCCGCAACACGCTCGACTTGAACGCCGTGGCTTGGCTGAAGACCCACACCCATCTGCCAGTGGTGGTGGATCCGAGTCACGGGACCGGGGTGCGCGCACTGGTGGCGCCCCTAGCCCGGGCCGCGGCGGCGGTGGGGGCGGATGGCATCCTGATCGAAGTGCATCCCGACCCAGACCGTGCCTGGACCGACGGCGCGCAGTCGATCACGCCGCGGGCGCTGGCGGAGTTGGTCCAGGACTTGGCCGCCCATCTCGCCCTCGATGGCCGGACCGTGGGGCCGCCGGAATGGGCGGCGCGGGCGGCGGACAGGGCGATCGGTCAGCAGCGGGGCCGGATCGATGCGATCGATGCCGCTCTCGTTCGCCTGCTCGACGAGCGGGCGCGGGTGGCGCTCGCCATCGGGCGAGTCAAGAGCGCCTTCGGGCGGGAGGTACGGGTGCCGGCGCGCGAGGCCCAGGTGCTGCGTCAAGTGCGCACCGCCTGTGCCGATGGTCCTCTCGGTGCCGGCGCGGCGGAGCGGCTGTTCTTGGCGATTTTGGACGAGATGCGGGGTCTCGAGGGGCGACAGGAGGGGTGGGCGGAGCGTATCCCGGCTGCCTCCGGGGTCGCAGCCGGAGCGGGCCGATGACCCGTCTGCGAGTGTCCTTCCAAGGAGCACCCGGTGCCTACGGGGAAGTGGCTGCACTTCAGCTGGGCGGGACGCCGATCCCAAGTCGCCAGTTCGAGGACGTGATCACCGCCCTGCGGACGGGCGCCGTGGATCGCGCGGTGTTGCCGGTCGAAAACTCGACGATCGGGGCCATCGAACCGGTACGGCGGTTGCTCGCGTCGGTCGTCGCGGGTACCGACGAGGACGATTTGGAAGTCGTGGGCGAGGTCGTGGTACCGGTCCATCATTGCCTGGTGCGGCCCCCGGGAGCGCCCGAAAGCCGCCTCGAGCGTGTGTTGTCGCATCCCGCGGCTCTGGCCCAATGTACGAAGTTCTTCGCTCGTCGCCCCGAACTCCAGGCAGTGCCGGAGTACGACACCGCGGGCGCTCTCGACGAGGCGAGCGGACAGGCCGGAGTGGCGGTCATCGCCTCGGAGCGCGCCGCCGGGTTGCGCGGTGCGCTGGTTCTCGAGCGGAACCTCGAGGATGCCCCCGGGAACGCCACGCGATTCGTGGTTCTCGCCCGTCGACAGTCTCCCCACGGTGCCAGGTGATTCGGGAGTCCCCTCAAAGGTGCCAGGTGCTTCGGGCGGCGAGCCGAACGAGTGAGAAAGCTTCCTCTGGGTGACAGATCCGTCACCCCTTTCGTCGTCAAAAGGAGCATGAGGAAACGCCGATACAACCCGCCCGATTCACTGGTCGAAGTTACCTGCCGCACTTTCCAGAACCGTCGCCTCCTGCGCCCAGTGCCCGAGGTCCGAGACCTGATCCTGGGGATCGTGGGGCGTGCCCAACGAAGGTACGGACTCGAGATCCATGCCTTGGTTTTTCTGTCCACGCACTATCACCTGCTCGTGACGGCCGCGAACGCCCAGCAGTTGGCGCGCTTCGTGGGTTATGTCAACTCCAACGTGGCACGGGAAATCGGCCGCCTCACCGGCTGGCGAGATCACTTCTGGGGGCAGCGCTATCAGGCGATTCTGGTCTCCTCGGAGGAGGCCGCCCAGGTTTCTCGTCTCTACTACGTGCTGGCTCAGGGCGTGAAGGAGGGCTTGGTGCTGCATCCTCGCGACTGGCCCGGGCCCCATTGCGCGGCGGCACTCGTGGGTGAAGAAGAGCTTCAGGGTACATGGTTCGATCGCTCGCGCGAGTACGAAGCCAAGCGATCGAAGGGTGGTGACCAGGAAGCTCGGCGGTTCGCCGAGCGCGAGACCGTGGTTCTTCGGCCATTACCCTGCTGGCAAGACCTCGATGAGGCGACTCGACGGGCCAACATCCGTGAAATGGTGGCCGCGATCGTCGAGCAAGCGCGAGTAGAACGGCAGGGTCAGCCTGTTCTCGGCGTCGCAGCGCTCCAACGCCAAGATCCCCAGTCGCGGGCTCCCGTCGTGAAGCGAAGCCCGGCGCCGCTGATTCATGCCGCCACTCGTGTCGTCCGAGAGCAATACCGTCGCGCCTATCGGCTTTTCGATGAGGCTTATCAAGCCGCCTCCGAGGCGCTGCGGGCGGGTGACCGAGGTGCTCGCTTTCCGGCCGGCAGCTTTCCGTGTGCGTTACCTTGGGTGCCCCTCGATAAACCGACCGGATAGCGCCCGAATCTCCTGGCACTTTTGAGGGGAGGGCCTCCCATCACTTCGGCTTCGTCTCCTCGCTCCGCACGAGGCCATCCCTCAGGCCCGGCACCGCCTCGATCAGTTTCTTGAGGTCGACGCCGGTGAGGCTTTCGAGGACCGCGGGAAGCTCGGCGGCGATCTTGGCGATGTCGCCGGTGATTCTCGAGGCTCCCGTTCCTTCACCGCCGGTCGAGACCAGGGTGATCCGATCGGTCTTGCCGAGCGGCTCGGCGATCGCCTTGGCGATTTGCGGCAGAGTCTCGACCAAGAGTTGGAGGACCGCCGCCTGGTTGTATTCCTTGAACGAGTCGGCGCGCTTCTTCATGGCCTCGGCTTCGGCCGTGCCTTTGAGCGCGATGATCTCGGCCTCGGAGGTACCCGTGGCCCGGATCACCTCCGCGTTGGCCACGCCGCGCTGCCGGGCCGCCTCGGCTTGCCCACGGGCTTCCTGCTCGATGCGGGCCCGTTGGGCAGCTGCATCCGCTTCGACCCGGTAGCGCTCGGCGTCGGCCTGGCGTTTCACCGTTGCCTCGAGTTCCTTCTCCCGGCGCTGGATCTCGCGCTCTTGGACCAGGATCTGCTGCTCCTTCTCGACGATGGCGATCTGCACTTCCTCGCGCTTGAGTCCTTGGGAGGCTTTGGCTTTCTGGATCTCGTAGGCGAGGTCGGCCTCGGCTCGCCGTTGGTTGACGGCGGCGTCGTAGTCGGCTTTCTGCGTGGCGTAGTCGCGTTCGGACGAAGCGATGAGCGTTTCGGCTGCGTACTTGGCGGTTTCACCGGCCTGGCGGGCCTGGGCGGACTTGATCGTGGCGTCGCGGTCGGCCTCGGCCTGGGCGATGGCGGCATCGCGTTTGATCTCGGCGATCTTCGGTTTACCGAGGGCCTCGAGGTACCCGTGGGCGTCGCGGATGTCTTTGAGGGTGAAGGAGACGATCTGGAGCCCCATGTTCTGGAGATCCGCCACCGCCACTTCCTGGACCGAGGAGGCGAACTGGTCACGGTTGCGGTAGATCTCCTCGACGGTCAGCGTTCCGACGATGGCGCGCAAGTGGCCTTCGACGGTCTGCTGGGCGATCGACTTGATCTCCTGAACGGATTTTCCGAGGAACTGCTCCGCGGCGGTGCGGATCGAGGCTTCGTCACCGCGGATCTTGACCTGGGCGACGCCGTCGACGACCAACGGCACCCCGGGCTTGGTGTAGGCCTCGGGTGTCGTCACGTCGAGCGTCATGACTTCGAGAGAAAGCAGATCGACGCGCTCGAGGAGGGGGAAAATGAACGCACCACCGCCCGTGCGGATGCGGAATCCAGTCGTTTCCTCCGTCCCATCGGGCCGCTTCACGCGGTGTTTGCGGCCCGAGATGATCATCACCTCGTTGGGCCCGACCTTCTTGTAGCGCTTGGCGATGGCCAAAATGAGGATGAAGAGCACCAGCGGAACGACGAGAAAAACCCCGAGGGTGGCGAAGCTCCCGATCAGTTTTCCGGCAGCGGATTCCATGGTGACTCCTTAGGAAGGATCGCGGCGGCGCACGTAGACGGTGCCCCCCACGACGCGGTCGATGAGGATGGGCTCCCCGCGGCCCACGGCGCTGCCGTCGGTCGAGCGGGCCGAAGCACTGTCGCGTTGTCCACGGACGAGGTAGGCCACCTCGCCCAAACCCCCGGCTGGAATGGGCGTCACGATCTCGGCCTCGCGCCCCACGAGTTCGTCGCTGCGATACTCGCTGCCGCCTTGGGTCTGCTTGAACAGGGCGTCCAGGGCGACGAAAGCCACCGCGGCCAGCACGATGCCGGTCCCTGCTGCGGTCAGCAGACCGGGGACCAAGGACCAGCCGAACAGGTAGTGAGCGACGATGCCGCCGCCTCCGAACCCGGTGATGAAGGTGGCGGCCAGCGTGCCAGTGATGGGTTGCGAGGAGGTGGCGTCCGCGCCCGGAATATCGACGTGGACGTCCCCGGGCAGGTGGGCATCGATGCCCGCTACGGCATCCGAGAGGAAGCCGAACACTCCCGCCAACAGGGCGTACAGGACGCCGAGCCCGAGCAGGCCGATGTAGATGAGGCCGATCGTCGCCATGATCAGCGGCGGACTCTATCGGAATCGCGGGGTCGCCATGGCAATTCCCGAATCGGCTGGCACCGCGGGAACCCTCGGGGCTAGGCCTCCGCCGGTGCTTGGTGCGCCGCCAGGAAGGTCTCGGGCTGGCTGAACACTTTCGCCAGGTTCATACCCTTCTTGACCGCCGCGAGGGTGACTTTGCGCGTCGCTAGGGCGGCCCCGAGCTGAAGGTAGGTTCGGAACCGACCGCGGTGCCGGTACCGCACGTCGAGCACATGGCGCCAGAGCCGAGAGTACTCGTCGTAGAAGTCCGCGAGCGGCAACGTCGTGGGCAACACGGCGTGGACGATGTCGAACATTTCCCAGCGCTGAGTCGTGACCTTCTGCTTCGCGCTTTCCCACAGGTCGGTGCCGGGTAAGGGCGTCAGGATCGAGAAGCCGCTGTTGAAGGCGCCCATCTGTTCGATCCAGTCGCGCAGACGGGTGAAGTCGTCGTGATCCCACGCTGGGTCGACGATGAAGTTGGGTGTGAACCCCACTCCGAGTTCCTTGAGGATCGCCAAGGCTCGTTCGTTGTTGGCCATCGTGTTCTTTTTGTTGACTGCGTCGAGCCCGGCGTCGGTCACCGCTTCGAGACCGAGGAAGATGGACAGCTGGCCACAGTCCTTCCACATCTCGATGAGCTTGGGGAACTTGCAGATGATGTCCGTGCGCGTCTGAACCGTGAAGTACTTCTGGATGCCGGCGGCCTTGATTTGCCGGGCCATTTCTTCGCCGCGGCGGACATCGAGCCAGAAGATGTCATCGGTGATGAAGACGTTCGGAGCCTCGATGGCTTGGAGCTCGGCGACCACCCGTTCGGGAGACTTTTCGCGGAAGGTCGATTCATGGAACTTCCACACTGAGCAGAAGTTGCATTTGAAGGGGCAGCCGCGGGCGGTTTCCAGCATGGCCAGGGGCTTGCGGAAGTTGATGTAGTAGTGGGGCGCGTAGTGGGAGATCAAGTGCCTCGCGGGCATCGGCAAGGAATCGAGATCCCTCCGGCTGGGCGCGGGACCCGTGGCGATGAGCGAGCCGTTGCGGCGCAAGAGAAGCCCCGGCACGCGGGCGATGTCGGTCCCGGCATCGAGAGCATCGACGAGGGCGGGCATGACTTCTTCGCCGTCCCCGATAGCCACGGCGTCGATGGCCGGGTCATCGAACCAATCCGGCTCTCGCGACGCGTCGTGGCCACCGAGCAGCACGAAAGCGTCGGGTAGCTCCGCTCGCACCCGGCGAGCGAGAGCGAGGGCCCGGTTGCGCTCCGTCGTGAAGTTGCACTGGAGGCCCACCACTCGCGGTTCGAAGGAGCGGCAGGCGGCGATCCCCGCCTCCAGTCCGTCGATCCGCAAGTCGAAGATCCGGCATTCGTGACCGTCGGCCTCGAGCCCGCCAGCGATCGAGATCGGCCCCAGGGGCTCGACGAAGGTCAGCATCTCGAGCCCGAGAATGCCGCCGATCGGCGGCTTCAGGAAGGCGACGCGCATGGAGCACCCCTTGCTGGAGTCGCTCCCCACCGCTCGCACCCCCAGGGAGCCGGCTCCCGAGTCTCGAATGGAACGAGGTCATCGGACCACGAAGCTGGTCGGAGGGTCAAGTGCCGCTTCCCCGAATCGGCTGGCACCTTTCCTTGCGGTGAGCTCGCGTCAGCCGCAAGCGCGAAAGATAAGGAACCCCAAGATCGCCGTGACCAGCAACCCGGCGCCGATCACCCAGGGCCGCTTCGCGGGTGGCACCAACTCGGCCGCGAGACCGGTGGCGAATTGGGCAGCCATGGCTGCCTGGGAGGGCTGCTCGGCGACGATGGGCGGTGCGTTGGTGGCGGTGTTCGCGGTCAAGGCGGCCAACTCGCGTGCGAGGCCTTCGAGCCCCTGTTTGGTGATCACCTTGGCCGAGCTCTCGAGGAGCCGTTGGCCGACGGCCGCGACTTTGCCGCCGACCTGGGAGTCGATGTCGTACCGGAGCAGCGTTCCCGCACCGTCGTCCGACAGTGCCAGGGTGCCGTCGCCGGTCAGGAAACCCGCCTGGCCGTTGCCGGCGAGCTTCATGCGGTAACCGTCGAGCTCGACCAGATCCGACAGGTCGAGAGTGCCCTTGAATTGGCCCTTGACCGGACCGACTTGGACGGTCAACGCGCCCGCGAAGCTGGTGTCTCCGGTGCGCTCGAGCTTCTCGCAGCCGGGCAGGGTGCGCGCCAGGATGTCGGGGTCGAGAAGCGCCTGCCAGACCACGGCCCGCGGGGCTTCGAAGTGGTAGTCACCTTGGATCTTCACAGAGACCTCCAGGTCGGTGGGAGACGCAGTCAGCATATCGCGGGAGGACTGCGAACTGACCCGTAACCCTCGAGGGGGCGCCGCGTATCACTTTTCGAGCGGCCTCGAGAAGGCCGCCGATTCGGGCAGCTCTTTGACGGCTTGGCCACAATGCGCTCCGAGCTCCCTTCGCGAGCTCGCGTACGCCCCGAGCGAAGGCTCACGGGCCCCCCGTTTCCCGGCCTGCCCGCCACTCGCCTGCAAAGGAGTCGTCAATGGCGAAGAACTTCCTCGTAGCAGCCACTCTTTCCGTGACCCTCTTGGGATTCGCGTCGCCTTCGGAGGCCGAACGCGGCAAGGTTTTCGTGCCGTGCGCGAAGCCGATCGAAGGACGTTACCTCATTGCTTTGGAGCCCTCCGAGCTCAAGTCCAACTCCGCGGCCGGTCCCACGGCCGGGCCGGACCTGGGCCAACAGGTCGCGGCCCTGGCCCTGATGGCGTCGGCCCGGGTGACCGGAGTCATCGATCAGGTCGGGCAGGGTTTCACGGCCGAAATGCCGGCCGCCCAGGCCGAGCTCTTGGCCCGGGATCGCCGCGTCCAGCAAGTCGAGCAAGCTTGCCCGGTCGGGCTTTCTACCGTCCCCGGTGTCCAGCAACCGGCGTCGTCTTGGGGCCTCGACCGAATCGATCAGCGGACCGGCCGGGACGATGCGTACACCTACTACAACGACGGAACGGACGTCCACGTCTATGTGATCGACACTGGCATCACCAATGCCGGGACCGAGTTCGGGAGCCGGTTGAAGTCGGGCCGCAACTTCGTGGCTTCCCCGCCGGACACGAATACGGCCGACGCTTGGGGTAGCCCGGGGCACGGCACTCTGGTCGCATCGATCATCGGTGGCAATCAGTACGGGGTGGCGCGCAACGTCTCCCTCTATCCCGCGCGCATCTTTCCATCCGCCACCCCGGAGACGACGACCGACCGCGTAGTCAACGCCGTCAACTGGGTGGTCACCAACATGAATGCCCTCCATCCCGGCAAGCCGACGCTGGTCAACATGAGCTTCTTCGTCGCCGTCTTGCCCGGTTCTTCATTGGGCATGATGATGTCGACCGCCATCTCGAGCGCGATCACCCAAGGCGTCGTGTTCGTGGCCGCGGCCAACAACCACAATCAAGAGGCCTGCAACTTCATGCCCTCGGGAATGACCTCGATCGTCACAGTGGGCGGGACCGACATCAACGACCAACGGTGGGTCGCGAGCTCGACCTCCGGCTCGAACTTTGGTCTCTGCGTCGACCTGTTTGCTCCCGCCAAGGACACTCTCGCCATCACCAAGACGGGTGTCGTCGGGTCGGTCGGCGGCACTTCGTCGGCTGCTCCCCACGTCACGGGTGCCGCCGCGTTGTACCTTCAGAGTCATCCCGCGATCACTGCCTCGGCACGTCAAGCGACGGTGGCCAGCTGGTTGGTGGCGAACGCCACGTCGGGGGTCGTCGGCAACCCGGGCGCCGGGTCTCCGAACAAATTCCTCTTCGCCAAGGAGCATGACGCCTGTTTCACTTGGAGCTGCAACCAAACGACCCGGGTGTGCAGTTTCTCGGCCTCTTGTTCGCTGCTGCCGAGCGGCACGATCTACTACTCCTGGGACATGGGGGACGGCACCACTTACTACGGTGGGGCCTACAGCAGCTTCAGTCACACCTACGGGACCGCAAGTAACTATCAGGTCAAGCTGACGCTGCTGCCGTGGTTACATCCGGCGGACAAGACGAAGGCCGTCTGCGTGAAGGCGGGCGGACCAGTCCTCACCGGCTGCGTCGGGTCCGGGACCGCACCTTGATCTCCGCGGCCCTGGAGGATTCGTTCCTCCAGGGCCCGGCCGGCCCGGTGTCGATCATCCAACGCCTCCCTCGCGCCGGGCCTCTTCGAGCAGCTCCCAGAGGCGGGCGGGTTTGAGCGGGATTTCGCGGATCTCGAGGCCGCCGCCACCAGGCAGTTGGGCGAGGGCGTTTTCGAGGGCCTGGGCGAAGAGGGCGCCCACGGGGATGGCGCCGGCCTCACCGACTCCTTTGGTGCCGAGGCCGTTCAACGGCGAGGGCGTCTCCTCATGACCGATTTCCATCCGTGGCACGTCGAGGGAAGTCGGCAGCAGGAAGTCCATGAACGAGGCGTTCAGCAGCTGGCCGGTATCGTCGAACACCAGCTCCTCGTAGAACGCGTTGCCGATGCCCTGGGCGACGCCACCGTGGATTTGGCCGTCGACCAGGAGCGGGTTCAGCACCGTGCCGCAGTCGTGGACGACGACGAGCTTTTCGATCTCGATCGCGAGGGTTTCCGGGTCCACGGTCACGATCATGGCGTGGCAGCCCGCCGCCGTGGCACCGCGGGCTGGGCCGAAGTACTCGGTGGCCTCGAGGCCGGGTTCGGTGCCGGGTTTGACGGCACCGCGAAGCGGATTCGCGAGGCGGGCGAGCTCGCCCAAGGAGGTCGATCGGCTCGGGTCCTCGGCGACGTGGGCCCGGCCGCCCGTTAGGACCACCGAATCGGCTGGCACCTCGAAAAACCCTGCAGCGAAGCGAAGGGTCTTCTCCCGCAACTTCTTGGCCGCCTCGTGGACGGCGTTGCCGGCGACCACCGCGCCGCGGCTGGCGAACGTTCCGGTACCCCAGTGGAACTGGTCGGTATCGCCGGTAACCACTTCGACATCGGCCACGGCGACGCCCAGCTGGTCCGCCACGATCTGGGCGAGCACCGTGAAGTGCCCTTGGCCCTGAGTGCCGATGCCGGTGACGCAGGTGACCTTGCCGCTCGGCTGGATCTGCACCCGCGCCCCCTCGAAGGGGCCGATGCCGGTGCCCTCGACGTAGAACACGAGGCCGATGCCGACCGCTTTGCCCGCGGTCCGCAGACGCGGCTGTTCGACCTCCGTGAAGTGGTGCCAGCCGATTCGGGAGAGCGCTTGGTCGAGCAGCGGCGCGTAGTTCCCGCTGTCGTACACGAGCGGCCCGAAGTCCTGGTAGATGATCCGGTGATCGTGCGGGAAATCGTCTGAATTCAGTAAGTTGCGTCGGCGAATCTCGGGCGGCGAGAGACCCAGCTCGCGGGCCGCCAGATCGAGCAGGCGCTCCATGACGAACACCCCGTGCTGGCGCCCGGCACCGCGGTAGGGGGTGACGATCGGCTTGTTGGTGAAGACGGCGCGGAATTCGGAGTCGTAGGCCGGCACGCGGTAGGGGCCGAGCAGCGTGCATTGGCTGTTGAGCGGCACGGTCAAGCCATAGGGGTCGTAGGCGCCGGCGTCGTGGAGGAAGCGGTCCTGGATTCCCAGGATCCGGCCGTCGCGGTCGAGTGCGATCTCGGCGTCGTGGATTTGCCCGCGCTCCTGGGTAGTGGCGTAGAAATTCTCCACCCGGTCCTCGATCCACTTGACCGGCCGGCCGAGGCGGAGCGCCAGCCACGGCACCAGCACCTCTTCCGGGTAGAACATCATGAGCTTGGGGCCGAAGCCGCCGCCGATGAACGGGGCGATCAACCGCACCTGGTGCTCGGAAAGCCCCAGCATCGCGGCGAGGCCGTTGCGGATGGGGATTGGGGCCTGCGTGGTGTCCCACACCGTCAGGCGCTGGGCGCGGTCGTCCCAGGAGGCCACCACGCCGCGGTTCTCGATCGCCGCCGCGGTGCCGCGGTCGTAGGAGAAGCGACGAGAGAGGACGACATCCGCCGCGGCGCGGGCGGTCGCGTAGTCGCCTTTCCGTTGGTGGACCCGAGCGGCGAGGTTCGAGGCCAAGTCTTCGTGGATCTTCGTCGACCCAGGTTCGAGGGCCCGTTCGATGTCTACCACCGCGGGCAGCGGCTCATAGTCGACTTCGATGGCCTCGATCGCGTCCTCGGCGAGGTAGCGCGAGGTGGCCACCACCACCGCCACGGGCTCACCGACGTGGCGCACCTTGTCCTTCGCCAAGGGCACTTGGGTCCGGGCATGAAACTCCAGGTCCGCCACCGGCGGCGGGGGTACCAGCAGCGGCCCGGGCTGCCAGTAGTCGCCGAGGTCCGCCGCGCAGTAGGCCGCCACCACGCCGTCTCGCTCCCGCGCTGCCGAGACGTCGACCCGGGTGATCCGGGCATGGGCGTGGGGACTGCGCAGGAAGGCCACGTGCAGCAGGCCCGGCAAGTCCACGTCGTCGACGAACAAGGCCCGCCCAGTCAGCAATCGGGCGTCCTCGTTGCGCGGAATCCGGCGACCGACGAGCGGCTCGGTCATGGGGACCTCCAGGGTCGGGGACGTGAGGCGCAGAGGATAACGCGTTGCCCGAACCGGGTGCGCGGGACCGGTGAAGTGGTGCCAGCCGATTCGGGAGAACGCCGAATCGAGCGGGCGGACTGCTCGCATCCCCGGCCGCCAGCCGGTCCTCACCCCTCCTGAACGAACGCCACCACCCGCGAAAACGCCGCCTCGCCGCCCTTGAAGCGGAAGGGGAAGCAGCCCACCCAGACGCGCTGATCGAGCACTTCGTCGATCTGCCCGCCGACGTTTTCGGCGTGGAAGACGCCGTGGGGGAAGAGCTTGACGTGCATGCACTGGTAGTCGGCGGGCCACGGGAAGGCCTCGGCGAGGCTCATGCCGATCGCCGCTTCAACCTCGGGGATCAGATCCGGCCGGGCCTTCCTCACGTTGGTGTTCCACGGATGGTCGGCGGCGATGCAGTCGACCGCCAGCCAGCGGATGCTGCGGTCGAGAATCCACTGGCAGAAGCGCGCCTGGGGGCCGGGGTGCTTCAGGAACAGTCGCGGCAGGTCCGGCTTCTCCTGGTTGTGCACCTTGTACCAATCCTCGTTGTAGAAGTGGTGATAGCCGGTGTGGATGATCAGGATGTCGCCGCGCTCGATAGTGATGCCGGTCTTCTTCTCCCAAGCCTCGAAGTGCTCGGGGCCGTAGATCTGGTAGTCGCCGATGCCGAACTGCGAAAGATCCACGATGCAGGCCGGGCCAACCAGCGTCTCGATCGGGATGCCCGCGATGTCCGGACCCGGGTCGTAGAAGTGGTACGGCGAATCGAGGTGGGTGGCGATGTGATTGGTGGTCGACAGGAACTGGGCGTTGACGCCTTCGAAGGCCATCCGCTTGACCCACTTGACGGTGGGCCCTTCGTAGAAGGCGAAGGACGGGGAATCGACGCTGAAGTTCTGGGACAGGTCCAGGATGCGGACCTTGCTCATGTCATAGGGAACGAACATCGGGCTCCTCCTCGAGGGCATCAAGTGGGATCGTCGAGGTACTGCTCAGCGAAGGCCGTGAGGGCCTGCTCGAACAGCGCCAACGGTGGCCGCACCAAACCGGCCCCCACCTGGCCCACGCCCGCCTCGCGATGGGCGATGCCGGTGTTGACCCGCGGGGTGATCTGGAGCTCGACGACCTTGCGCAGATCGATCCCCACCGGCGTGCCGCGAAAGCCGAGGCTGGGGATGGTGAAGTGGCTGTGCTCGGCCACGGTGATTTCGTACATCTCGAGCGTGGCGGCCGCGGCGTCGTCGGGCGAGCCTCCGATGAACGTCACGATGGCGGGCGCCGCGGCCATGGCGAAAGCGCCGATGCCGGCAGTTTCGGTGATCGTCGAGTCGCCGATGTCCGGGTTGGCGTCGGCGTGCGAGAAACCCGAAAAGTAGAGGCCGTCGGGGATCGCGGCGGGCGCCGTGAACCAGCGGTCCCCCAAACCCGAGATCCGGATGCCGAAATCCGTGCCGTTTCTCGCCATGGTCGAGACCAGGGTGCTCTCCGGCACGCCGTGGGCGGCATCCGCCATGGATTTGCAAGCGGCCATGACCGGGTTCAGCACGGACAGTGGATTGGCGCCCAGGAACTCGAGGGCCTCGCGGCCCGGCTCACCCGGGGCGACGACCGCCAGGTGCGGCGCCAGCAGGCGCAGGAACAGGAGCGACCCCGCCTTGTTGCGGTTGTGGCCTTCGTCGCCCATGTGCAGGGCCTCGGCCAGGAGCGCCTTGAGATCGACGCCGCCGGCCCGTTCGACGGCCGCGTGGAGGAGCGGCGCCAGATGCTCGTTCATCCAGCGCAGCTTGGTCAGAACCTCGGGAGCATAGGCGCCGTAGCGCAGCACCTTGCCGTACCCCTCGTTCAGGTTCGAGAAGGTGCGCCGATCGCTGGCTTCGTCGTGAACGACGTAGACCGCCATCGACGGCGACGTCACACCGGCCATGGGGCCGACCGCGCCGTGGTGGTGGCAGGGTTCGAAGGTGATGCCGCCGGACTCCGCGAGGGCCAGGGCCTCGGCGTCGGTCTGAGCCCAACCTTCGTAGAGCGCGGCGCCGAGGACGGCGCCGCGCAGGGGGCCGGACATGCGATCCCAACCGATCGGCGGCCCGGCATGCAGCAAGCGGCGACCGGAGCCCAGGGCTGGGATCACCTCCGAAGCCCGCGCGAGGCCGAGCAACCGCGGCCGCACGGCCATCATGCGCTCGACCGCCGTGCGGTTCGCAACGTCGATGTTCATGGTGGGCGGAGACTATCGCAGGGGAGCGCTCCGCCCGCCAAGGTCACCGCCGCCGCCGGCCCTCGGTGCCGCTGCCCTGGGCCTCGTCGAGCCACCAGGGCTTGCGTTCCGGGCCGGTAGGCGCGGGCGGAGCCGGCCGCCGGTCGGGTCCAGCCGCTCGGCGCTCCGGTTGCGCCGGACCGCGGCGTTCGGCGCTGGGCCGGTGTTCCGGGGGCCGCGACGGGCCGCTCGGGCGCCGGCCGTCGTTGCGACCGGGACCGGCGGGGCGTTGACCCGCGGCGGCGGGGCGCGGCTGACTCTGACGTTGGCTCTGACCTTGGCCCTGGGGACGCGGACCGGCCTGGGCCGGCCGTTGGGCCGTCCTAGCCGCCGGCTGGGTACCCTGGGCGGCTTTCCGCTCCGCCTTGGCGGCGGCGCGGGCGCGGGCTTCGGCGCGTTCGGCGCGGATCTTAGCGAGCCGTTCCTTGAGCGGAATCTCGAGGGCGGCGCCGGATTGCTGGTAGTCGAAGCCTTCGAGCGTGCGGCGCGGCAATTTCTTACCGATCGCGCGTTCGATGGCGTGGATCTCCTGGAGCTCACCGTCCGAGACGAAGGTGAAGGCGTCGCCCACGGCGCCCGCTCGGGCGGTGCGGCCGACGCGGTGGATGTAGTCCTCGGGCACCGCCGGCACGTCGACGTTGACGACGTGGGATAGGCCTTCGACGTCGATGCCGCGGGCCGCGATGTCGGTAGCCACCAGCACCTTGATCCGGCCGTCCTTGAACATGGCGAGCGCCTGGGTGCGCTGAGCCTGGGAACGGTTGCCGTGGATGCGGTCGGAGGAGATGTTCTGGCTCGCCAGGTAGTCCGCCAGGCGGTTGGCCCGGTGCTTGGTGCGCGTGAAGACGAGGGCGTTGGGGATCTCGTTGCGCCGCAGGAGCTCGACCAAGAGGGCCGGCTTCAGCGTTTCGCGCACCGGGAAAAGCGTCTGCGTGACCCCGGTGGCCGGCGCTGCCTTCCGTTCCACCGCCACTTGGGCGGCGTCGACCAGCAGGTCCTTCGACAGCTGGATGATCGGCCCGGGCAGGGTGGCCGAGAAGAACAGGGTCTGGCGCGGGCGCTTCGGCAGGTGAGCGAGCACGCGCCGGACGTCGGGCAGGAAGCCCATGTCGAGCATGCGGTCGGCTTCGTCCAAGATCAGGATCTCGATGCCGTCGAGCCGAGCGTACGGGTACTGGAGGTGGTCGAGCAGGCGCCCGGGAGTGGCCACGGGGATGTCGACACCGGCCTCGAAGGCGCGCTTCTGGGGGCCGATGGCGACGCCGCCGAAGATCGCCGCGCTCTTGATCTTGGTGCCCTTGGCGAGGGCGCGGCAGCTCTCGTCGACCTGGGCGGCGAGCTCGCGGGTGGGGGCGAGCACGAGGGCGCGGGCCGCGCCGCGCTTCTCGCCGGCGGCGAGGCGCTGGATCGTGGGCAGCATGAAGGCTGCCGTCTTGCCGCTGCCGGTCATGGCGCAGGCGAGCACGTCGCGCCCGGCGAGCGCCGGGGGAATGGCATCAGCCTGGATGGGCGTGGCTTGGTCGTAACCTAGGTCACGGACCGCGGCGAGGAGGCTCGGATGGAGTCCGAGCGAAGAGAATGAGACCGTCATGAGGACGTACTTTCCGAGGGCTGCCGCGGAAGTCGCGGTCGCAGTCCCTGCTTACCGGCGTGGTGTGATGAAAGGGAAGAAACGGTGGACTTGCCGGGGAGGCCGCCGTCGGGTCGGGAGACCCACTGAGGTTGGACGATCGGCTCGGATGCAAGCATCGGGGCGATCGGCGCGGCGGAGTGTCGCACAGTTTCGGGGAAACGCCTAATCGAAGAAGGTCACGCCGCGTCGATGACCACGACCAGGAGCCGCCCCGTCCCGCGGTGCCAGCCGAATCGTAATTCACCCCAGGGCCGGCGGTAGAGGTAATACGCCGGGGCGTCGGGCGGTCCCGCCGCGGGCGGTTCGAAGGCGAAATCGGGGCCGAAACGCGCGGGAATCTGCCGGTGGTCGATGGTCAACACCGTCGGGTCGAGGTCGAAAATGACTAGGCCCCCGAGTCGGCTGGCACCATTTTTCGGCTGGCGCAACTCGACCCGTTTCAGGCCGCTACCCGCGGCCCCGTGGCCGACGAAGACGTCGAAGTACGGGTTGGTGTTGCCGCGGTCGAGGTCGAGGGCGACTCCCGTCCGGGCCTCCACCGCTCGTCGCTCGAGTGGCAAGGAGTTCACCAGTTGATCGGTCCAAGTGAAGATCACGGGCACGGTGGCCTCCTCGCTGCCGCCGTGGCCGAGGGTCGCACGGACTTACCGGAGGGACTCGCCGGCGCCGGGGTCGCTGCCGCCGGTGACGGCGGCGAGCCGTTCGAGGAGCGCCAAGGCCTCCGGGGTCCGGCCGTACTGGCGATGGGCGGCGGCGGCCAGGCGTAGGGTCGTGGGGTCGTCGGGATGGCGCGTGACGAGGTCGCGGAACAGACCGAGGATCTCGGCCTCGAGCACCAGCGGCTCCTGCACCTTGCGGTTGGCTTCGACGAACACCCGGGCGCCCTCCTCCGGGCGGCCGGTGGCGCCGAGGCAGGCGGCGAGGTGGATCGCACCGCGGCGGAACTCGGGCAGCCGCTCGTGGACGAACTGGAGGGGTGCGAAACAGGCCTCCCGGCGGTCGAAGCGCAACGCCTGGCGACCGAGGAAGAAGTTTGCCGTCAGCGGGTCCCAGTAGCGGAAGAGGGCTTCACGCGGCTGGCCTTCGGCGCCGAGAACGGCCAAGGCGGCGAGGATCTCCGGGTCGCCCGGCGTCTCGCGGAGACCGGCGGCGAGAGCGCCCGCCACCTCCGCGGCCGGGGCGCCGCGCCGGTGGAGGACGAGCGCTTGATAGTAGAAGGGCTCCGAGCTGTCGGTCCCCTCGTAGCGGCGCCGTTCGAAGCTGGCGAGGACGAACGAAGCGCTCGCGGACTCGGTGCGGCCCGCCGCGAGCGCGAGCCGGCCGCGTTCGAAGGGCGGAAGGTGCGTTGCCCGGTCAATCTCCCGCGCCAGGGCGTCCGCGATGCCGGGCACATAGGCCGGGTGCAGCGCCTCGATCCGCCACGGCGCGGCCACGAAGGCTTGGGCGGCGCGAGTGGCCGCCGCGTCCAGGACTCCCGCCGTGCGCGCTGCCCGTGCCTCCGCGGCGATTCGAGAGGAGGCGTCGACGGCCGAGAACAGGTGTCGGTCGAAGGTGCCCTCCGAGCGCAGCACCGTCGTCACCAGAAACAACAGGGCCGTCCACACGAGGATGCTGCGGCGCGAGAAGCGCCGTACCGTGGTGGGTGCCAAGGCCCATCCGGCGAGCACGGCCGCCACCGGCCACAGGGCCAGGCGTTGGCGGGCCGAGGCGTAGACGGTGAGTAGCACGGCGAGCTGGAGAGCGCCCAGGAGCAGCAGCGGCCAAGAATGCCGGACGCCGATCACGGCCCGTTCGAGCCCCCACAGGGCCAGTGCCAGCAGCAGGCCCGACGCCCACAGGACCGACCAACCGAGGCGCCGTTCGTTCCAGTGTGCCGTCGGCAAGTCGTGCCACGAGTAGCCCCCGAGCACCGCCAGGAACTTCCGGCCGACCCGCTTCAAGGTCAGCCCGGGGTGGTCGACGAGGAAGTTCCACGCGCGGGCACGCCAGAAGCCGTTGACCTGGGCGACCGTCAGCTCCTCCCCCGTGGCCCGTCGAGCAAACAGCCGGTAGAGCTCGTGCTGGGGGTCGGGAGAACCCGCGAAGAGGGGGATGAGCTCGGGAAACAGCGGCGGGTAGGTGGCCGCGGTCCCTTCGGCCCAGGGGTGGTTGCCTTCGAAGAAGACGGTGCCTGGGTTCATCACGAAGGGCGTGAACGGCCCCGGGAGCGTCGCGTTGCGGCTGAGAAGGGCCGCCACGGCGACGAGCGCGGGAAGGGCGACCAGGAGGGCCGCGCGGCGAGCCCGGCGGCGTACCTCGGCGTCGCCGCGGCGGGCCTCGAGCCAGAACCCGAGCGGCACCAGCACGGCCAAGGGCAGCAGGTTCGGCCGCAGGATGCCCGCCACCGCGAGGGCCAATCCGGCCACGGCGGGGCGCCGCGGGGCCGCGAGGACGGCCCACAGGAAGACCGTGACCGTGAGCACCAAGAACGCCTCGGGTTCGAGGGTGGCGGTGTAGGTAACGAGCCCGCCTCCGGCCGCGAAGAGCCCGCAGGCGACCAGGGTGGGACCGAGCCCGACACGCGGCCGCAACAGGCTCGCCAGAAGCGCCGTGGCAAGGGCGACCGCCAGGATCTGGAGCAGCTCCGCCGTTCCCGCGGGCGCGCCCACGACGGCCAGCAGCTCGTGAAAACCGAGGTAGAGCGGGGAGAGGTCGAGCCGGCGCTCCGGGGACAACGTGCCTTCGAGTGCCTGGCGGGCGAGGGTGGGGTACTTCAGGAACGGCTCGTGCGGAAACAACCCGAAGATCACGCCGGCGTAGGCCGCCGCGGTGGCGAGGAAGACCGCCAGCGGCAAACGCCTCTTCTGGATCCAGGTGACCGAGGCAGCGCCTGGGCTCGTCCCGGCCGGGTCGGGTGGGGAAGCCTCCGCCACGGCTACCCCGCCAGGTCGCAACGTGGATTCGTGTTTTCGAGCACCGCCGTCGTCACCGTTCCGCCGGTGTGCTCGCGGACCCCCGAGGCGAGCTCGGCCAGCGCGTTTGTGAGCTCGTCGCGCGAGACAGGCGGCAAGGCTTCGATCACCAGCACGGCGTTCCGCGTTGCGGCGGTCAGCTTGGTGCGGTCCGCCTCACGCCAGTTGAAGCGCCGGCAGATCGCCCCGACGCCGTCGGCGTAGATCACTTCCCCGGGTTTCGGCGGCTTGGCCTCGCTGTCGCCGAGCAGCAACGCGGCGGGCTCGGCATCCCCGGCGAAGCGCAAGACGACCGCGCCCGAAACCTGGTCCAAGTCCTCACCGCCGATGGGCAAGAGATGACGCAGGGAAACCCCGTTGTAGAGATCGACCAGCGGGTTGATCGCCGGCAACACGTGGCCCTTGGCGACCCGGCGCAGGAGGTTCTCGATCGACGACGGGTAGTCCTTCGGTTTCGCTCCGAAGGCCCGGTAGGCCTCCCGCCACGGGGCAATGCGCGGGTGCTCCGCGAGTTTTCCGGGGTCGATGGTGGCGACCACGTCCGCCTCGGCGCGCCGCAGGGCCGTCGCCAAGGCCTCGGGTTGCCCCGTGTTGTCGATCCCGCGGGCGACGACGACCCCCAGGGTGAGCCCGGGAAACCGTTCGAAGATGGCCGGCTCGATGCGCAACTCGTTCACGGTGGGGAGGATATCCGACTCGCACGCAGTTTCGAGAGCAGTAAATTCGCCACCGCCTCGGCCGGGCCGTCGGTGTTGAGGGCCACCGCCACGAACGCGTCGTCGGCGGGGGAGTAGGCTACGACCGCCTTGGCGCCGGGCGTGCCGCCGGAGTGACCCAACCAGCGCAGGCCCGCCACGTCGTAGAGCATGACGCCACGGCCGTAG
>JANRLG010000047.1:0-11864 GCA_033762835.1 Thermoanaerobaculia bacterium
CACGCCCTGGCTCTCGAGCTCGTGCGCCACGGCGATGGCCGGCTCGACGAAGAGCGGCTGACCCGTTTCGTCGTCGCCTTCGAAACCGTCACACCCCTGGCGATCGGCGAACTGTGGGCGCTGCCCAGCCTGCTCAAGCTGGCGTTGGTCGACAACCTGCGCTTCTGGGTCGACGGCGTGATCGCGGGCAGGTCGGCGCGGCGCTCGGCGGACGCGGTGTTCGCGCGGCTCGAACAGGGTGGCCCGCCGGGTGCCCTACCCGACCCTTTGCCCGACGCCTTCGTGGCCCGCCTGCGCGAACGCATGCGCGAGTACGACCCGCGCTTGTCGCCCTTGGCCGCCGCCGTCGAAGCGGCTCTCGACGGCCAGGGCACGACGCCCGAGGACGCGGTGCGCCGCGAGAACCAGCGTCAAGCCACCGACCAGGTGTCGATCGGCAACACCGTCACCAGTCTGCGCTTCTGTTCGACCCTCGACTGGAGCCGCTTCGTCGAGCGCGTCAGTCCGCTCGAGGAAATCCTGCACCGGGACCCGGCCGGGGTTTACCCGCGGATGGACTTCGCCAGCCGGGACCAGTACCGCCACGCGGTCGAGGACCTTGCCGCCGCCCACGGGGGCTGCGAGTCCGGCACGGCGCAGGTCCGCGTGGCGTTGAGGGCGGTCGAACACGCCCGGCGGGCGGCCGAGAAACTCGGCATCGGCGCGCGCGCCGCCCACGTCGGCCACGGCTTGATCGGCCCCGGTCGCCCGGCTCTCGAGGCCGCCTTGGAGTTTCGCCCGCCCTTCGGCGAAAGCCTGCGACGCCGGCTCTTGGCCAAGGCGACGCCGCTGTATCTGGGGGGCATCGCCGGGCTCACCGCGGCGGGCGTAGCGGCGGCCTGGCTCGCGGCCGGGCCCGCAAGTGGCTTCGCCCTCGTGGCCGCGCTTCTGGCCTTGGTGCCCGCGAGCGAGCTCGCGGTCCTCTTGACGCAGCGGCTGGTGGCCGCCCTGGTGCCGCCCCGCCGGCTGCCGCGTTTCGACTTCGAGGGGGGCATCCCGGAGTCGGCCCGCACGATGGTCGTGGTGCCGGTGATCCTCGGCAGCGTGGCCGAGGTCGAGCGCTTGGTGGCTCACCTCGAGGTGCAGGCCCTCGGTAACCTCGACCGGAACCTACACTTCGCCATTCTCAGTGATCTCCGGGATGCCCAGAGCCGCGAGTTGCCCGGCGACGCCGCCATTCTCGCCGCCGCGGTGGCGGGCATCGAAGGGCTCAACCGCGAGCACCACGGAAGCGGCAACGATCGCTTCCACCTCTTCCATCGTGAACGCCGTTGGAACCCCAGCCAAGGGGCCTTCATGGCCTGGGAACGCAAACGGGGCAAGCTCGAGGAGCTCAACCGCCGCCTGCGCTCCGCGGGGGAAAGCGGCTTCGCGGTCGAGATCGGCGACTCGTCGATTTTGCCCTCGGTGCGTTACGTGCTGACCTTGGACGCCGACACCCGGTTGCCTCCCGGGACGGCGCGCAGCCTCGTGGGCATCCTCGCGCACCCGCTCCAGCGGCCCGCGGTCGATGCCCGGTCGCGCCGGGTGACCGAGGGCTACGGCATTCTGCAGCCGCGGGTCAGCGTCAACCTCGCCAGCGCCTCGGGTTCGTTGTTCGCGCGCATCTACGCCGGACACACCGGCGTCGACCCGTACACCACCGCCGTCTCCGACACCTACCAGGATCTCTTCGGCGAAGGCATCTTCACCGGCAAGGGCCTCTATGACGTCGACGCCTTCCAGGCCACGGTGGGCTGGCGGGTACCCGAAAACGCATTGCTTTCCCACGATCTGTTCGAAGGCCTGCATGCTCGCACGGCGCTCGTTTCGGACGTCGAGCTGGTGGACGACTACCCGTCGAACGTGCTCGCCCACGCCCGGCGCCAGCACCGCTGGGTGCGCGGGGACTGGCAGATCCTCGCCTGGTTGTTCACCTGGGTGCCGACACCCGCGGGCCGGGGGCGCAATCGCCTGCCCCTGATCAGCCAATGGAAGATTCTCGACAACCTGCGCCGGAGTCTCGTGGCGCCCACGCTGCTGGCCTATTTCGCGGCAGCTTGGACGGTGCTCCCGGGCCGGCCCCTGCTGTGGACCCTCGCCGGGCTCACCGTGGTGGGTTTTCCCTTGGTTGCCGCCCTGGCGCAGCTGACGCGGCTCGTTCGGTGGCCGGCCCGCGAGCCCGTCCGGGTGCACCTGCGAGCGCTTCTCGACGACCTTTCGACGCCCTTTGCCCAGGCGCTCCTGACCCTCGTCTTCCTGCCCTTCCACGCCTGGCAGATGGTCCATGCCATCGGCCTGACGTTGGTGCGGCTGCTGTTCACCCAACGCTGGCTGCTCGAGTGGGAAACCGCGGCGGCCCAGTCGGCGCGCAGCGCGGGCGAGGGTTTGCCGTCCTTCCTGCTGAGAATGGCGGCGAGCCCGATCGTGGCGCTGCTGCTCGCCGGCGCCGTTGGGTTGACTCGCTTCGCGGCCTGGCCCGTGGCCCTGCCGTTCCTGCTGTTGTGGCTCGCCGCACCCTTCGTGGCCCACCGCCTCAGCCGGGCGATCGACGCCCGGGGGCGCGAGTTGTCAGGGGCCGACCGCGAGTTCTTCACGACCGTGGCCGCCCGTACCTGGGCCTTCTTCGACCAGGTGCTCGGTCCCGAGGACCACTGGCTGCCACCCGACAACGTGCAGGCGGACCGCGACCCGCCGGTGGCTCACCGCACCTCGCCCACCAACATCGGCATGGGGCTGCTGTCGATCCTGGCGGCTCACGATCTCGACCTGATTCCGCTCGCGGACATGGTCCCACGGCTCGAGGCCACCCTCGGCGCCGCGGAATCCTTGGAGCGTCACGAAGGCCATCTGCTCAACTGGTACGACACTCGGACGCTGGCGCCGCTGCTGCCGCGTTACGTCTCGACGGTCGACAGCGGCAACCTCGCGGCGGCCCTGGTGGCCCTGGCGGAAGGCTGTCGGGACCACGCCCAGAAGGCGCCGCCGGAGCTGGCCCCGCGGCTCGGGGAGCTCGCCGAACGCGCCCGGCAGCTCGCCGACGGCATGGACTTCCGCTTCCTCTTCGACCGCCGTCGCCAGCTGTTCACGATCGGCTACCGCTTGCCGGACTCGAACGGCCCGGGCGGGCCGGACCTCGGTTTCTACGACCTACTGGCCTCGGAGTCGCGGCTGGCGAGCTTCTTCGCCATCGCCAAGGGGGACGTGCCGCAGAGCCACTGGTTCCACCTCGGGCGCCTGGTGGTGAGCGTGCGCGGGGTGCCGACGCTGCTGTCGTGGAGCGCCACGATGTTCGAGTACCTGATGCCGCTGCTGCTCACCCGCAGCTACCCGGGCACGTTGCTCGACTTGAGCTGCCGCAAGGTGATCCGCCAGCAGATCCGTTACGGCCACACGCGGGGAGTGCCGTGGGGCATTTCGGAGTCGGCCTACGACCTCGTCGACCGGCTCGGCAACTACCAATACAAGGAGTTCGGCGTGCCGGGATTGGGTCTGAAGCGGGGCCTGGCCGACGAATTGGTGGTGGCCCCCTATGCCACCGCCTTGGCGGCGCTGCTGGCGCCCGCCGAGGCCGCCGACAATCTGCGTCGGTTGGCGGCCGCGGGGGCGCTGGGACCGCTCGGGTTCACCGAGGCCATCGACTACACCCGCCGCCGGCCTGGCGACGAAGGCGGCGGCGAGCGCCCGGAACCCGCGCGGGGACCTGCCGAGGGCACCCTCGTGACCACCCACATGGCCCACCACCAGGGCATGACGCTGGTCGCCCTCGCCAACGTGTTGCGCACCGACGTCATGGTCGAGCGTTTCCATGGCGACCCGCGGATTCAGGCCTCGGAGCTGCTGCTCCAGGAGCGGCTTCCGCGCTCGGCCCCGGTCATCCGCCCACACCCCGCCGAGCAGACGCGCATCGAGCCACCCCCGCTGGTGCGGGCGCCGCGCCGCCTGCGTTCGCCCCACACGCCCTTCCCCCACGTGCAGATCCTGTCGAACGGTCACTACGCGGCGATCGTCACCCACGGCGGCGGCGGCGCGAGCCGGTGCGGCGGCCGCGCCGTGACCCGCTGGCGGGAAGACCCGACGGCGGACCCGGGTAGCCAGTACCTCTACCTGCGCGACGTCCACAGCGGCGCCGTTTGGTCCGCCGGCTACCAGCCGACGGCCCGCGAACCCGACCAGTACACGGTGGAGTTCTTCGCCGACAAGGCGATCTTCGAGCGGCGCGATTTCGACCTCGCCACGCGCCTCGAGATCGCGGTGTCTCCGGGGGACGACGCCGAGGTGCGCCGGCTCTCGCTGACCAACCATAGCGATCGGCCGCGCGAGATCGAGGTCACCAGCTACGTCGAGCTGGCGCTCGGGGCGATCGCCGAAGACGTCGCCAACCCCGCCTTCGGCAAACTCTTCGTCGAAACCACTTGGCTCGCCGAAAGCACGGCGCTGCTCGCCCGCCGCCGGCCCCGCGGGGTTCACGATGGCGGCGTGGTGGCCTTCCACGGTCTGTCCATGCAGGGACCTACCCAGGAGCAGGTGGAGTGGGAGTCCGATGGCGAGCGGTACATCGGACTCGGGCGCGTCCCGGACAACCCTCGAGCGCTCGAGGGCCGCGCCCTGTCCGGCACCACCGGGGCCGTGCTCGACCCGATCTTCAGCCTGCGCACGCGGCTGCGCCTGGCCCCCGGCGGCTTCGTGCGGCTGTCGTTCACGACCGGCCTGTGCGCCGACGAGGCGAGCGCTCGAGCGTGTGCCGAGAAGTACCACGACCACGGCGTGGCCGCCCGGGCCTTCGCCCTGGCCTACACCCAGACGCAGGTCTCGCTGCGACACCTGGGCATTTCGGTCGAACAGGCCCGGCGCTCCGAACGGCTGGCTTCACGGGTGTTCTTCTCCGACGCCTCGTTGCGCGCCGCAGGCGAGCTTCTGGCCCGCAACACGCTGGGGCAAGAGGGGTTGTGGCGCTTCGGCATCTCCGGTGATCGGCCCCTCGTGCTGGTGCGGGTGGAGCAATCGGAGGACTTGCCCTTCGTCCGCCAGATCCTCACCGCCCACGAACATTGGCGACTCAAAGGCATGTCGGCCGACGTGGTGATTTTGAACGAGCACCCGGAGGGCTATCGCGAGTCGGTCCAGAACGAGCTCACCCTGCTGGTCGAAAGTGGCCCCTGGGGCGCGTGGCGAAGCCAGCCCGGCGGCGTCTTCCTGCTCCGCGGCGAGACCCTCACGGAAGCCGAGACGGTGTTGTTGGTCGCGGTGGCGCGGGCGGTCCTCGAACCCCACCGCGGCGACCTCGACGAACACCTCGACCGCGCCGGGGACGAGCCGCCGCGGGCGCTTCCGGCCGCCCTGGTGGATGAGCCCGGCGAGCGCGGCCCCGGCCCGGAGATCCCGCCGCTGCTGCTCGCCAACGGCCTCGGCGGCTTCACGACCGATGGTCGGCAGTACGTGGTGGTACTCGAGGGCGACCGTGAAACCCCGTTGCCGTGGAGCAACATCCTGGCGAATCCCCGCTTCGGCAGCCTCGTCACCAGCTCCGGCGCGAGCCATACCTGGCACGACAACAGCCGCGAAAACCGCTTGACCCCGTTCGCCAACGACCCGGTTTCGGACCCCACCAGCGAGGCGATCTTCCTGCGCGACGAGGCCTCCGGTGCCCTTTGGGGAGCCACCCCCGCGCCCCTGGGCCGCTCGCCCCGGTCCCCACGCTGGGTGGTGCGCCACGCCCCGGGGGTGAGCCGCTTCGCCCGCGATGCCGGGGGGATTCGCCAGGAGCTGGCGGTGTTCGTCGCCCGGGACGCGCCGGTGAAGCTCTCCGTGCTGACCGTGACCAACGCCGGGGACCGGCCCCGCCGGCTGACGCTGTTCGCTTACTGCCAGTGGCAACTTGGCCCCACCGTCGCGGGCGGACCGCGGCTGATCGAAACCGAGCTCGCCGCCGCCGCGGGCGCGGTTCTGGCCCGGGATCGGTATCGCTCGCGCCAGGACCGGGTGGCGTTTTTGGCCACGAGCCTGCCTCTTCTGGCGGCCACCGGCGACCGGCTCGAGTTTCTCGGGCGCAACGGTCGCCTCGACCGTGCCGCCGCCCTCGGCCAAAGCCGGTTGAAGAACCGCTTCGGCGCCGGCCTCGACCCCTGCGCCGCGCTCCAAAGTGAACTCCAACTGGAGCCCGGAGAAACCCGCCGGGTGGTGTTCGCCCTCGGCCAAGGGGACGACCTCGCCGAGGTCGAGACCCTGCTCGCGGCGTTCACCGGTCCAGACGGCCCGGCTGCCGCGGACGCCGAGCTCGCGCGGGTGGAAGCCTTCTGGGACGAGACCCTGGGCGCCGTGCGGGTGACCACCCCGGACGACTCCTTCGATGTCCTGGTCAACGGCTGGCTGCTGTACCAGAACCTGGCGTGCCGGCTGTGGGCGCGCTCGGGGTACGCACAGTCGAGCGGCGCCTACGGCTTCCGCGATCAGCTCCAGGACGTGTTGGCCCTGCAGCTGACCCGCCCCGACTGGACCCGCGCGCACCTGGTTCGCGCCGCGGCCCGGCAGTTCGTGGCGGGCGACGTCCAGCACTGGTGGTTGCCGCGGGATCGGGAGGGGAGGGGCGGCCAGGGCATCCGCACCCGGTGCTCCGACGACCTGCTGTGGCTGCCCTTTGCCCTCGCCGAGTACGTCGCGACGACCGGCGATGCCGCCGTGCTCGACGAGATCGTGCCCTACCTCGAAGCTCCGGAGCTGGCCCCGGGCGAGGCCGAGGCCTTCGGCTCACCGGTCGAGTCCGCGTCGACGGGCAGCCTCTTCGAGCACGGACTTCGGGCCATCGACCGGGCGCTCACCCAGGGCGCCCACGGCCTGCCGCTGATCGGCAGTTGCGACTGGAACGATGGTTACGACCAAGTCGGTGCCGGCGGGCGCGGCGAAAGTGTCTTCGTCGGCTGGTTCCTCCACGCCGTGCTCGGCGCCTTCGCGCCCCTGTGCGACGCCCGCGGCGAGGCGCCCCGGGCGGCGCGCTACCGGGCCGAACAGGAGCGCTTGGGCCGGGTGCTCGAGCAAGCTTGGGACGGCGAGTGGTACCGCCGGGCCTACTTCGACGACGGCACGCCCCTCGGCTCGTCGCGCAACGACGAAGGTCGCATCGACTCCGTGGCCCAGAGTTGGGCAGTGCTCTCGGGCGCAGCGCCGCGGCGCCGGGCCGAACGGGCCATGAGTGCGGTGCGGGCGCAGCTCGTGCGCCGCGGCTCGGGGGTGATCCTGCTGCTGACCCCCCCCTTCGACCACTCCGCCCTCGAGCCCGGCTACATCAAGGGCTACCTGCCGGGCCTGCGCGAGAACGGCGGCCAGTACACCCACGCCGCCGCCTGGGTGGTGCTCGCGCTCACCCGGCTCGGCAGCGGTGACGAAGCCGTCGAGCTCTTCCACCTGCTCAATCCGATCAACCACACCCGCACTCCGGATCAGCTCGAGGTCTACCGCGCCGAGCCCTACGCCGTGGCCGGCGACGTCTACGACCACCCGGACCACCGCGGCCGAGCCGGCTGGAGCTGGTACACGGGATCCGCCGGCTGGCTCTACCGGGTGGCTCTCGAGGGCATTCTGGGGCTCGTGCGCCGTGGCGACCACTTCTCGCTCCAGCCCTGTATTCCGTCCTCCTGGCCACGTTTTTCCCTCGTTTGGCGCTTCGGCTCGAGCCGCTACACGATCGGTGTCGAGAACCCCGAGGGCCGCTGCGGTGGAGTCGCGAGCCTCGCACTGGACGGCGTCGCGGTCGACCCACGGGCGATTCCCCTCGTCGACGACGGCCGGGAGCACCGCGTGCAGGCCGTGCTCGGCGAAGTCGTCCCGGAGGCGGGTGCCGACCGGCAGAGTGGTTTCTACGGTCCCCGGGGCGAACGGCGGGGGTAGTTAGTGCGCTTTCGCCGTCCGGCCTCGACGAACTAGTTTGAAGTTCGTTCGAGAAAGGACGGTACTTCATGAGACCCATCCACTGGGCCACCCTTGCTCTACTCTGGGGAACCCTCGGTTCCTCGGCCGTTTCTGCTCAGGATCTCGAGTTCGGCCCACCACCGAGCTCCTCCCACTACGACGATGACCCCGGCGCACCTTGGAACGACGACTGGGACGAGCGCGACGACTGGGACGATCACGACGACCGGCACGGCTACTACGATCGCGACGACGACGTCCCGACGCCCCGCGGCGAGGTGGGATTCTTCTACGACGAGCTTTCGCCCTACGGCGATTGGGTGCGGACTCGGGAGCACGGTTGGGCCTGGTTCCCGCGCGACGTCCGCCCCGGCTGGCGACCCTACGACGACGGCCGTTGGATCGACACCGACTTCGGTTGGACCTGGTACTCCTACGAGTCCTTCGGCTGGGCCACCTACCACTACGGGCGCTGGGCGTGGGACCCGCGGTTCGGCTGGCTGTGGGTGCCCGGCACGGTCTGGGGCCCGGCATGGGTCTCCTGGCAACGCGGGGACGGCTACATCGGCTGGGCGCCGTTGCCCCCCACGGTCGAGTTCGAAGTCGGCTTCGGTTTGCGCCTCGGCGGCTTCGATCTCAACCTCGGTATTCGTGCCGACTCCTACAACTTCGTCCCCGAACGTTCGTTCCTCGATGCCCGCTTGTCGCGCCATCGCCTACCGACGGCTCGCAACGTCACGATCATCCACAACACCACCAACATCACGCAGTACAACTACGTCCAAAACCGGGTGATCAACCGTGGCGTCGACGTGCGCGACATCGAACGGGCGACCGGCAAGCGGATCCCCCGCCGCCACCTCGCCGAGTCGCGCACGAAGGAACGCGGAGAGATCTCCGAGAACGAGCTGCGGCTCTACCGCCCCGGTGCCCGGAATCTCGACTCGGTTCGCCCCCGACGGCCCGCCGCGGCGCCGCGCAGCGAGCTCGACCCGCGCCCCCCGGTCGCCCTGCGCGACGCTCCGGACGTCCAAGTGGCACCGCGCACCCGGCGGGCCCCACCGCTCGACGCCCGCAAGTCCGAACGCATCGAACGCAACGATCGCGAGGCCCTGAGTCGCCATCAAGTCGAAGAGCAACGCCAACTCGAGAAGCTCCAGGGCGACGAGTTGGCCCAGCAGCGTGAGCAGAAGGGCCGCGACGAAGTCGCTCTGCGCAATCAGCGCGAACGCCAGGCCCAGCGGCAAGAGCACACGAAGGCCGCCGAGCGGCTCAAGGCGCGACAGGAAGCCGAGCGTCGTGCCGCGCTGAAACCGCCCGCGGAAGCCAAACCCACCAAGCCCACCCCCCGCGCCCGCGAACCCCAGCGCGAACGGCGTCCCCGGCCCGACAAACCCAAGCCGCCGGTGTGACGCCCGCCGCCAAGAACCCTCAGAAAGGAAGCTCAGGATGGAAACCACTGCAGAAAAAGAAGCCCAGGACCACGCCGTCAACATGGACGTGGTCGCGGCTCATCCGGTCGGTACCGGATTCGGGGCCATCGGTGGCGGGGCCGCGGGGGCCGCACTCGGCGCGGCAGTCGCGGGGCCCGCGGGAGCTCTGCTCGGGGCCGTGGTCGGCGGGGTGACCGGCGGGCTCGTCGGCAAAGGAGCGGCGGAGTTGGTGAACCCGCTCCGTGAGGGCGAGTACTGGAGCAGCCACTACGCCGAGCGCCCCTACGTGGCCGCGGGCACTCCCTACGACCAGTACGAACCGGCCTACCGCTACGGCTGGGAAGCCCGCGGGGCTCACGACGGCAGACGCTTCGAGGAAGTCGAAGCCTCCCTCGAGCACGGTTGGGACACGGCCAAGGGGGCTTCGAAGCTGGCTTGGAGCGAGGCCAAGGCCGCCTCCCGCGATGCCTGGCACCACGTCGACCGCGTCGAGAAGCCCCTCCCCGGCGGCAACGCCGAACACGACGGCCGCTAGGTCGTCCCCAAGACGCCTGGAGCCTTCCAGGCGTCCTTTTTTCCTGTTACCGGCCAAGAGAAGGAAAGTCCCATGAACCTCGATTCCCTCATGAAACTCTGGCTCCACGAACTGAAGGATCTTTACAGCGCGGAGACCCAGGTCACCGCCGCGTTGCCCAAGATCATCGCTGCCGCCACCAACGCTGAACTCAAGGCGGCCCTGACCGCGCACCTCCACGAAACCAAGGGACATCTCGACCGGCTCGAGCAGATCTTCACCGGGCTCAACCTGAAGCCCGGTGACGAGCACTGCAAAGGCATGGAAGGTCTGCTCGCCGAGGGCGAGGGAATGCTCAAGGCCAAGGCCGAACCGGCCGTGCGGGACGCCGGCATCATCTCGTCCTGTCAACGGGTCGAGCATTATGAAATTGCCGGTTATGGCACCGCCGGTGCCTATGCTGAGCTGCTCGGAGAACAGCAGGCCGCGAAGCTGCTTCAGCTGACGCTCGACGAAGAGTCCGGCGCCGACGTCAAGCTCTCCCGGCTCGCCCGCACGACCATCAACCTCGAGGCCATGGCCACCGTCTGACTCGTGAGGTGGTTTCTACCTACCTCTGCTTGGTGGGGCCGAGTAGAAAGTGCTCTTACCCCCTCCACCCCAAAGCCCTAGCCTGGAGCTCGTTCCTGAAAGGACGGTAAAACGCATGAAAATGAAGTCCCTGACGAATCTCGCGCTGATCGGCGCTTTCCTCATTGCCGGCCAAGCGGCCTTTGCCGCTGACAACCAGGCCGACTGGACCATCACCCTCAAGGTCAAGCTCGCCCTGCTCGACAAACTCGGCTCCGACAGTCTCCATGTCGATGTCACCACCGACGCCGGTGCCTTGACCCTCGCGGGCACCGTCGACAAGCGCGAGACCCGGGAGCTTGCGGAGACCGTCGCCAAGACGGTTCCGAACATCAAGAGCGTCAAGAACTCCATCGAGTTGAAGACCGCCATGGTGATGCCGGGCAAGGTCGCCACAGCGACGGGAGAAGCCGAGGCCGAGGTCAAGGACGCGATGCTCGAAACGCGGATCCGGATCGCCCTCGTCGAAAAGATGAGCACGGACGGCTTCCGCATCGGCACCGAAGCCGCGAGCGGCGTCGTGACCCTCGAATTCAACCGGGACTTCACCACCGCTCGGCGCGCCGAGGCGACCAAGATCGTCAAAGCCGTCGAGGGGGTCACCAAGGTCGTTTCGGTCGACAAAAAGTCCTGAACTACGACCGAGTCATGATGTTCATCGGGCCTGTCCGGGGCAACCTGGGCAGGCCCTTTTTTCGTCTTCTCGCGGCGGTGCGACCGGGGGGTTTCTACCTACCGCCACGGCCGTCCGACGGGTAGTAAGTGCGCTTCCCGCAGAAGCTGCCGAGGACTACTCTGGGAGCACGTTCAGAAAGGACGGTACTTCATGAAAAGAAATCAATTACAGCGCTCTTGGCAGGTCGTTTTCCTGGTCGGTATCAGCCTCGTCGGGATCGGCGGTTGTAGGTCCACGATGGTTTCCGACACGACGCGCAGGTCGGACTCGGGAATCACCAAGGTCATCGAAGCCTCGCTCGCAGCCAATGAGAAGGTCAAGGCGCGCCAGATCGAAGTCGAAACCCGCGAGGGCTACGTCTACCTGACCGGCGTCGTGGACACCGAGGAAGCTCGGCGGGAGGCAGGGCGGGTGACCTGGCGCACCGAGGGTGTGCAGGGTCTCGAGAACTCCCTGACCGTCGGGGAGCGCACGGTGGGCGACTGGGTCGACGACGTGATGATCAGCTCCAAGGTCAAGTCCAAGCTGGTCGCCAACTCGGAGATCCACGCCCGCAACATCGACGTCAGCTCGTCCCAGGGTGTCGTCACCCTGATCGGCCGGGTCCGGAGCGCCCTCATCAAGAGTGATGCCGAGCGCATCGCCCGGGCCACCAAGGGCGTCACCGACGTCCACAACGAACTGCTGG
>JANRLG010000048.1:0-2385 GCA_033762835.1 Thermoanaerobaculia bacterium
TCGGGAGCGTCGACGATCCCCATGCAGCTCGCTCGGATGGCGGACCCGGCGCCGCGCACGCTCGGTTCCAAGCTTCGTGAGGCGTTTCGGGCGCTGCAGCTGCGCTTTCACCACGATCCCGACGAGTTGCTGGAGCTCTACCTATCGAACGCCCCCTACGGCGGCAATGTCGAGGGCGTGGTGGCGGCGGCCTGGTTCTACTTCGGCAAGACTCCGGCGCACCTGTCCGCGGGCGAAATTGCTCTGTTGGTGGCCCTACCGCGGTCACCGCGAGGCTTCGACCCGACGCTGCATCCGGCTCGCGCTCGAGCCGAGCGGGACAGGGTGTTGGCCGTGCTAGAAGCCGAGGGGGTGATCACTGCCGCCGAGGCGGCAAACGGGCGGGCCTTGCCGCTGCCGACCGTGCGGCGAAAACCGCCGTTTTCGGCGCCCCATTTTGCGCTGCTGGCGCGGAGCGCGGGCGTGGGCGGCGGCGGGCGAGTCGGGACCGGTGGGTGAAGACCCCGGAGGAAGACAGGACCGCGTCGCAGGATCACGGGAGGTCCCCGGGGCTCGGGAGGCGGGAGGGGCGGACGCGACTCCATTCCGCCTTTCTCTTCCGGAGCGTCCGCCCCTCCCGCCCCCCGAGCCCCGCACCACGGACGCCCCCTACCGCATTGTCACCACCCTTGACTCGCGCGCCCAGCGGGCAATGGAGGAGATCGTGGCGCGCCACGCTTCGGGGCTTCAGGCGCGGGGGCTGGGCAACGTGGCAGCGGTGGCGATCGAGGTGCCGAGTCGATCGATCCGGGCGCTGGTGGGTTCGGCGGACTTCTTCGACATCGAGCACGACGGCCAGGTGGACGGGACTCGGGCGTTACGTTCGCCGGGCTCGACGCTCAAGCCGCTGCTCTACGCCCTCGCTTTCGATCGCGGTGTGGTGTTGCCGGACAGCTCCGTGCTCGATGTGCCTACGGACTTCAACGGTTACCGGGTCGAGAACTTCGATGGCCGGTACCGCGGGCGGACGACAGCACGCATGGCGCTCGTGGAGTCGCTCAACACTCCGGCGGTGCGTCTGCTCTCGGACGTCGGCGTGGCGCCGTTTCTCGAGCTCTTGCAGCGTGGCGGCCTGTCGACGCTCGATCGCACGGCGGACGAGTACGGCCTTCCGCTCGGTTTGGGCGGCGGGGAAGTGCGGCTACTCGACCTCGTCAACCTCTACGCCAGTCTCGCCGACGGTGGGCGTTATCGGTCCCTGACCTGGCTAACTGACGCCGACCCTGGCCGCGAGGTGACGCTGGTCTCGCCGTGGGCCGCGGAGGACGTCGGCTCGATCCTGCGCGGGCTGGCCCGGCCGGACTTGCCGAGTACCTGGGACTTGACCGTGGGGGCACCGGCGGTGGCTTGGAAGACGGGGACCAGTTTCGGTCATCGCGACGCCTGGGCGGTGGGCTTCACGGGGCGCCTGGCGATCGGCGTCTGGGTCGGCAGTTTCGACGGCCGCGCGCACTTGGGGATCTCCGGCGGTGAACACGCGGGACCGATCCTGTTCGACCTGTTTCGCGCCCTGGACCCCGGCGGTGGCCCGCCGATGCCGCCTCCGGGCGAGCGGCCGCGGCTCGAGTTGTGTGCCCACTCGCGACAGCTGCCCGGCGCCTACTGCCCCGAGCGCCAGAGCTTCGACGCCTATCCCGCGACGCGTCTCGGACTCTGCCCCCTACATCGTCGTGCCCTGGTCGATCGTGAAACCGGCGAGCTGCTCCTGGCCGACTGCCTGCGGGATCGCCCCTCCGAGTGGCGCCTGTTCACCGTCGAGCCCGCCGAGTTGGTCGCCTTCTGGCGCGCCGCGGGCCGCGAGGTGGTCGACTTGCCGCCCTACTCCCGGGCCTGCCGCGGCATTCCCAGCGGCCGGCCGCCCCGGATCGTCTCGCCGGACCGCGACACCCCCTACCGATTGCGCCCCGAAGCGCCCCTCGAGTTCCAGAAGATCGCCCTCGAAGCCCAGGTCGCTCCCGGTGTCACCCGGCTCTGGTGGTATCAGGACGGCCGCCTCGTCGCCACCGGCGCTCCCGGCGAAGCCCTCTTCGTCCCCCCGGTTCGCGGTCGCCACCGCCTCGTCGCCACCGACGACGGCGGGCGGAGTGGGGTGGTGGAGTATCGGGTGGAGTGAGGATTGAGGAGTCGGGGCCTGTACGGTATCCTGTACGCCATGGACGCCATTTCTTACACCGCTGCCCGCGCCAACCTGGCCAAGACCCTCGACCGAGTCTGCGACGACCACGAGCCCATGATCATCACCCGGAACGGCGAGCCTTCGGTGGTCCTGTTGTCGCTCGAGGATTTCCGATCTTTGGAAGAAACGGCCTACCTGTTGAGGACCGCCGCGAACGCCGAGCGCCTGCT
>JANRLG010000049.1:0-4051 GCA_033762835.1 Thermoanaerobaculia bacterium
CTTGGGGGTGCTGATCTCGATCCCGAGCCAGAAGTTCTGTGTCTCTGCTTGACGGTCCTTGACCGCAGCCAGGATCGGTCCCCAGCGCCTGTCTTTGCCCTCGTCGGGGTAGGTCCTGACCTCACCGCAGCCGAGCCCGGCTACCAGGGCGACGGCCCCAAGCCTGCGCAGCGTTCTCATCACCATGGTCACACCCGGCACGCCTTCCTCGCCTCATTCAACTGCGAACCGGGCGAAATCGTAATGCAGCCGCGCTCACTTTAGCGAACGCACCCCAATCGACAACGTCCCGATGCCTGCGAACAGGATCAGCAGGGTGAACAACCAGTGGAACAACCCGGCGTTGGCGAGGAAGCTTGAGATCATGAAGAGGTGGTCCTGCTGCCACCAGAGCAGGGCGGTCACCAGGGCTGGTACCAAAGTCGAGGTGATTTTCACGAAGCGCGCAAAGTCCCCCGGCTTGGTGATCAACACGAGCATGACGGTGGAGACCAAAATCGCCGCCGCGATCGGCAGGAGCACTTGAAAGCGACGCAGTTCCTCGAAGCTGTAGAAGTTGTTGTGCCACTCGCTGAACAGGCGAAGCGGCAGCCAGAATAGCAGCGACCCGAAGCCAATGATCAGGGCATTGGTGCGGCTGTGGGACGACCGTAGGCTCGGGTCCTTGCCCAGAGCGAGGAAGCTCAGATACCACAAGACGGACGCCGCGAAGGCAAAGCCCACGAAGTTGATGACCAAGGCGTACCACGCAACCGCACTGACCACTGAGAAGTACGCCTCTTGCCTGCCGGCACCCTCGAAGCGCCGACTCCGCTGGAGCCCGTCGATCTCTTTCTGGAGATCTTTTCGCCTCGCGTCTCGGCTTTCGGCGGGGGCGGTGTAGATCTGCTCCCGCAACGCGATCTCGCGGCCCGCTTCCGCGGCGAGCTCGGCCCGCGTTCCGCGATAGAAGTAGTGGGGCACCGAGCGGCTGTAAGCATCCCCGACCGCCGCGACGGCCACGAAAACCAGCAGACCGGCATAAGCCCACCACCAAGCCCTACGCTGGCTCACCGTCAGTCGCCGAAAAGCCTCGAACCGAAAGGCCAGGACGAAGCAGGACGCCGCCACCGGAAGGAAGGTCAGCGTGAAGACGCTGAAGGACAAGTCCATGAAGGCCAGCCGCAGAGAGTCCAGCCCAGCTCGATAGGCCACGAGCGCCGGGAAACCCGCCGCCAGCAGGAAGAAGAAAAGGAAGGTCCAAGTGGCGCGTCGGTTCAGGGGCAGTGCTCCCGAAGAGGAGACGGACAAGTTGGAGGTTTTCGCGCGGCGGTGAGCACCACTGACAAGGGGCCAGATTCAGGCGCAGATGATGGTGATGGCTCTGGTGTTGGGCCCCGCGTTGCTGCTTTGCCATGGAGGCGGCGACGAAGGATGAGCCCGCGCGCATTTTCGCGCCCGCCTTGTTGTGATAGGGTAGCCATTAATCATTCATCGTCTGGCCGCTGCGAGTAAAGACGAGACCGGCTCACCCCAAAGGGAGGAAGGCAGACGAACTACGGGTCTGAAATCTATATTGACAAAGACAGGATGCGCTTATCAGATTCACTTCTTGAACCCCTCGGCGCCTCGAAGGGCACTGTCTTGTATGGCCTCTACTATCCCCCACCGGTCTCTGGGCCATTCCAAAAAGACCGCGATTACGGGAAGTGTGGTGCGCGAATTCAGCACGACCTGATGCTTACTCCGGTTCCGTTTCAGTTCTGGGCGAGAGCCGCGGCAGGGAGAATCGACCTGCGTCACGAGAAGGGCACCTTAAAAAAGGTTCTGTCCGTGTTTCGAGAGGAAGGACTCAATGTCCTGTCATTGCGATGTACGAGGGCAAATCATCGATTCTCAACGCTCCAATTCGTTGTTGCCCTAGAGGCAACAGCCGATCGCAAGTCAAAACTCGAAGAGGCTGGTATCCTCGGGACTGGACCTAGCCAAATCGCCCTGGACGACAATAGTCTCGCTGAGTACTCTCAGTGGCTGCGCACCGAATGCGCGACTGTTCAGCGACGTATTACTCGCAAACTGATGACGAAGAACCAATAGGCGGACTTCAAGCAAGCCGAGCCCAGTTCCGCAAATGTTGAGGAACATCTCGAGAGGGAGATGGAGAAGAGGGAAGAGCAGCAGGACAACCCAAAAAACGGCACGAAGAAGGATGTGGACGCATTCCTCCATTGGGAGCACGCTTTCAGCAGGCGCCCCGTAAGACTTTGGTCGCTACAGTATCTTGCCTATTTTTACTTCACATCTCTGCGCGCTGATCGATCTCCACAGACAAGGCGCGTTATTGCTGATGTGACGGACAGGAGAACTGTGCGGCTTCGAGATACGGAGACTCTCTTCCTTAAGACGAGACTCGATCGCGAGCTTCCGACCATCGGGTTTGCGAATACTGACTCAGAGGCGTGCCTGATTCGCATCGCCGTTCTAAGCCCGACACACCTTCTTGGCTTCCGGTCAGTAGAGCTAAATTTTGAATTTCAGACGACAAGAGACAGTTCCCAGTCATTGGGAACCCTAAAGGAGCTTCTTGAGCCCCTCGCGGAGGAGTGGAATATCTGGCAGGGCTATACGGTCGATATTCGCTTTGGTGATAGCCACGAGCTGGGGCAGGTAAACTTGATCATGGAGCACACCCCAAACGGGCCTCCGGTCATGCCGCCGAAACACGAAGAACTCGCATCTCTCCTGGCTTCAGCAATGGAGGGGCCCGAGCTTCGGGTCAAGAAGGTTAGAGTCAGGCCCTTCTCTGCGAGACGCGTCTTCATCTCGATCAAAGGAGACAGCCAGCTCGAACGGTCTGGAGAGCTGCTTGAGGTCTGCCGAGAGATTGGCGCGGAGTTTGGATATCTGAGGGACAATATCGGAACGGTCGAGAGCTATGCAGCCAACTCGGTTTCCGAGGAGGTTGCGCGGAGAATAGAGGAGTCTTCTGGGCTGATTCAGTTTCTCATGGCAGACGAGCCGGGAGGTTCGTTTACCTGGATCGAGTCTGAGTTCTTCTTCGCTACGATGTTGGGAATCCCTACGGTTCGAATCGTTGATCCAAGGCTCAGAAACGAGGTGCGGTTTCTTCAAGACAAGGCAGCGATCTTTCTGCCAGAGTTCGCCTCGAATGAACGCCTCAGGGCTGCGATCAGGAGGGCGTTCTCTGAACTCGACGAGCGGGTTAGGCTTCTCTGAGCCGGGCGAGCCGGCCTCCTCAGTCCGTCAAGATCCTCGCTTCGATCACGCGCTCCTCGGCATCGAGTCGAAGGCCGAGCCATTCGGAGTCGATCCCGAAGTAGCCACGTTCGGGGCCGAGCCAGTAAACCAGGCCCCAGTCGCGAAAGTAGCCGTCGGAGCTCGGCGGTCCGAGCAGCGCCAGCACGTCGGTTCGCGAGCGCCCAAGGAGCGCGCGGGTCCACAGCAGCCGGTCGGCCATGGCCCGGCGGTCCCCGGCCTGGACCCGCTTTGGGTCACGCCAGGCCTCGGCATCGAAAGTCGTTCCAAGCCGGCAACCAAGAGTCGGCAAAACCACCAGGAGTGCCACCACCCGCGCCCAGATCCTCAAGCCGCCGCCCGCCCGCGCACGTCCTCGATCACCCCCACCAGCTCCTTGACCTCCGCGGGCGAGAACAGGCCCGTGGGGCCTTGGGCGGTCAAGTCGGTGAAGGGGGATTCGTAGAGGAGCGCCGCGTCCATGACACCGCGTTCGGTGAGGTGTTCGACGACGAGGTTCACGAACTCGATTTGGTCGCCGGAGAGGGTTTTGCCGGCGAGGAAGCCGGCGAAGGCTTGCTGGGCGGCGGTTCGTTCGAGGCCGACGAGGGAGCGGACGAAGAGGCCGAGGCCAGCGGCTTCGGCTTTGGCGCGTTCGAGGTCTTCGGGTTCGGCGATGCCGCTTTCGAGCAGCATGCGCTCGAGCTCGGCGAGGTCCGAGGGGGTCAGGGGGCGGTTGGTGCGCAGTTTGTGGATGGTCAGGTGGTCCTCGTGCGCGCGCAGGAAGGCGCGGGCCTTCTGCTTGAACTTCGCGAAG
>JANRLG010000050.1:0-9389 GCA_033762835.1 Thermoanaerobaculia bacterium
CCGAACCAGAGGAACACGATGCCGAGGCTCATGCGCAGCAGGGTGATACCGTGTCGTGCGAGCCAGGGTGAAACCGAGGGGGCGAAGCGGTCGAGCGGCTTCTCCAGGGAAAACATGGGAACTCCTTCGGCAAGTTGGACGGGGCCGCGCGGAAATTCACGCGACGACAACGTGCCGCTCCGAAGGTGTTCGAAAGAAAGAATCTGTGACAGCGTCCCGGAGCAGGCCGCCTCGGGAAGGAGTTGCCCTCGGACACACGAGCCGCTCGGAAGGTCCGAGCGGCCCCGCCCGATGCTTAGTTCAACACTTCGCCCAGCAGCTTGTCGGGATCGTCCGGAAAACGGCCGCGATAAGCCGGTTTGCCGTCGCGCACGACGAGCAGACCGGGGAGGGTCGTGATCGAGTTCTTGCGGGAGAAGTCGGCGTCGGGATCGAGGAACACCGGTACCGCGAGGCCAGCTCCGTCCACGAACTTTTCGACGTCTGCCCGCTTCTCCTGGTAGTTGACCGACACCACTCGCGCCCGGCTGCCCCACCGCTTCTCAAGGGCGTTCAACCGCTCGGCGATGTCCCGGCATTTCGGCGACCAGGAAGCCCAGACGACGACGATCGTCGTGCCTTGGGCGAGATCACCGTCCGAGAGGCTGCCCGACCGCAAGCCTTCGAGGTTGCCGGCAAACGCGTCGGCCGCGGGGAAAAGGGCCAGCAGAAGCATCAGAGCCAGGGTGAAACTGGCGACACGTTGAGCCTTGAGACGAGTGTTCAACTTTCGACCTCCGAGGTCAGACGGTGTCCGTTCGACGCAGGGTCGCCTGAATGCGAATGCGCAGGCCTTCGGGAGCTGACTGCCGGCGGCAGCGCTCCCGGACGACGAAGACCAGCTTGCGATAGTGCTCGAAGTGCCGTTGGCACCCTGGGCAGCCCGCGAGATGCTGAAGAAGCGCCGCGCCGACCTCCGAATCCACTTCGTTGTCGATCAGGAGAAAGGACTCCTGGTACACGCGCTTGCAGTTCATCGGGCGTTCTCCACCACGGCCGGGTCACGGAGCGAATCTTCGCGAGGGGTGGGCGAGTGCACGTGTGTTCAACGGCCGTCGTCGCCGGGAAATTCCAGGACCGAGGCCGCTCAGCTCGGCCGACTGCGCATCTTCTGGGGTTCTTCACCCTGCTGGATGTAGTTGTGCTCGCGGGCGTACTCCAGCATGGTCTTCTCGAGGAGACGCCGGCCGCGGTAAAGCCGACTCATGACCGTGCCAACCGGTACGTCGAGAATCTCGGCGATTTCCTTGTAGGAGAAACCCTCGAGGTCCGCCAGCAGCACCACCATGCGGTAGTCCGTCGGCAGGCTTTCGAGGGACCGTTGAACGTCCTCGTCGAGAACGTCCTCGAGGAACTCCTCCTCCGGATTCTTGATGTGCTGACCGGCTTCTTCGCTCACCTGGCTTTCGAAGGACTCTTCGATGTCGGCGAAGTCGCTCTGGGGCGGTGCGAGAAGGCGCTTGCGGTAGTTGTTGATGAACGTGTTCTTCATGATCTTGAAGAGCCACGCCTTGAAGTTGGTGCCTTCCTCGAACTTGTCGTAGTACTTGTAGGCTTTGAAGTACGTCTCCTGCACGAGGTCCTCGGCATCCTCGGCATTCCGAGTCATCCGATAGGCGGTGTTGTAGAGCGCGTCGACAAAGGGCATCGCCGCCGCCTCGAAATTCCAGCCTTGCTGGTGATCGCTCTCGTGGGCCATCGCTGGGTTCATACTAGCCTGACGACTCGTTACGATTCCACTCCCGAATCGGCGCGGAAAACGGTCGGCCGGTTAAACGAAGCACGTCGGGTGCCAAGTCCGCCAGAAGCAAAAAGCCCGGCTCGACCCGCAGGCCGAACCGGGCTTGAAACCCTTGACAGGAAACGAGATCAGAAGATCCCGGCACCCTTCAAGGCGATCAGCAGGGCGTAAATCACGAGGGACTCGATGAACGCCAAACCGATGATCATGGCGGTTTGGACCTTGCCGGCCGCGCCAGGGTTGCGCGCCATGCCGGAAACGGCAGCAGCGACCGCCTTGGCCTGGCCGATCGAGCCACCGAAGGCGGCGACGCCGATGGCGAAGCCGGCGGCCAGCATGCCCCAGTTGGGGCCGTGGTCCGCGGCTTTCTCAGCGGTTTCCTGGGCGAAGGCCGGGAAGGCGACGAGCGCCAAGACGGCGAGGCAGAGGAAAGTCAGTTTCTTCATGAGCGAGGCTCCTTTTGTTGGGTCGCGATGGCCATCGTCGTTCTACCGCCCCGGACCTGTTGGGTTGGGGTTAGTGGTCCGGATGTTCGGCTCCGGCGATGTACACCGTGTTCAGCATGACGAAGATGAAGGTCTGGAGCATGGCCGCGAACAACCCGAGCGCCATCAGCGGGAGCGGCGCGAGCAGCGGAACCAGGCCGTTCACGGCCCCCGCGATCGTGTGCTCACCGAAGATGTTGCCGAACAGACGCAGACCCAACGACACCGCGCGGGCGGCGTGAGAGATCAGCTCCAAGGGAATGAAGAGCAGGAACAACCACGCCACGGGGCCGAGCAGGAACTTGAAGTAGTGCAGGCCCTGGGCACGCAGCCCGGCGTAATGGTAGTAGGCGAACGCCGTCAGGGAGAGCGCGAAGGTGGTGTTGACGCTCTGGGTGGCCGGCGACAGGAAGAAGAACTGTCCCGACAGGTTCGACAAGAAGATGAAGACCGCGAAGGCGCCGAGGATCGGAACGTAGCGTTTGCCCGCGCCGTGGCCGACCGCGTCGTCGATCAGACCGGAAAGGCCTTGCACGAAAAGCTCGAGAATCTGCTGAAGCTTCCCGGGTTTGTCGCGCTTCAGAGCGAAGCGCAGCGGAATCGCCACCAGGGTTACGAGCACCAACACGAACAACGCGCCTACGACGTGCTCGGGAACCTCGGTGTTTCCCCACCGGGAATCGAGACCGGTCAAGTTCAAGAATCCGTGCCAGGCCGCGTTGACCGGGCCGTAAAAGAGCGAGTGGGCCGCGTGGTGCGCCGCATCGGCTCCGTGAGTCTCAGGAGTCGCCATCGTCTTCCTTTCCGCGAAGCGCGCGCGTGAGGGTGAGCAGGCCCTCGGTCGAGAGCCCCGCGGGCAGGGCCAGGAGCCCCACCAAGACGCCCGGGAGCGTGTCGCGATCCAGTAGGAGGGCGGCGACCGCGCTGCCACCCAACAAGAACTGGCGGTTCAGCAAACTGAAACCTTGCCGCCAACCACTGCGCTTCGATTGATGTCCGAGCTGCGGATCCGAGGGATCGAGAGCGAGAGCCAGGCGCTCGAGTCCTCGGAACGAGAAGATACCGACGAGGCTAACCCCTGTCAAGGCAAAAGCCCGGTGCCATTCTGCCCGCAGGAGGAAGATGGTCAGCCCCAAACCGGCCCACAGCAAGGTGTAGCGCTCGACCCGCCGCAGCAGGCGACGGTCCGGCCCGCGGCTCTCAGCCGCCACGTTCGAGCCGTCGCAAGGAGTGGTAGAGGGAAAGGAACGCGGCGCCCGTACCGAGCACGAGGCCGATGCCGGAGCCAATGCCCGGTCCGCCCAACCAACTGCCGATCCACCGGCCGCCGAAGAAACCCACCAGCATCGCGGCGGGCATTATGAAGGCGAGGGAAGTGTATTCGCTGATGCGCCGGTAGAAGCCCTGGGGGGACGCTTCCGCCTCCGTCGCGGGAGCGGGCGCCACGGGCTCCTCGGCAAGTTCGTCGCCGCCCTCGGCGTCGTCGTAATCTTCGTCCTCGCGGTCGCTCATGGAACGGCATTGTACCCTTCCGAAGGAGTTCCCCGTGCGTGTTACACTCCCGCCCGGAAGTGACTGAGAGCGCAAGGGTTCCCACTCGTGAGCGGCTGCTCGAGCTGATCGACCGCATGGCCGGTCGGCCGGTCGTCGTGCTCGCGGACCTGGTCGCCGATCGTTTCATCGTCGGCACGGCCAAGCGCATCAGCCGCGAAGCGCCGGTCTTGATCCTGCGCCAGGAGAGCGAGCGGCTCCTCCCCGGCGGCGGCGCCAACGCCGTCGCCAACGTCGCGGCCCTGGGCGGCCACCCGGTGGCCCTCGGCCTCGTGGGCGGCGACGAAAGCGGGCGCGCCCTCGTCGCGGATCTCGCCCGGCGCGGAGCCGACGTCACCGGCATCGTCGTCCGGGCCGGCTACCGCACGCCGACCAAAACGCGCATCCTCGGCGGCGCCAAGGGCGGCGTCAAGCAACAAATCGTCCGTTTCGACATCGAAGACCCGGTGACCCCGACGGTCGCCGATCGCGACAGCTTCCTGGCGGCGATCCGGGCCAGTGGTGCGTCAGTGGCGATCCTGTCCGACTACGGCTACGGCAGCGTCGAGCCGGAATTCGCCGCCGCGCTGCGCGCGGCCCTGCCCGCGGGCGCCGTGCTCGTCTGCGACAGCCGCTACCGCTTGGCCGAGTTCGTCGGGGTCGACGGCGCCACGCCGAACGAAGAGGAGGCCGAAACCCTCTGGGGCGGAGACCTCGATGCCGGCGGCATCCATGCGACGGGCGAGGCTCTGCGCACCCGGCTCGGCGCCCGTTTCCTGCTCGTCACCCGCGGCAGCCGGGGCCTCGCTCTTTTCGCCGACGGCCACCCCTCGGCCCACTTGCCCGTCCACGGTACCGACCAAGTCGCCGACGTGACGGGAGCCGGGGACACGGTGATCGGTACCTTCGCCTTGGCGCTCGCTGCCGGCGCCTCGCCGCTCGAGGCCGCTGTCCTCGCCAACTACGCGGGCGGCATCGTGGTGATGAAACTCGGCACCGCGACACTTTCGCCCGACGAGTTGCGCGAGGCCGTGCGCGCCGACTCCCGTCCCTTGGAGGAGCTTTCGTGGGTCGTTTCCTGACCGAACCCGACCTCGTCCGCGCGCTCGGCGACGAGCGCGCCCTCGGCCGCACCATCGCCTTCGCCAACGGCCATTTCGATCTCGTCCACGTCGGCCACCTGCGGTACTTGGAAGCCGCTGCCCAGGAAGCAGACGTGCTGGTGGTGGCGATCAACGACGACGACTCGGTGGCGCGACTCAAAGGCGCGGGCCGGCCCATCGTTCCCGCGGCGGAGCGCGCCGAGCTTCTCGCCGGCTTCGCCGTCGTCGACTACGTCACGGTGTTCGAGGGCGACTCGCCAGCGCCCCTGCTGTCGCGCCTGCGTCCGGACGTGCACTGCAAAGGCACGGACTACGGCGCCCCCGAGCGGGTGCCTGAGTTCCCGGTGGTGCGCGCCTACGGCGGCCAGACGCGGCTGGTGGGAGACCCCAAGGATCATGCCACCAGCGACCTCATCCAGAAGGTCCGTTCGCTTCCCGACTGATCGGCTTCCATGGCGGCACCGCGGTATCTGCTGATCCGAACCAGCGCCCTGGGCGACGTGGTCCATGGCTTGCCCGTGCTGGCGGCCCTGCGGCGCCATCAGCCGGAAGCCCACATCGGCTGGGTGGTGGAGGCTTCGCTCGCGCCCCTGCTCACCGGCCATCCGTGGATCGACGAGCTGTTTCCGGTTCGGCTGCGACCGTGGCGACGCGAGCCCTTCTCGGCCCGCACGCGGCGCGAGATCGCGGCCTTGCGCCGAGCTCTGCGCGCCTTTCGGCCGGACGTCGCCATCGACCTCATGGGCAATCACAAGGCCGGAGCCATCGCCCGCTTCTCCGGCGCCCGGGAGCGCTTGGGCGCGCGCCAGGAGGATCGCCGCGAGCCCTCGAGCGCCTTCTGGATCAACCGCCCCGTGGCGACGCGGGGTGTCCACGCGGTAGACCGGACGCTGTCGCTGTTGGACGGCCTGGGACTGCCCGCGGAGGCGCCCGACTTCGCTCCCCAGCACCTGCCGGCCGCCGACGCCGCCGAGGACACCGCCGAGCCCTTCGTCTTGCTCCACCCGGGCGCGGGCTGGGGCAACAAGGTCTACCCGCCGGAGCGTTGGGCCGCGGCTCTGCGTCGGATTCACCAAGAAAGCGGACTCCGGTGCCTCGTGGCCCTCTCCCCGAGCCCCACGGAACGCGCCTTGGCCGAGGCCATCGTCGCTCGAACCGACGGCGCCGCGGCGTTGCTCGAGGGCGGCGATCTCCCCACCCTCACGGCCCAACTTCGCCGCGCCCGGCTGGTTCTCGGGGGAGACACCGGCCCACTCCATCTCGCCCACGCCCTCGGCCGGCCAGTGCTGATGACCCTCGGCCCGACCGACCCGGAACGTCACGGGCCGTGCGGCGCCCCCGACAGCGCCCTCGCGGTACGGCTCCCCTGCAGTTTTTGTTATCGCCGCTTCCCGACGGCCAAGGCCTGTTTGCTCGAGTTGCGGCCGGAAGTGGTCGCCGCGCGAGCCCTCGAAATTCTCGCCCGCGCCTCGTTCGTCCCGTCGTGAGAATCTTCGCATAGCCATTTAACTCTGCGTTGCCCGAAAATCAAGCCACTGCTAGACTCTCGGCCGTTTCTCAACCCCTTCGGGCTCGTTCGTCAGGGAATCCAACATGCCGCCACAAAAGCGCTTCGGCGAGTTACTGACCCGCTCCGGCAAGATCACGGAAGAGCAACTGCAGATGGCCCTGGCGCTCCAGAAGGAGCAGGGCGGTCGGCTGGGCACCAACCTGGTCAAGCAGGGGTTGATGACGGACCGCGAGCTCACCCAATTCCTCTCGCAGCACTTCGGCGTGCCGGCGGTCGATCTCGACAGCATGGACATCGACGAAGCGGTGATCAAGATCATCCCGGCGGACATCGCCCGCAAATACACCATCCTGCCCGTTTCGAAGGCCGGCGCCACGGTCACCCTGGCGATGACCGACCCGTCGAACGTGTTCGCCATGGACGACGTCAAGTTCATGACGGGCTACAAGGTGGAGCCGGTGGTGGCCTCGGAGCTCGCCATCCGCGGCTCGATCGACCATTACTACGGCTCGACCCACGCGATCGAGCTCAAAAAGGTGATGGAAGAGGTCACCGAGGAGTCCGACGCGGACTTGGAGGTGCTCGACGACGAGGAGGAGCTCGACCTCGAGACCCTCGAAGAGGAGTCCGAGCAGGCCCCGGTCGTCAAGTTGGTCAACATCATCCTGACCGACGCGATCAAACGCGGTGCCTCGGACATCCACATCGAGCCCTACGAGAAGGACTACCGGGTCCGCTACCGCATCGACGGCATCCTCTACGAGATGATGCACCCGCCGATCAAGTTGAAGGAAGCGATCACCAGCCGCGTCAAGATCATGGCCCGGCTCGACATCGCCGAAAAGCGCCTGCCCCAGGACGGCCGCATCAAGATCAAGACCCGCGTCGAAGGCCGGGTCAAGGATCTCGACTTCCGCGTCTCGGTGCTGCCCACGATCTTCGGCGAGAAGGTCGTGATGCGGATCTTGGACAAAGACAAGCTGATGCTCGACATGACGAAGCTCGGCTTCGAGGCGGAATCGCTGCGCAAGTTCGAGGCCGCCATCATGAAGCCCTACGGCATGGTGCTGGTCACCGGGCCCACGGGTTCGGGCAAGACGAACACGTTGTACTCGGCGCTGTCGCGCATCAACACGCCCGAGACCAACATCATGACGGCCGAGGACCCGGTGGAGTTCAACCTCCAGGGCATCAACCAGGTCCAGATGCGCGAGCGCATCGGTCTCAATTTCGCGGCGTCGCTGCGCTCGTTCTTGCGCCAAGACCCGAACATCATCCTGGTCGGCGAGATCCGCGACTTCGAAACCGCCGAGGTGGCGATCAAGGCCGCCATGACCGGCCACTTGGTGCTTTCGACGCTGCACACCAACGACGCCCCGTCGTCGATCAACCGCCTCATGAACATGGGTATCGAGCCCTTCCTGGTGGCCACCTCGGTGCACCTGATCGTGGCCCAGCGGCTCATCCGCAAGGTCTGCCCGTACTGCAAGGAGCCCCTGGAGTTGCCCGCCGCGGCGCTCGTCGAGGTCGGCTTCTCCGAGCAGGAGGCGCGCACGCTCACGCTGTTCCGGGGTCGCGGCTGCGACCGTTGTTCGAACACCGGCTACAAGGGCCGCGTCGGTCTCTACGAGGTGATGGAGATCCACGACGACATGCGCGAGCTCGTACTGTCGGGCGCCTCCGCCGTCGAGCTGCGCCAGAAGGCGGTCGAAAACGGCATGATCACGCTACGCGGCAGCGGCCTGCAAAAGATCCGCGATGGCCTGACGACGATCGATGAGGTCGTGCGCGAAACGGTGTTGTAAGCGACCTCGCGAAAAATCTACCGCCGGCTGTCCCACAACGGTTCTGCTACCCCGCGCCCGGCGTTTTCGTGGCGGGCCATGACGAACAGTAGGTCGGACAACCGGTTCAGGTAAATCACCACCAACGGGCCGATCGGCTCGGCACGCCCGAGAGTCACCGCCAAACGTTCAGCGCGGCGGCAGACGCAACGGGCGACGTGGAGCTGGGCGGCGCCCGCGCTGCCGCCGGGCAGAATGAAGTTCTGGAGCGCCGGCAGCGCATCGTTGAGTTGATCGATCCAGCCTTCGAGGGCCGCCACGTGGCGGTCCTCGATCCGCGGTACGGCGAAGCGCTCCTTGTCCTCTTCCAGGATGCAGAGATCCGAACCGAGGTGGAAAAGGTCGTTTTGGATCTGCCCGAGCATCGCGGGCAGGGGCTCGACGAGCGTTTGGGTCAAGACCACGCCGAGTTGCGAGTTGAGTTCATCGACGGTGCCATAGGCGGCGATGCGGGCCGAGTCCTTGGCCACTCGCTGGCCACCGCCGAGCCCGGTGGTGCCGGCGTCGCCGGTTTTCGTGTAGACCTTGGTGATTCTGGGCATGGTGTGGGCGCGCAGGGTATCAAAACTGGCGGTCAGCCGTTCTCCACCGGTGGTCCCGGCTCCAGGCGGCCCAGGCCGGCTGGCGGGCGGCTACAATCGCACCATGAACGACAAGACGATCTTCGCGCGCATCTTGGACGGCGAAATCCCCTGCCACCGCGTCTACGAGGACGACCACGTGCTGGCCTTCCTCGACATCAACCCCTTGTCCCCCGGCCACCTACTGGTCATCCCCAAGGAACGCAAGGCCTACCTCCACGAGCTGTCGGACGACGCCGCGGCGGCCCTCGGCCGGGTGTTGCCGCGGCTCGCTCGAGCGGTTCTGGCGGCTACCGGGGCGGGCGCCTACAACGTGCTGCAGAACAACGGGGCGAGCGCCCATCAGGCGGTTTTCCACGTCCACTTCCACATCATCCCAAAGCTCGGAGAGCGCGGCCTGGGCATCGGCTGGCAGCCCGGTTCGTTGTCCGCGGAAGCCGCCCAGTCGCTGATCACCAAAGTGCAGGCGGCCCTGGGGGCGGCGCCTTGAGAGCCTGGGAGATCGAACGCTTCGGCCTCGCCGACTTGCGGCTGGTGAAACGGCCCGACCCCGTTC
>JANRLG010000051.1:0-25753 GCA_033762835.1 Thermoanaerobaculia bacterium
CGCCGAACCCGGGCCACGTAGACCGCTTTGCCGGACCGAACCTTCTTCTCGATGCTTGCCACCAGGTTGCCACCTCCTTGGAAAAAGAGGCTGGCATAAGCGGCCCGAGAAACGCAAGTTGTTGACTAGATTGGCCTGCCCGGAGGGATTCGAACCCCCGACCCGCGGATTAGAAGGCCGAAAAAGTCAATATCTCCAGCACACTCCCGCCGCTTTCGTGGCCCACAGTGCGCCGTCCTGTCCTGGTTTGGGTGGGTAGAAATCTCATGCTGTTATCCCAAGTGTGTTGGGCGCTGTGACGCGATTGTGACGCGGGGAGGGGTTCCAACGAGCTACCTTAACCTCGTCAGCGCCAAGCTGGAATGTGTGCGTCTTGACGAGACGATACGCACATGAGAACCAACATCGAGATCGACAACCGCCTGATGCAGTACGCCCAGAACGCCACCGGGGCAAGAACCTAGCGCGAGGCGGTGGAGCCGGGCCTCAGAACCCTGGTTCAGTGAGCCCAGGAGAAGGCCCGCGAGCTTCGCGGCAGGATTTTCTAGGAGGGTGACCTCGACTCCATGAGGACGGACGGGTGCCCTGGTCAATTCGAATGCCGCTCATTCGCTCGACGAGCGAAACACCTCGGATGGGTCGACCCGGCTGGCGATCCTGGCGGGCCTCCAGACGGCCATTAGGCCGAGGGCGACGATCGAGAGAACACCCAGGGTCAAGGTCAAGGGATCGTAAGGCCGAACCCCGAACAAAAGAGCGGTCAAACCTCGAATCAACCAGGCTGCCAGCAGAAGGCCTCCGACTAAGCCCACCAAGATCTGCAGAGCACCCCGGCGGACCACGAGGCGCGAAATATCGGACGGGCTGGCTCCCTGGACCACTCGTACGGCGAACTCGCGGGAGCGCAGGGTCACGGAATAGCGGGTCACACCGTAGAGGCCGAGAAAGGCCAGGAGCAGCGCCGCGGAAGCCAGCACGAGGAGCACCGAGGAGCCCACCCGCGGGCGGTCCAACTGGCTCTGACGGGCCTCTTCGAGGGTGCGAATCTGTACCAGGGGTTGGGTTGGGACCAGTCGCTGGACGGCCGCCCTGACGGCACCCACGACCGCCAAGGGCGGACCGCTGGTTCTCAGGACGTACGACTGGAGCCGGCGCCCGCGCTGAGCCAGGGGCAGATAGACCCGAGGTCGGGGTGACGTCGCCATGCCGGCATGACGGGTGCTCCCGACCACCCCCACGACCTCCAGATCCAGCGTTTCGCCGAGGGTCGAGAGCTTCATTCGGCGGCCCAGCCCGCCGCCAGCCGGCCACAAACGCCCGACCAACCCCTCGTCGACAATAACCACTGGCGAACTTTCCGGCCGGTCCGTCTCCCGGAAGTCCCGCCCCTGGCGCACGGGGATCTTCAGGGTGGGAAAGAACTGCGGACTCACGATCAGAAGGTCCACGGGCAGGCCCTCGCCCAGGTCACCCGCGGCCTCGGCAGCCTCGATCTCGCCCTCGAGGTCGCCTTCTTCGAAGGGCAGGTCCGAAACCAGGGCGGCCTCTGCGACCGCGGGCACCCCGACCAGCTCGGCCAGAACCTGACGGCCGACCCGAGCGGTATCGAGCCGCTCCGGGAAGGAGCTGCGGGGCAGAAAGAGCTGAAAGCTGAGGACACCCCGGGGCTCGAATCCGAGCTCGGTGGCCTCCAAGGCGTGGTAGGTCCGGACCAACAGTCCGGCACTGACGACGATCACCAGGGCCAAGGCGACCTGGGCCGCCACCAGCGCCTCCCGAAAGCGCTTCGCCGCCCGGCCCGTGCTGGCCCGGCCGCTCGCGGCACCGGCGCCGCCCGAGCCCGGCCGAAGCGCCCACAGCGCGGGGGCCGCCCCCAAGAGACACGTCAAGAGGGCGAAAACGACCAGGGCAAACAGGGCCAGGCGGCCATCGAACCCCACGGCCGCCAGGCCGGGCAGGGCGTCGGGCAGGATCTTGGCCATGGCCTGCAGGCCCCCGAGGGCACCCAGCGTGCCGACCCCGAGAGCAGCCGAGGCGAGCAAGGCCATCTCAACGACTCCGGGCCGGCACAGTTGCCCCACAGAGGCGCCCAAGGCCGCCCGCACGGAGATTTCCCGCCGCCGGCCGGCCTCTCGAACCAGGACCAGGTTGAGGGTGTTCGCCCCGGCCACCCCGAGCACCAGAAGGCCGGCGACGAACAGGACGAGAATCAGGGAGCGGCTGCCCGCGAGAAGGTGCTCGGAAAGCGACGTCAACACCAGGGCATGGCCGCTGGCCGCCGGATAGGCCTCGGGATGTTGCTCTCCGAGGTTCCGCGTGAGCGCGGCGAGCTCGGATCGGATCGCCTCCGCGCGCACACCCGGCGGCAGGCGACCGAGAGCCTGAATGGCCCGTCCGTCCCGGGGCAGCAGGTTCGCGGGGTCGATTTGGAGGGGGCTGAAGAGTTCCTCCGTGGCGTCGAGCGGCCGGAAATCCGCCGCGAGCACGCCGACAACGCGATGGGGTCGTTCGTTCAGCTGGATCCGCCGGCCCACGACCCCGGGATCTCCGGCCAGCGGCCCGCGCCAGAACCGGTGGGATACCACGACCGCGGGCTCGCTGCCCACTTCCTCGTCGGCGCGGCCAAAACCACCGCCCAGAACATAACGGGCACCGAGGTGGCGGAGCAGCGCCTCCGAGATGCGAGCGCCCGTGAGCTGCTCCGGAGGCCCCGCACCGGTCCAATTGAAACGCCAGGGCAGGTGCCCCGCGAGCCCCAGAGCGGGGAATCGGTCCCGCACCTCGAGGAACTCCGGCTCCGACAGCAACTCGCCGCCGCGTGAACGAAACTCGGAGCTCAGCAGGACGAGGCGGTCGGGTTCGGGATAGGGGAGGCTCCGCAGGAGGCTCGCCTCGAGAAGAGCGAACGTCCCCACACTCGCCCCCGAGCCCAACGCGAGCGACAAAAATACCGCCGCGGCATACGCTCTGCTGCGAAAAAGGCGGCGTAGGGCCCATCTGATTTCGCTCGTAAACACCTCCGCACGCTGACTACGAAAGACCTAGGCTCGAAGGAAACATACGGGCCTGTATTGCCGAATTCTCAGCGACGTGAGTATACTAGCCCTACCGGGGGGTAAGGAGGCCTGATGTTCTGTGGTTCTCGCGGCCTTGGGTTTGGTCGATGGGTCCTGTTCATTGTCGTTGTCACACTTTTGGGTTCCACGGGTTCGGCACAGTCGCCGCAGGTTTCGCCTGCGGTTTGGAAGCCCGAAATTCCGCGCACTTGGGACGACGCGGCCCTTGCATCTCTCGAAATACCGCTCGCCCTGGCAGACGCCAATAGCCAGCCAAAGCACGTAGATTCTGGCTATTATTATCGCATTGTTGAGAAACAGATCTACAAGAGTTATCCGGTTTATCATCCGGATCGCGAACCTCCGGGCTACTTCGATCAATTGCTCCAACGCGAGCCGGAAATCGCTTTCGATCCCACTCGACTCAAGACCAAAGAAGATTGGATCGCGGCCGGCGAGGTTGTCTTCGATGCCGCCCTCGTATTTGACGCCTTACTTACCGTAGACGACGTCAGAAATCGCGATTGGTACGGCGTATCGACCGTTCCCGTGGCGGCCGACGGTACGGTTCCTTTTTTCCGCTATTTCATTCTTGAAAAGGGAAAGGTCGCGCTCGGCGAATTTTCCTGCGGGACTTGTCATACCCGCGTATTGCCCGACGGCAAAACGATCAAGGGAGCCCAGGGCAACTACCCGATTGCGCACCTCGACGCGCTGTCCGCCCGCGGCCGCGTGAACCGCACCAAGGACCCGGTCAAACTACTGACGCGTTTCCACGAAGGGGCCAAGGCTCCATTCGGAGCCCCTTGGCTGGGGGCCAACGATCCCGCGGTGCGTTACGCCCAGCTGAGCCTCGACGAGACGGTGGAAGCCGACGCGGCCATCCCGGCGGGGGTTCAACCCCGCTTCGGAACCAGCGCTTTCCATCCCGCCCAGGTACCGGATCTGATCGGCATCGCCGAACGCCGGTACCTGGATCGCACCGGGCACGTCCGGCATCGCGACGTCGGCGACGTCATGCGCTACGCTGCCCTCAACCAAGGCCTCGGATTCTTTGACTCCTTCGGCGATTTCCGGCCCGCCGGATCCGAGCTCCCCGATCCCACGACGATGGAGCGCTACAGCGACGAGATGCTCTACGCGCTCGGCCTCTATCTCTACTCGTTGCAGCCTCCTCCGAACCCCCATCCGTTCGACGCCGCGGCCGCCCGCGGCGCGGTAGTGTTCGAGAACGAGGGGTGCTGGCGGTGCCACACTCCGCCGGCCTACACCAGCAATCGCCTGACCCCGGTGGAAGGGTTCACCCCGCCACCGAACCACCCGCAAGCTGCCGACATCATTCCCGACTCCGTCGGTACCGATCCCGGTCTCGCGCTCTACACGCGGCGCGGCACGGGCTTCTACAAAGTGCCCTCCTTGAAGGGCGTTTGGTATCGCGGCCCATTCCAGCATTCGGGACAGGTGGCCACCTTGGAAGATTGGTTCGATCCTCGAAGGCTCGAGCCGGACTACGTCCCCACGGGATTCCGCGGCCCTCTGGGCAAGCCGGGTCCGGTCAAGGGGCACCCGTTCGGTCTCAAGCTGACCGCCGAGGATCGCCGGGCCTTGATCGCCTTTCTGAAGACGCTCTGAGCGTTTCTCGCGCCCCTGTTCTCGAGAGGAGCCACCATGGGTTTCCGCCGTTCCTTCCGTTTCGCTGCCTTGTTCGTGCTTTGTGTTGTCGCGAACGCCTTGCAGGCCGAGCCGATGCGCTATCCGTTCGACCGCAATCACTCCACGATCGGGTTCGCCGCCTCGGTCATGAAGGTCAGTAAGGTGACCGGCAAGTTCCCCGACTTCGAGGGCAAGGTCATCCTCCAGGACCCCAAGGATCTGACCACCGCCACGGTCGAGGTCAAGATCCAAGCCGCCAGCATCGACACCGGTGTTCCCGATCGCGACGAGCACCTCCGCAGCGAGGACTTCTTCGACACCACCAAGTTCCCCGAAATCACCTTCGTCAGCAAGGCCGTCCGCAAGGTGGGCGCGGAGTACCTCATCGACGGGACGTTCACGATGCACGGGGTCGCGAAGGAGCTGACCATCCCCTTCAAGCTCGTCCAGCAGTCCGATGTCCTGGCGGCCGAGGCGCACCTGACCATCAACCGCATGGACTACGGTGTCGCCTGGACACGGCAGATGGACGACGGTAGCCAGTTCGTCGACGCCGAGGTCCGGATCGATCTCTATCTGCTGACCCGGGTCGGAGTTCTGGCTTCGACACCCGAAAAGCCGAAGACTCCGGGCAAGAAAGACTAAAAAGAGCCCTGCGGTAAGGAGGTTCCTCTGGCCGTAGAAGCACCCTCGCGAGAGAGCCTCCTCCACCGGCCAGGACTGCGTTCCTGGTCGAAGCGACAGGAGTCTCTCGCGTCCGCCGCCTTGCGTAGCCTGGACCTCGAAGGCCGGGTACGGGTGGTCGTGGACCGGCCGACCCTAGCCCAGACGGCCCTCGCGTGGGCCGAACGGCTCCCCCCGGCCGGCGCAGGACAACAGGCCCTCCCGCTGTTCGCCACTCCTCTCGGGGCGCTGCCCGCAGTGATCGGTGCCCTCGCCCAGGGTTATGCCGTGCGGTCCGCACCGCTCGCCGGGCTCGGGAGCCCGGTCGAGGAGCAGCCGGCGGGGGTCGTGCTCACCGACGAATCGGAGGCCGCCGCCCGCGGGCAGGCAGTCCCGGACCTCTGGCCCTGGTACGGACTCAGCGGCCCGGCGGCAGGGGTCCCGGACCGAAGCTTCGCCGCCTCGACCCCGGCGTGGTTCCTCCGGCAGGTTGGCGAGAACGCGCCCGACCCGGAGCTTTGGTGGACCCGCGACCAACTCCAGTCGGCCCTCGAGCGCCGATGCGCGGAACTCGCACTGGGACCGGACGACACCCTTCTGGCACCCGCACCGGGCTCGGTGGCGGGCCTACTCGACTTTCTGCCCGCCCTCGTCGCCGGCTGCGCCATCGTCTGGGTTCCGGTGGGGAGCTGGGTCCGAAACCCCGGCGGCTGGCTCGCAACGATCGCTCGAGAAGGTGCGACCTGCGTGATCGCGCCCGCGGTCGCCTACAGCCTCGCCGCCAAAGCGCCCGTCTCAGCACTCGACGCCCTCGACCTGTCGAGGTGGCGAGTCGCCGCTTGGGACGGCGGCATCGTCCCGGCCACGACCTTCTCGGCCCTCGGCGACCGGCTCCGCTCTGCGGGCTTCTCCGCACAGGGCCACCAGCTGGCCCCTTGGACGAGTTCACCGCTCGAAAGCAGCTTGGAGCGCCGGGCCGTAGGCGCCCCCTGCCCGGCCGCCTTTGCCCAACGCCGGCTTTGGTTCCTCGAGCACTTGCTGCCCGGAACCCCCGTCTTCAACATGGTCGAGACTCTAGAGGTCCGCGGGTCCTTCGACTGGCCTGCCTTCGTGATCGCCTTCGCGAGCCTCGCTCGGCACCAGGCGAGTTTGCGCACGACCTTGGCCGTCGCCGGGGACGATCTCGAGCTGGTGGTGGCGGACGCGCCACCCCTTCCGGCCGCCCTGGTCGACCTCCGGAATCTCCCCGCGGGAGAGCGCGAGGCGGAGGCCGAGTCCTGGCTGGCGACTGAGACCCGGCGACCCTTCGATCTCGACGGCGCGGAGCCTCTGGTGCGCGCGGGGGGCCTGCGCCTCGACGACGACCGTTGGCTGCTCTTCTTCAACCTCCATCACGCCATCGCCGACGGCTGGTCCGTGCGCGTGTTCGTCTCGGAACTGACCGCCGCCTACCAGGCCGCCGTTCGCGGAGAGCAACCGTACTTCCCGGCTTTGCCCGTGGAGTACACCGACTATGCCGCTTGGCAACGCCGGCAGCAGAGTCCCAACCGCCTCGGCAGTCTGCTGGAGTGGTGGCGCCGCACCCTCGCCGAGGCCCCGCCCGGCATCGAGATCCCCACGGACCGGCCACGGGCGGCGAGCCCCGCGAACCACGGCGCGATCCTCCCTTGGACCGCACCGGCCAAGCTCGCCGGACGCCTCGAGGCCAGCCAAGGCCAACTGGGAGCGACCAAATTCCAGATTTTGACTGCCGTTTGCACGGCCGTCCTGTGGCGCTGGACGGGGCAAGACGATCAGATCACCGGCTTGGTCTCGGGCAACCGGGATCGCATCGAGATCGAGGGACTGATCGGGCTGTTCGTGAACACCCTCGTCGGACGCTTCGAGCTGTCTTCGAGTGCCTCCTTCAGCGCCCATCTCGCCGCGACCCGGGACCGTCTGTTGGCCATTTCCGAGCATCGCGGGGTGCCGTTCGAGGTTCTGGTCGACGAGCTCCACACCGAGCGTGATCTCGCCCGTTCGCCGTTCTTCGGTCTGCTGCTCCAGGAGCGCCCCGACGCCCTCGGCGAGCTCCGGCTCGAGGGCGCCACCCTCCGCCGCTGCCCGCTGGACACCGGCACCGCCAAATTCGACCTGTCGATCGCCTGGCAGACCGGCCCGGAGCGTTTCTCGGCAGAGCTCGAATACCGCACCGAGCTCTACGACCGCGCCACCCTGGAGCGCTTCCTTGGGCACTTCGAGCGGGCGCTTCGCGGGGCTCTCGAGTCCCCCGAGACGCGGCTGGCGGATCTACCGTTCCTGAGTGAATCCGAGCGCCGCGAGCTCGCGGCTTGGGGTTGCGGACCGACGCCCGCGCCACCCCTGGCCCTCGGGCTCCACCAGCGGGTGGCGCGCTGCGCAACACGCTATCCCGACGCGGTCGCGATCGCCGGCCCCGACGGGGAGACCTTGACCTACGGAACTCTGGTGGCTCGCTCCCGTGCCCTCGCGAGTCGCTTGCAGCAGCTCGGCGTCGAGCCCGAGGCGCGCGTCGCCCTGGCCCTCCGCCGCGACCCGGACCTCGTCGTCGCCTTGCTCGCAATCCTCGAAGCAGGCGGCGCCTTCGTCCCGCTCGACCCGGGACACCCGGCGGATCGCCTCCGGGCCGTCCTCGAAGACTCGGAGCCCGTCCTGTTGGTCACCGACGGTGACTCCCTCGCGCGGCTGCCGGCCCTCGACCTCCCCGTCTTCCGCCTCGATGAACCCGAACCGACCGTCGAGTCTTGCGCTGGGGCCGAGGAAACGGGCGTCCCGCCCAGCCGCGCCGCTTACGTGCTGTACACCTCGGGCTCCACCGGGCGCCCCAAGGGCGTCGTGGTCGAGCACGGGGCCATCGTCAATTTCCTCGACGCCATGGCCGAGCGCCCCGGCTTTTCGGCGGGAGAGACTCTCCTGGCCCTGGCGACCCTGGCCTTCGACATCTCGCTTCTCGAGCTGTTCCTGCCCTTGCTGGCGGGCGGCCGGGTCGAGATCGGCACGGCCGCCGAGGCGGGTGACGGCGAAGCACTGGCTCGGCGCCTCGAGCGCTCGCGGGTGACGACGCTGCAGGCGACCCCGGCCACTTGGCGCTTGCTCGTGGCGGCAGGCTGGCGGCCCATCCCGGGGTTCCGCGCCTTCTCGGGCGGAGAGGCGTTGCCCTGGGACCTGGCGAACGAGCTCTTGGCCCGCGGCGTCGAACTGTGGAACCTCTATGGACCCACCGAGACGACGGTCTGGGTAGCGGCGGAGCAGGTGTTGCCGGCACCCCACCGAACTGGGGCAGTGCCCTTGGGCCGCGCCATCTCGGGCGCCGAGCTGAGAGTCGTCGACAAGAACCTGGACACCGTACCGATCGGTGTCTGGGGGGAGCTCGTGGTCGGCGGCGTGCCGCTCGCTCGGGGTTATCACCGGCGTCCGGACCTGACCGCCGCGGCCTTCGTCGGCGACCCGTTCGGCCCTCCGAGTGCCCGGCTCTATCGCACGGGGGATCTCGTCCGGTACCGCGGCGACGGCAGCCTCGAATTCCTCGGTCGCCGCGACCACCAGGTCAAGGTCCGCGGTTTCCGCATCGAGCTCGGCGATGTCGAGGCCGCCCTCGGCGCAGCCCCGGGAGTCGCGGCGGCGGTGGCGGTGGTGGATCGCGACGACGACGGGCGCGGTCGCCTGGTGGGTTTCGTGGTCGGCGTCGCAGGCTCCGCCGTCGACCTCGACGCGGTGGGCGAGTTCCTCCGCCGGCGGTTGCCCGAGTACATGGTGCCGACGATCTTGGTGCCACTGGCCGAGCTGCCCCTCACGGCCAGCCGCAAAGTCGACCGCAAGGCCTTGCCCAAGGTCGGCCCGCGGGTCGCCGAAGTGGGGTTCACCGCTCCGCGCACTGAGGTCGAGTCACAACTCGCGGGAGTGTGGTCGGAGCTGCTGCGGCTGGAGCGGGTCGGCATTCACGACCGCTTCTTCGCCCTCGGCGGCGATTCGATCCTGGCGATGCAGGTGGTGATGCGGATGAAGGACCGGGGCTGGGGTTTGTCGCCGCGGGACCTCTTCCTCCACCAGTCGATCGCCGAGCTGGCGACCGTGGCCGCGCCTGTGGCGGCGCAGATGGAGAGCCCACCGGCGGCTGCGACGGCCATCGACCCCGCGCTGAGCGCGGAGGAGATGGCGAAGATCCTGGGGCAATTGGGTTCTCCGGGCCGCACTCCGCGCCTGGGAAGGGGGCGCGCGTGATCGAGACCCACACGGCGATCGAGGCGATCTACGGCCTGTCGCCCTTGCAGCATGGGCTGCTGTTCCATCACCTCTACGCCCCGGAGCGCAGCGAATACTTCGAGCAGTTCAGCTGCCGGCTCGCCGGACCCCTCGACCTCGACCGCCTCGCTGCCGCCTGGGCCGCCGTGGCCGAGCGGCACGCCGTGCTGCGCTCGGCGTTCGTCTGGGACGGCCTCGATCGGCCGATGCAAGTGGTCCAGCGGGACATCTCCCTACCGTTCGAGGTGCTCGATTGGCGCGGGGACGCCCCGAGAGACGCCGAGATTCGACTCGCCGAGCTCCGCCAACAGGACCGGGCCCACGGTTTCGATCCCCTGCGGGCGCCGCTGCAACGGGTCATCGTCGTGCGCCTTGCCGAGGACCGCCACGAGTTGCTCTGGAGCCACCATCACCTGCTGCTCGACGGCTGGTCGGCGGCGATCGTCCTGCGCGAGGTCTTCCATCTCTATCAGGAAGGCCCGGCGGGGGTCGCCCGGCTCCCCGCCGCACGGCCCTTCCGCGACTACATCGCCTGGCTCGAGAGCCGGGACGACGGAGCCGCCGAGGCTTTTTGGCGGCAGCGACTGGCCGGAGTCCGGCCGGCACCTCCGTTGCCCGCGGAGCGGCTGCCGCTGGGCCCCGCCGAGGAGGATTATTCGCGCACGCGCATCGTCCTCGACGCCGAGCTGGCGGCCCGGCTCGGGCACTTCGCCCGCCAGCACGACCTGACGGTAAACACCCTGGTCCAGGGCGCTTGGGCGCTCCTGCTCGCCCACTACGGCAACACCGATGACGTCGTCTTCGGGGTCACCTCGGCGGGACGGCCGGTCGAGCTGACCGGCGTCGAGTCGATGGTTGGCCTGTTCGTCAACACCTTGCCCTTGCGGGTCACCCTCGATCCCCGGCAGTCGGCCCTGGCCTTCCTGACCGACCTGCAACGGCAGGCGGTCGAGACCCGGCGCTTCGACACCACCCCCCTGGTCGATCTCGAACGTTGGAGCGGCCTGCCGCGGGGACAAGCCCTTTTCGAGACCATCCTCGCCTTCGAGAACTTCCCGGTCGACGTCGAGCTCGGACGCGAGGGAGCCAGCGTGCGGGTCGACGGCCAGCCGGTGGTCTGGGAACGCACGAACTACCCCTTGACCCTCCAGGTCCTGCCCGGCGCCCCCTTCGTGCTCCAGTTGCTGTTCGATCGCCGGCGATTCCCGCCCGCCGCGGTAGCCCAACTGCTCGACCAGACGCGGGCCCTGCTCACCCAGTTGGTCGAAATCCCAAACCAGCCTCTGGGGCGCCTGGCGCCGGTCGCGGCACCGTCAGCGAGGGTTGCCGTGGAACCCCTGCCCGCCGACCCGCAGGGGCTCCACCAGCGGTTCGCGGCCCGCGCCGCGGCGCACCCCGACGCGGTGGCTCTGTCTTTCGGCGACACCCAAGTGTCCTACGGCGAGCTCGCCCGCCGGGCACGCCAGCTGGGCCGCCGTCTGCGCGCCCACGGCGTCGGGCCGGAGGTGCGCGTACCGGTACTCGTCGACCGTTCGGTCGAGCTGGTGGTGGCCCTGCTCGGGGTGCTCGAAGCCGGTGGCGCCTACGTCCCGCTCGATCCGAGCTACCCACAAGATCGCCTCGAGTGGGTGGTGGCGGACAGCGGTGCACGAGTCCTGGTCGTCGCTCCGAGCTTTGCCGACGTCTGGCACTCCGCGGGACCGGCGATCGTGGAAATCGCCGCGACGGACCCCGACGACGGCCTTCCTGAAGACGCCGAGGCAGTCCCTTTCGACCCTTCCCAGACCGCCTATGTGATCTACACCTCGGGCTCGACCGGGCGGCCCAAGGGCGTCCTGGTCTCGCACCACAACGCCGGACGTCTGTTCGACGCCACCGCGGCCTGGTTCGGATTCGGCCCGCACGACGTCTGGACCCTGTTTCATTCCGCCGCCTTCGACTTTTCGGTCTGGGAGATGTGGGGGGCGCTCCTCTATGGCGGTCGTCTCGTGGTGGTGCCCTACCTGGTGAGTCGGGCGCCGCGTGAGTTCCGCCGGTTGTTGCTCGACGAGGGCGTCACGGTGCTCAATCAGACGCCCTCGGCCTTTCGCGCCCTCGCCGAGGCGGACCAGGCCGAGGAGCCCGAACCCTTCGCCCTGCGGTTCGTCGTCTTCGGGGGCGAGAAACTCGAGTTCGAAAGCCTGCGACCCTGGTTCGACCGCCACGGCGACACCCAGCCGCGACTGGTCAACATGTACGGCATTACCGAGACGACGGTGCACGTGACGTTCTACCCGGTGACCTCCCGGGATCTCGCGGGAGACCGAGGCAGCGTCATCGGCGTACCAATCCCGGACCTCACCGTCATCCTCGTGGGCGCTGGGTTCGAGCCTAAGGCCGCGGGGGCGCCGGGCGAGATCGTGGTCGGCGGCGCGGGGGTCGCCCGCGGCTACCTGGGGCGCCCCGGCCTGACCGCCGAGCGCTTCGTGCCCGACCCCTTCGGCCCGCCGGGCTCACGGCTCTATCGCTCCGGGGACCTCGGACGGCGCGCCACGGACGGCAGTCTCGAGTACCTCGGACGCATCGACCAGCAGGTGAAGATCCGGGGCTTCCGCATCGAGCCGCGGGAGATCGAAGCAGCCCTCGAGAGTCATCCCGCCGTCGGTACCAGCGTGGTGGTCCCCCAGGAAGAGCCGAGCGGCGACCGGCGCTTGGTGGCCTACGTCGCACCGAGCCCGGGGATCGCGACCCTCCCCGAGTTCCAGATCGCCGAATGGCGGGAGGTCTTCGACGGCGTCTACACGGCCGAGGAGGGCGACGGTGCCGGGCCCGAGGACCCGGAGTTCGACACCCGCGGCTGGACCAGCAGCTTCACCGGCCGCCCGATCGCCGAAGCCGACATGCGTGAGTGGGTGGCGGCGAGCGTGGCCCGCATCGGCGGGCTTGGGGCCCGGCGGGTGCTCGAGATCGGCTGCGGCACCGGCCTGTTGCTGTTGCGCCTGGCGCCTTCGGCCGAGACCTACGTCGGCACCGACCTGTCGGCGCAGGGGCTCGCGCGCCTGCGCCAGACTGTCGAGCGGCGGCGCCTCGGGTGCGTCCAGCTGCACCAGCGTGCCGCGGACGACTTCTCGGGGTTGCCGGCCGGGGCGTTCGATCTCGTCGTCCTGCACTCGGTCGCCCAGTATTTCCCTGCCGTCGAGTACCTCGAGCGGGTGCTGACCGGGGCGCTCGAGCGACTGGCCCCGGGTGGACGGCTGCTCGTGGGGGACGTCCGGGCCCTTCCGTCCCTCGCGGCCTTCCATACCGCCGTCGAGTTGGCCCGGGCTCCCGGCGAGCAGCCCACGGCCCAACTCGTCGAACGAATCGCCGCCGAGATCGCCCTCGAGGACGAGCTGGTGCTCGCCCCTGCCTTTTTCGCCGACTTTGCCGCCCGCAACGGTCTGGCCACGGCCACCTGCCACTGGCGGCGGGGGCGTGCCCGGACCGAGATGAACCGCTACCGCTTCGACGTCCTGCTCGCCCGCGAGCCTGCCGTGGCCACCGAGGCTTGGAGAGCGTGGCCGGGTCGCGAGGAGTTCACGGCCTTGGTGTCGGCCGGACCCAAGAGACTCCAGCGAGTCGCTGTGCGCGGCGTGCCGAACGCCCGCGTCGCTGCCGACTTCGCCTCTTGGCGACTCCTGACCGCGCCGGGTGCGCCCCTCACGGTGGCCGAACTCATCGCCCGGCAAAGCGAACTCGCGGCCGGCGCCGAGGACCCGGAGGATCTCGCGGCGATGGCCGAAGGACGTGGCTGGGCGGTGGACCTCCTGGTGAGCCCGGACCCCGAGGCCTTCGACCTCGTGCTGCGCTCCCCCGAGGTGCCCGCCGCTGCTTCCGGAGCCCGCTTCGCCGAAACCTGCGAGGAGCTGGCCAACCGCCCCGGTCAAGGCGCGGCACTGGCCCAGCTCGGACCCGAGCTCAAGAGTCACGTCGGCGAGCGCCTGCCACCCTACATGGTGCCGAGCGAGATCGTCGTCCTCGCCCGGCTGCCGCTGACAGTGAACGGCAAGATCGATCGCCGGGCGCTGCCGCCCCCCGCGGCAAGCCGCCGGGCGACCGCCCATGGGACCACCCGGGGCGCGAGCGAGCTCGAAGAACACCTGGCAGCGCTGTGGCGGGAGGTGCTAGGGGTCGAACGGGTCGGCCTCAACGACGACTTCTTCGACCTTGGCGGTCACTCCCTGCTGGCGACCCGCCTCGTCGCTCGAGCCCGCGACGCCTTCGAGGTCGAGATCGGCTTGCGCTCCTTATTCGAGCACCCGACCGTCTCCGGTCTCGCCGCCGTCATCGCGCTCGAGCGCGCGGAGCGCGCCGAGGCCGGGGACGACCTGCCGCACTTGGAAGCGATCACGCCCGATCCCGACGGGGCCTTCGAGCCCTTCCCGCTGACCGACGTTCAGCAAGCCTACTGGGTCGGACGGCGCAGCGATCTCGACTTCGGCGGTGTTGCCGCCCACCTCTACCTGGAGCTCGAAGGCCGCGGCATCGATCTCGAGCGGCTGGAGCGCGTCTGGAACCGCCTGATCGAGCGCCACCCCATGTTGCGCGTGGTGTTCCTGCCCGACGGTCGCCAGCGTGTGCTGCCCAGCGTCCCGCCCTATCGCATCGCCTGCGACGAGCTCGCCGGTGCCTCTCCCGAAGCGGTCGACGAGCGCCTCGCCGAGCTCCGTGCCGAGCTCTCCCACCAAGTCCTACCGGCCGATCGCTGGCCCCTGTTCGACCTCCGGGCGGTTCATGGGGCCAACGACCGGACGCGGATCTTCGTCAGCCTCGACGCTCTGCTCTTCGACGGCTGGAGCGCCTATCTGCTCAAGGGAGAAGTCGCTCAGCTCTATGCCGATCTCGGCACCCCCCTGCCCGAGCTCGAAGTGAGCTTCCGCGACTACGTTCTCGCGGAGGCCCGGTGGCACGACACGGCGTTGTTCGAGCAGGCGGCGGCCTACTGGCGCGCCCGGCTCGACGAGCTGCCTCCGGCCCCGGACCTTCCCCGCCAAGCGTCGCCGCCCGCGGGGCCGCCGCGGTTCGAACGCTGGAGCCATCGCCTGGCGCCCGAGCGTTGGCGACAACTGAGCGAACGGGCCCGGTCCGCGGGCCTCACCGGCTCCGGCCTGCTGATGGCGGCGTATGCGGAGGTCCTGGCGCGCTGGAGCAAGAGCCCGCGGTTCACCCTCAACCTGACGCTGTTCAACCGGCTGCCCCTTCATCCCCAGGTCGATGCCATCCTCGGCGATTTCACGAGCCTGACCCTGTTGGCGGTGGATCGCTCGGAGCCGGTACCCTTCGAGCTGTTTGCCCGCCGGGTGCAGGAGCGCCTGTGGAGTGATCTCGACCACCGCTTGGCAGGGGGCATTTGGGTGCTGCGCGAGCTGGCCCAGCGTCGGGGCTCTCGCGGTTCCATCGGGATGCCGGTGGTGTTCACCAGCACCCTGAACCTGCAATCCGCCACCGAGGCCGAACACGCCAGCCTGCCGGTCGAGCCGGTCTTCGCTCTCAGCCAGACGCCCCAGGTGTGGATCGACCACCAGGCGTCCGAGCTCGACGGCGAGCTCTCCCTGGTATGGGATGTCGTCGCGGGCCTCTTCCCCGACGGCCTGGTGGACGCCATGTTCGCGGCCTATCGGGATCTGCTGGAGCGCCTGGTGGACGACGAGGCGATCTGGCGCTCGCCGCGACCCGTCCCCCTGCCGGCGGTGGACGCCGCGCTGTGGGCGGACGCCAATGCCACCGCCGGCCCCGAGCCACGGGAGCCCCTGCACGCCGCGTTGCTGACGCAAGCGGCGGCGCGCCCCGAAGCGATCGCCGTGGTGGCGGGCGCCAAGGCCCTTTCCTACGGCGAGCTCGAACAGCGCTCGCGGCAACTGGCTCGCCGATTGGCGGAGCACTCGGTCGCGGCCAACGAGTTGGTGGCCGTGGTGATGGAAAAGGGCTGGGAGCAAGTGGTGGCGGTGGTCGCCATCCTGCGCGCCGGAGCGGCTTACCTGCCGATCGATCCGAGTTTGCCCGACGAACGCCGCCACCATCTGCTCGAGCGCAGCCGGGCCCGCGTCGCGATCACCCAGGAAGCCCTCGCTGACCGCTTGGCGTGGCCCGCCGGTCTTTCGGTGCTGACCCTCACCGAGGAACTGCCCACGGATGGCGGCGAGCCTTGGCGGGACGCCCCGGTGGCCTTGGACGACCTGGCTTACGTGATTTTCACTTCGGGCTCGACGGGGACGCCCAAGGGGGTCGTCATCGACCACCGGGGAGCCGCCAACACGGTGCTCGACGTCAACGAACGCTTCGCCGTGACCCCCGAGGATCGTGTGCTCGGCCTGTCGTCGCTGTTCTTCGACCTGTCCGTCTGGGACATCTTCGGGGTCCTCAGCGCCGGCGGCACGTTGGTCCTGCCGGAGCCCTGGGCAGGCCGGGACCCGTCCCGCTGGGCGGAGCTGATTCGGCGCGAAGGGGTGACCCTGTGGAACTCGGTGCCCGCCCTGCTCGAGATGCTCGTCGAGTACTTGCTGCCGCGCGGCGAGAGCCTGCCCGCGAGCCTGCGGTGGGCCCTCCTGTCCGGTGACTGGATTCCGGTCACCTTGCCCGACCGGTTCCGCCAGCTCGCCCCCGCGGCCCGGCTGATGAGCCTCGGCGGCGCCACCGAGGCCTCGATCTGGTCCATCTGGTACCCGGTCACGGAGGTCGACCCGAGCTGGGCCAGCATCCCCTACGGCAAGGCGATGCGCAATCAAACCTTTCACGTCCTCGACGGCGACCTCGAGCCGCGGCCCCTGGGCGTGCCCGGTGAGCTCTACATCGGCGGCATCGGACTCGCCCGCGGTTACTGGCGCGACGAGGAGAAGACCCGGGCCGCCTTCGTGCTCCACCCGCGCTCGGGCGCCCGGCTCTATCGCACCGGCGACTGGGGCCGCCTACTGCCGAGCGGGGACATCGAGTTCCTCGGACGCGAAGACACCCAGGTCAAGATCCAGGGCCACCGCATCGAGCTCGGCGAGGTCGAGGCGGCCCTCCGCCAGCATCCGGCCGTACAAGCGGCGGTGGCGGTGGCCCGCGGCACCGGCCGCGAGCGGCGCCTGGTGGCTTACGTCGTCCGCCAGCCGCTACCCACGAGCGCCGGCTCCGGCCACGACGCCACCGTCGCCGCAACCCTCGAATACCTCGAGTGGAAGCTCGCCCAACCCGGGTTGCGGGGCGATCGCGCCGAGCGCTCGGGACTCGATCTCCCGGGGGCCGAATGGCCGGCGGAAGCCTTGCCCGGCGGTGGCCGCGAACGCCGGAGCTGTCGCTCCTACGCCGATACCCCGGTAGCGCTCGCGACCCTCGGCTCGTGGCTCGGCGCCTTGGCCGCCCGGCACGAGCCCGGTGAGACGTTGCCTCGTTACCGTTACGGCTCGGCCGGCTCCCTGCACCCCGTCCAGGTCTACTTGTGGGTACGCCCTGGTCGGGTCACGGGCCTCGAGGGCGGCACCTACTACCACGATCCCGTGCGCCACCGGCTGGTCTTGCTCGATCCCGTGACCGAGCTTCCGGAGGACATCCATGCCCCGGCCAATCGGGCGCTCGCCGGGGGCGCCGCATTTCACGTCCTCCTGGTCGGCCAACCCGCCGCGACGGCACCGATCTATGGCGATCGGGGCCACCACTATGCGGTGCTCGAGGCCGGCCTGATCACCCAGCTGCTCGAGTCGACGGCGGCGGGACACGGGCTCGGAACCTGCCAGGTGGGTGATCTCGACTTCGAGCGCCTGCGCCCGGCCCTCGCTCTGGACGGCGACCAGAAGCTGCTCCACACCCTGGTGGGGGGTGTCCCGGCGGCGCCCGGTGCCGCCGCGGCGCAGGGCGCCGGCTTTCCCGCCGAGCTCACCACCTTCCTGCACGGCAAACTGCCGGACCCCTTGGTCCCGCGGGCGATCGTGCTGCTCGATGCCCTGCCGCTGACGAGCAACGGCAAAGTCGACCGTGGGGCGCTGCCGGAGCCCGCCAGCGAGGACGGACGAGGGCGGGGTACGCCCCTCACCGCTCCACGCTCGGAGCTCGAACGCCGCATCGCCACCCTCGTCGCCGAGGTGCTCGCCCTGCCCGCCGTCGGGCTCGACGAGAACTTCTTCGAGCTGGGTGGCAACTCGATCCATCTGGTTCAGGTCCACGCTCGCCTGACCGAGCACCTGGGCCGTGAGCTGCCCCTGCTGGAGCTCTTCCACCACCCGACGGTGCGCGCCCTCGCCGACTATTTGCGGGAGGACACAACCGCCGCGCCGCCGCCAGCCACCCAACCCGACGAACCGGAGCCTCCCCGCCGCGGTCTGCGCCGCAGCCGGGGCGGGGCCGAGGAGAGCGGATCGTGAGTGCCTCCGAACTCGGCATCGCGATCATCGGCATGGACGGCCGGTTCCCAGGCGCTCCGGATCTGCCGACCTTCTGGCGCAACCTGGCGGCCGGTATCGAATCGGTGGCCTTTGCGACCCCCGAGGAGCTGCGGGCCGCCGGGCTGCCCGCGGAGCTGACGGCGGACCCGCGGTTCGTTCCGGCTGCGCCGCGGCTCGACGGCGTCGAGAGCTTCGACGCCGACTTCTTCGGCTTCACTCCTCGCGAAGCGCGCGCTCTCGACCCCCAGCAGCGCCTGTTCCTCGAGTGTGCCTGGCACGCTCTCGAGAACGCCGGGCGGGACCCGGCGCGTGCCGGGGGCCGGGTCGGGGTCTATGCCGGCTGCGCCCTGAGCTCCTACCTGCTGCTCCACTTGATGAGTGCGCCGTCGTTTCGAGGCGCCCTGACCGAGCTGCAAACGACGCTCGGCAACGACAAGGACTATCTGGCTACCCGCGTGTCTTACAAGCTCGGCCTCGAAGGCCCCAGCGTGGCCGTGCAGTCCGCCTGTTCGACCTCGCTCGTGGCCGTCCACCTGGCCTGCCAAGGGCTCCTCGACGACGAGTGTGATCTCGCCCTCGCCGGCGGCGTCTCGATCGAGCTCGGGGCCCGCTGGGGTTATCTGCATCAGAAGGAAGGAATCCTCTCGCCGGACGGCCACTGCCGTGCCTTCGACGCTCGTGGAGAAGGCACGATCTTCGGCAGCGGCGTCGGAGTCGTGGTTCTCAAGCGGTTGGCCGACGCCGAAGCCGATGGGGACCCCATCCGCGCCGTGCTGCTCGGTTCCGCGATCAACAACGATGGCGCCGCCAAGGTCGGCTACACCGCCCCCAGCAGCGAGGGCCAAGCGCGAGTGGTGCGGGCGGCGTTGCGGGTCGCCGGGGTGGCCCCGAGCGAGATCGACGCCATCGAGGCCCACGGCACCGGCACCAGCTTGGGCGATCCCATTGAGGTCGAGGCCCTGACCCGGGTCTTCCGCGAGACGTCGGCGCGACGGGGTGACTGCGCTCTCGGCACCGTCAAGACGAACATCGGGCACTTGAACACGGCCGCCGGCGTCGCGGGCCTGATCAAGACCGTGTTGGCCCTCGAGCACGAGGCCCTGCCACCGAGCCTGCACTTCGAGCAGCCGAACCCGCGCATCGACTTCGCCAGCTCGCCGTTTTTCGTCAACACCGAGCTGCGGCCCTGGCGACGCGGCAGCCGCCCGCGGCGCGCCGGGGTCAGCTCCTTCGGCATCGGCGGCACCAACGCCCATGTCGTGATTGAAGAGGCGCCGCTGGCCAAGCCGAGCGCGGCGCTCGCGCGAGAGCATCAACTGCTGGTCTTTTCGGCCCGCACGCCGAGCGCGCTGACCGCGCTCACCGGCCGGCTGGCCGACTACCTGGGAGAGCACCCGGAGACACCTCTCGGGGACGCCGCCTGGACGCTCCAGGTGGGTCGCAAGCCGTTCCCCTACCGGCACACCGTCGTCGCCGCGACCGTCGAAGAGGCGATCAGCGCGTGTTCCGCGCCCCGAGGCGAGGCCCCGCCGCCGCCCAGTGGCCGACCGGCAGTGGCGTTCCTCCTGCCCGGCCAGGGAGCCCAGCACCCGGGCATGGCTCGGGGTCTCTACCGGACCGAGCCCGTGTTCCGGCAGGAGATCGACCGTGCCGGCGCCGTCCTGGCGGCAGAGACGCGACTCGACCTTCGAGCGTTGCTCTTCCCGCCCGCGGGGGAGGAGGCCGCGGCGGCGGCGCGACTGACGGAAACCGAGGTCGCCCAGCCGGCCCTGTTCGCGGTCGAGTACGCCCTGGCCGCCTGGTACCGCCATCTCGGCGTCGAGCCCGCGGCGCTCCTCGGCCACAGCCTGGGGGAATGGACCGCAGCCACCCTGGCCGGCGTCTTCCGCTTCGAGGATGCCCTCCGGCTGGTCGCACGACGCGGCCGGTGCATGCAAGCCCGCCCGCGCGGGGCCATGCTCGCCGTCGCCCTCTCCGGTTCAGAGCTGTTGGCGGACTTGCCCCGCGAGCTCGCCCTCGCGGCCGAAAACGCCCCGGACGCCGCCGTCGCCTCGGGCCCGGTGGCTGCGATCGAGGCTTTGGCTGCCCGCCTGGCGGAGCGGGGGGTCGAAACGCGGCGGCTGCACACCTCCCACGCCTTCCACTCCGCCGACATGGATGCCGCGGTGTCCGAGCTCGCCGAGGCCGTGGCGCGGGTGCCGCGGTCGTTGCCGACAATTCCCTTCGTCTCGAATGTCACCGGCACCTGGATCACGCCCGACGAAGCCGTTGATCCCCTGTACTGGGGCCGGCAGCTGCGCGCCACGGTGCGCTTCTCGGAGGGCCTCGCCACCCTCGCCGAGAACCCGGACCTCCGATTGGTCGAAGTGGGTCCGGGCCGGACCTTGACCGCTCTCGCGCGGCGGCGGCCGAAGCCCTTGGCGGCGATCGCCACCCTGCCCCATCCCGAGGACGTCGTGGCCGACGAACGGCACGCACTTGAGGCCCTGGGCCGGTTGTGGTCGGCCGGAGTGGAGATCGATTGGCAGGCCCTCGCGGGCCCGGGCCGGCGGCGACGGATCGCCCTGCCGGGCTACCCCTTCGAGCGCCGCCGCTACTGGATAGAAGCCGGGCCGGCGCTCACCGCGGGCGCGGCCGGTGAGATCGAAGACCCGCAAGAAGTACCTTCGACCCCGGCGCCGGACGGTTTCGGTGCACCCGCGGGGGAGGTCGAGGAAGCGATCGCAGTGGTTTGGCGGGAGCTTCTCGGCCGCGAGCGGATCGGCCGCCACGACGACTTCCTCGAGCTCGGCGGCCACTCGCTGCTCGCGACCCAGATGATCCCGCGCCTCGAGCGGAGTCTCGGCCTCGAACTATCGGTCCGAGCCCTGTTCGAGGCGCGAACGATCGCCAACCTGGCCCGCACCGTCGAGGCGACGCGGGGCACCACGAGCCCGCCCGCGAGCCCGGATCGTCCCCCGCTCGCCCACGACGCGGCGGGCCGGCACGAGCCATTCCCCTTGACCGACGTCCAGCAGGCCTACTGGATCGGCCGCAGCGGCGACTTCGCCCTGGGCGGCGTGGCCACCCATGTCTACACCGAGCTCGAGGGGCAGGGCGTGGACCTCGAGCGGGTCACTGCCGCCTGCCGCCGGCTGATCGCTCGCCACGACATGTTGCGGGCCGTCGTCGACGCCGACGGGCGGCAACGGGTGCTCGCCGAGGTGCCGGACTACGAGGTGCGCGTGCTCGATTTGCGGCACGAGGCACCCGCCGTGTGCGCGTCGGCGCTGGCGGAGCTGCGGGCGGAGATGTCCCACCAAGTCCTGCCGGCGAATCGCTGGCCGCTCTTCGAGCTGCGTGCGACGCGCTTGCCGGGCGAGCGTACCCGCCTCCACCTGAGCTTCGATTTTCTGCTCGCCGACGCCTGGAGCATTCACCAGCTCGCCCAGGAGTGGGAGGCCGCCTACCGGGGCGACGACGCCGAGGCAGCGCTCGGAATCACCTTCCGGGACGCGGTGCTGGCGGAGCTGGCGCTCGTCGAGAGCGCCGCCCACGAGCGGGACCTCGACTATTGGCGCGGTCGGCTGGCAACCTTGCCCCCCGGTCCCGAACTGCCGCTCGCCCGCGATCCGGCCAGTCTCGACCGGCCGCGCTTCGAACGCCGGGCCGCGCGGCTCGACGCCGACCGGTGGGCTCGCCTCAAGGCCCGCACCACAACCGCGGGCTTGACCGCCTCGAGCCTCTTGGTCGCGGCCTTCGCCGAAACCCTCGGGGCATGGGCGCGCCACCCTCGGTTCCTGTTGACCCTGACATTGTTCCGACGGTTGCCCCTGCACCCGGACATGGACCGCGTGATCGGCGACTTCACTTCCTTGACCCTGCTCGCGGTCGATGTCACGGCCGGCGCCACCTTCCTCGACCGCGCACGGCACCTCCAGAACCAATTGCTCAGCGACCTCGACCACCGGCTCGTCGGCGGGGTCCGGGTGCTTCGCGAGCTTGCCCACGGTGGCGAGGCAGCGGCCGGTCCGCGGGCTCCAGTCGTCTTCACGAGCACCCTCGGATTGCCCCCGAGCACGGGTACCAGCCGCTTCGAGACGGTCTACGCGATCAGCCAGACGCCCCAGGTGTGGCTCGATCACCAGGTCGCCGAGGTCGCCGGCGAGCTGGCCTACAACTGGGACAGCGTCGAGGAGCTCTTCCCGACCGGCATGCTCGACGAGATGTTCGCGGCGTACCACGACTTCCTCGTGGCCCTCGCCGACGCCGAGACCTTCGGCACGGCGCACCACGATTTCTTGCCGCGGCGGCAACGGGCACTCCGCGAACAGGTCAACGCCACCGCCGTGCCCCGGACACCGAGCTTGATCCACGACGCGGCCCTGGCGCGCTGCATCGACCAGCCTGACGCCCTGGCCATCGTGACGCCGGAGCGGCGTCTCGACTATCGCGAGCTCGGAGCCCGGGTGCAGGACTTGGCGCGGCGGCTACGGGTGGCGGGTGCCCAGCCGGAGCAGCTGGTGGCGGTCGTGATGACCAAAGGCTGGGAGCAGGTGGTGGCGGTCCTCGCCATCCTCGAAGCCGGTGCCGCCTACTTGCCGATCGACCCCCAGCTGCCGGCGGAGCGCCTGCGCTTCCTTCTCGATCACGGAGAGTGCCGTCTGGCGGTCACCCAACCGGGCCTTCGAGCCACGCTCGGCTGGCCGGCCACGGTCACTGCCCTGGCGGTGGCCGGGGACGATCCCCTGCCGGCCCTCGAAGGGCGTCCGGCGCCGGTGCAGCGGCCGGACCAACTGGCCTACGTCATCTTCACCTCGGGCTCCACGGGGATACCCAAGGGCGTGATGATCGAACACCGCGCCGCCGCCAACACCCTCGAGGACATTGCCCGACGCTGGCGGATCGGCCCGGCGGACCGGGTCTTGGCGCTGTCCTCGTTGTCCTTCGACTTGTCGGTGTGGGATGTCTTCGGTGTCCTCGGTGCAGGGGGCACGGTGGTCTTCCCAGCGGCGGACGCGACGCGTCATCCGGAGCTGTGGCATGCCCAGGCCGTGGCCGAGGGCGTCACGGTTTGGAACACCGTGCCGGCCCTGTTTCAGCTGCTGGTCGATTGGACGGCCGATGCCCGCGAGCACCTGCCGCCGAGCCTCCGCCTCGCCATGCTTTCCGGCGACTGGCTGCCGGTGACTCTGCCGGATCGCGCCCGCCGGCTCGCCGGACCGGACTTCGAGATCGCCAGCCTGGGGGGCGCCACCGAGGCCGCCATCTGGTCGATCGTGTATCCGATCGGCGCCGTGGATCCCGCGTGGCCCTCGATTCCCTACGGCCGCCCGCTCGAGAACCAACGCTTCCACGTCTTCGACGAGGACTTCGTCGATCGCCCGGAGGGGGTCACCGGAGAGCTGTTCATCGCCGGGGATGGGCTGGCCCGCGGCTATTGGCGCGATGAAGAGAAGACCGCCGCGCGGTTTCCCCGCCATCCGCGCACCGGCGAGCGGCTTTACCGGACGGGTGATCTCGGCCGCTACTTGCCCTCCGGCGACCTCGAGTTCCTTGGCCGGGAGGATCTCCAGGTCAAGATCCAGGGCTACCGCATCGAGCTCGGCGAGATCGAAGCTGCGCTGGCAAGCCATCCCGGCGTCCGAGCGGGCGCCGTGGCCGCTCAGGGCGAGCGTCATCACCTGCGCCTCGTGGGCTACTTCGTGCCGGCTACGGACCGCGTCGACGAAGCCGAGTTGCGCCGCCACCTGGCCGAGCGCCTGCCGGCGTACATGGTGCCCGTGGCCTTCGTGGCCCTCGATCGCCTGCCCCTGACCGGCAACGGCAAAGTCGATCGCAAGGCCCTGCCGGTGCCGGGCCGGGACCGCGCCGCGGCGGCCGCCCCAGCTGCCGGCAGCGTCACCCGCGGGCGGCTCGCGGAGATCTGGTCGGAGGTGCTGAAGGTACCGCGGGTCGAGCCCGAGGACAACTTCTTCGCCCTCGGCGGAGACTCGATCTTGGCCCTCCAGGTCGTCTCCCGCGCCCGCCAGGCCGGTCTCGCTCTCAGCGCCCGCCAGCTCTTCGAGTTTCCCACCCTGGCCGCGCTCGCGGCCGTGGTCGGCGAGGCCCAGGCCCCAACAACGGCGGCCGTCGCCCCGATCGTGGGACCGGTGCCATTGACGCCGATCCAGCACTGGTTCCTCGCCAGCGATCCCCCGGACCCGAGCCACTGGAACCAGGCCGTCCTACTGCGCCCCACCGAGGAGCTCGACTTCGACGCCCTGGCGCGCGCCGTGGAGGCCGTCTTCCAGCACCACGACGCCTTGCGCCTGCGCTTCGCCCGAGGTGCCGCGGGTTGGCGGCAATGGAACGCGCCGCCCGGAAGCGACACGCTGACGACGATCGACCTCGGCACCCCGAGCGAGGAAGAGCGCTCCGCGGTCATCGAAGAAGCCGCCGGCCAGGTGCAAGCCAGCCTCGATCTCGCCACCGGCCCGCTCGGCCGAATCGTGCGGCTGAACCTGGGCGGCGGGCTCGCCGACCGGCTGCTCCTGGTCTTCCACCATTTGGTCGTCGACGGGTTGTCCTGGCGCATCCTGCTCGAGGACCTCGCCCTCGGCTACCGCCAGGCGCTTGCCGGGGCGACGGTCACCCTGCCCGACAAGAGCGCGCCCTTCCGAGCCTGGGCGGAAGCGGTGGCGGAGCTCGGTTGGCGGCAGAGCGACGACGCATGGGTCGAGTACTGGACCGGCGAACGCTGGCGGACGGCCCCGGACCTACCCCTCGATCATCCCGAACGGAGGGCCGAAAACCTCGAGGGCACCGTCGAGATCGCGAGCGGCGAGCTTGACGCCGAGGCGACGGCCGTTCTGCTGGGCCCGGCCACGGTGGCGCTCCGCGCGAGCATCCAAGAGCTGCTTCTGACCGCCCTCGCTCGCGCCCTCGCGAGCTGGCGTGGCCCCGGACCCGTGCTGGTCGAGATCGAAGCCCACGGCCGAGAGGGCCTCGCGATCGACCTCGACATCAGCCGGACGGTCGGCTGGTTCACCGCTCTCTACCCGGTCCTGCTGCCGGTGCGGGGACACGACCGGGTCGCCGATCTGGTGACCGTCAAGGAGGAGCTGCGCTCACTTCCGGGCCAGGGCACCAGTTACGGCGTGCTCCGGCACCTGGCGGCGGACCCGCGGGTCGCGAAACGCTTCGCCTTGCTACCGAAGGCCGAGGTGGCGTTCAACTACCTCGGTCAGTTCGACCAGGTCTTCGACGCCGGCTCGTGGTTCGCGCCCGCCAGCGAACCCACGGGCCGCTGGAACTCGCCTCGCCAACCTCGCCGCCATGCCCTGTTCGTGTTCGCCAGCGTCGAAGCGGGCTGCCTGCGGTTCGGCTGGGCCTTCTCTCCGGCGCTCCACGAGCGCCCACGCATCGCGGCCTTGGCCGAGAGTTTCGCGGCCGAGCTGCGCGGACTGGTGGCCGCCGCCGGTGCCTCGGTGCTCGCCGGCGTCCTCGCGCCCTCGGACTTCCCTTTGGTGGACTTCTCCGCCGACGAGCTGCAAGCGGCCCTGGGTGCCGTCGACTTCGGGGAGGAGGGCCGGTGAGCCACGCCAACGTCGAAGACGTCTATCCGCTGTCTCCCCTGCAGGAAGGGTTGCTCTTCCACAGCCTGTACGGGGACGATCCGGCGCTCTACGTCACGACTCTGTCCTGCCGGCTGCGCGGCCTCGACCCCGAGGCCTTCGTCACCGCCTGGGAGGCCGTCGTCGAGCGCCACCCGGTCCTGCGCAC
>JANRLG010000052.1:0-6171 GCA_033762835.1 Thermoanaerobaculia bacterium
GAGCAGCCGATCGCCCGGGTCGGCCTGGCCGTCGCCGTCAACGTCCTGGGCGAGCGAGTCGCGCAGGGTGGCCACGACGAAGTTGCCGCCGCCGATCGGGCCGAGGCAGGTGGGGTCGAGCGGATCGGCGTTGTCGGGGTCATTCGAGACCGTCGAGCCACCGGTGTAGGTCAAGAGCGCCTGGTTGCAAATGCGGCCCGTGAGGTTCGGGAGCACGACGGAGTCGAACCGGACGACGACCTCGCCGCCCGCCGAGATCGTGCCGATGTCCACCTGAACTTCTTCGTTGTACGGCGGCGTGACGGGCGGTTCGTTGCCGCGGAGGATGGTTCCGCGGGTGGTGGTCACGCTGCCGGGCACGACCGAGAACCAGCTCGAGGAGAGGCCCGGCGGGATGGTCGCCGGGCTGTCAGCGAGGGTCACGCCGGTGACGGCCGCTGCGCTGGTGTTCTGGGCGCGGATCGCCCAGCGCAGGCCGTCCCCGGGGTCCGGCAAGCCGTTGCCGTTGACGTCGTTCGAGAGGATCACCACCTTCTCGACGTTCAAGGGCGAGGTCTGGGCGCGCGTCGGCAACGCCCAGAGAGCTAGAAACAAGGGCAAGAATTGAGTCAAGCGGACACACTTCGAGCACACGGGTCCCATGGAAGGTCTCCCTCCGGTTTACGGATCAGGTTGAAAGAGAACGGGTTACGAGGTCGAGGTTTGATCGAGGATCAGGGGATTTCGAGGTCACCGAGGAGGAGAATCTGAACGGCGGTTCCGGCTTCGAGCGTCAAGGTCGGCGGTCGGCCGAAGCCACGCTCGAGGATCTGGGTCGAAACACGGCCGAGGTCGGTGCCCACTTGGCCGGCCAGGATCTGGCCCGTGGTCATGCCGAAGGCGGAGTCCCGTCGCTCGGGCTGGGCGAGTTGCACACCGGCCGAGATGAAGGACAAGGCGAGCGCCGTCCCGAGTCGTTGGCCCCAGTGCTGGTTGACGTGGGCGGGAATCCCCGCCGAGCCGTCGAGCGCCGCGGAACCTTGTGGCCCGAGCTCGAGGCGAACGCCGTTCGCCTGGCAGTTGGACCACGCGATAGTCACTCGGTTGTCGCCGAGACCCGGCTGGCCCTGGATTTCCCCGAAGCACCGGGCGCCACGGGGGAGAAGTAGCCGGGAGCTGGTGAGGGTGTCGTAGACGTCGCGGATGGTGATCCCGACCACCGGCCCTGGTACATCGGTTACCACTCGATGGGCCAAGACGAGAGGGATCGCGGTGCCCGCGGCGAGCAGACGGTTGTGGACGCGGGAAGAGAAAGAGGAGGAAGACAAGAGCTGGGTAGAAAGGAGTTTGGGGCCTGCTGCCGGCCGCGCCGGGCGACGCTCGCGGCGCGACAATGCTCTGAGCTGTCGGTCCTGACCTGGCTCGCCAACATCGCCGGCGGCCACTGGGGGCCCGGAGAGCACGCCGAGGAGGTCCTAATTCTGCGGCTCCCGGTGTCAACGCGTGACCTCGTGATCATCGAAGGACGCGAGGGGCCGCCGGAGGCGCTCAGTAGGCGCCGCTGACCCCCGGGGGGGCGCGGTCAGTTTCTCCAGCGAAGAGAGCCTTGCTGGTCGAAGAACGCCTCCCGAATCGCCGATCCGGCGACCGACAAGGCCGCGAGACCGTTGGTCACGGGATGCAGCCGTGGCCGCAACATCTCGGAAGTATGGTGACCTGGCCAGCCCTCTGCGGAGCGTAGACCGCGCCGATGTGCTCGTCGCCGTAGTACCAGACGACTCGTCTCCCGGCGAGTGGCGTGAGCTGAGCGGCGACCTGATCCCAGAGGGGCAGTTTCGTCTCGCCGTCCATCGAGAGCCCATTGTGATGGGTGAGAAGCACGAGCTGTTGTCCCGCTCGGGCGGCCTCGGCGGCCTGCGTCCCGAGAAACTGCTGCTGTTTGGGGTCGAGCGTGCCGGTCATGAAGCCGGAGCCGCTCTGGTCCGGATCGAAAAAGGCCGTGTCGAGTCCGACGAATCGAAAGCCCGAGTTGAACAGGGCGAAGTAGCTACAGCCCCGCTGCGCCGAAAACACCGGAGACGCCAGTGCTGCGTAGTAACCCCGCGCATGGGCGTACAGGTCGTGGTTCGAGTTCAGGTTGAAGGACCGTCCCGCCGTCCCGGGCCAGGGATGCTCGATCATGGCGATAGTTGTGGGAAGGTAGATTGTGCGTGTTCTCGTTCTCCCGCGCCTTTCTATCCGTTCGCCTGCCAGGCGATGATCGAAACGAAGAGATCGTTGAAATCTTGATCGTTCGAATCTTCGAGCAACAGGTTGTAACCCTGGCCGACGTTCAATCCGCTCGGATTCGGAACGGAATAGGGAATGAGCACGGTCTGAATGTTGTCGCTGCTCGAGATGCTGATGACCATGTTCATGCCGGTTCCGGCGACCTGGGCGTAGCCTTGTGAGATGTAGCCAAAGCTCGTCGAGGCTCGGCATTGATTGTTGACGTAGACCTTCGACGAGTCTTGAAGCGTGACACAGATGTTGAAAGCTGCCTGCGATGCAATCGACCAAGACATCCACGAATTCTTGGGAATGTTGGGGAGTTGAATCGTTTTCGTGGCCATTGGGGGGCTCCTTACGGTTGGGTTTTCGTTCGAGATTTCGGTGGATCAGGCGCCGATCGGACCTTGGGCGGCACGGAAAGCCTCGACAGCTTGTGTGGCGAGCTCGCGAAGGGCTTCGTTGACCTCGTCCGCCGAAAGGAGCTTGTTTTTAGGCAAACCGGTCTGATCGGGCTCGATGACGACGAAGCCAGGGCCGTTTTTCCCGTCGAGACGAATGGCGGCGAATCGTAGTGCCGGGCATTCGACGAGACGGAACGTCCGGGTTTCTTCTCCGGAAGCTTCGTGGGCGACGCGGAGCCCGACGGCAGTGCCGGCAGCGCGAGGGCCGCGATGAATCGCAACCGCCTGGAGGTTCGGTCCATCGCCGTCGAGATCGACTTCGGCCACGGCATCGTCTCCGTCGAAAAGAAGATGACGCCAGAGTTGAGATCGGCCGCGCCGGGTCAGCTCTCCGGCGGCGAGATCGTCGAGCCCGAGAAAATCGACCTGGTAGCCGTCGGAAGACGCGAGTCTCTCCGTCGAAAGCCCGCTCAGCGTCGGCGGAACGACGAGAGCGAATTCGGCCGCCAAGTGTTTCCGCACGGCTTCGGTGCTGGCGGCATGAGGAGCAGGATCAGGCTGGATGGGCATGGAATTCCCTCGCTTTCTTTCTCAGTTGGACTTCGTGTAGTAGGTGTGCGTCCAGGTCCCACCTCCGTGATATTTCGACGGGAAATTGGTGAATTTCATGGAGCTCGAGCCGTAGATCGAGTCTTGGAGGTAGATCGTCACCGCCGATGGGTCGGCTTCCGGATACGAGTATCCCGACATGGCGAGGAAATGAGCGCCTCCGCCTGTCCACGCGACGCGCACGCAGACCGGGCGCCCCATGTTGATTTGCCCTTCAACCGTCGTCGCCGACACCGTTCCAGACACCATGGAAGCATAGGAGAGGCAGTAGGTGAGCGAGACGTCGAGGTAACCGTAGACATTACACGGTTTCGCGTTGGAGCAGCAGTTGTAGGTCTTGCCGGGATTGAGCTGGTTGAGACAGCCGGTCGCCGTGTCGCACTGAGTCCAGCTTCCTGTCTGGAAGAAAATGCCGACGGACGTTCCGGCCGCCGACCAACACCAATTCGCTTGTTGCTGTTTCTGCATGAAGGCCGGGAGAATGTGGGCGATGACGCTAGGCGAGCCCGCGAGTGCCAACGCCGATTTCGTCCCGAGGTTGAGTGGTTGAACACGCAACCCCGGAGGTGGCTTCTGGGTCATGAAGTCGTCTCCTTTCGATCTACGCTGAGCATAGCATGTGCGGTAGAGATAGGTTATCGACAGAGGCGGATAACGCTCCTTGGGTACGGTTCGGGTGGGCTGCGGAGGGGCCTGCGACGCGTGTCACTGACCGCCCTAAAGGAGCCACCCAAGATCGGCATAAAGGAGCCAGTTTGGGGCCTGGGTAGTTGGCCTCGGCGAGGGTTTCTTATCTCTTCCTCCGGGGTGTAGCAAGCGTCAGTTCCTGGGAGCCCTCCTCCGGTGCCAGGTCCCGCGTCCCCGGGGCATGCCCCGGGGACGCGGTTGCGCGAGCGCTGGAGGACCCGAGATGCGGCAGGGGTCGTGGTTTGCGATGGCTGTCGCCGTCGAGGACGATCCTGTAGGCGTGGTCTCTGAGTCGGTCGAGGGTGGCGGCCCCGAGGAGCCGGTTGGGGAAGGCGTCTCCCCACTCGGGGAAGTCGAGGTTGGAGGTGACGATCGTGGCGGCGCGCTCGTAGCGTTCGGCGATGAGGTCGTGGAAGTCCTCGTCGTGGGGCGGGCGCAGGGGCTTCAAGCCGAAGTCGTCGAGGACGAGCAGGGGGACCCGGGCGAGGGCCTGGAAACGTCGCTCGTAGGTGCCGGTAGCGCGGGCGGCGTGGAGGGTCGAGAGCAGCTGGGTCTGGGTGGTGAAGGTGACGTCGTAACCGGCGCGGACGGCGCAGTGACCGAGGGCCTGGGCCAGGTGGCTCTTGCCGGTGCCGCAGGGTCCGGCGATGAGGACGCAAGCCGGCTCGGCGACGAAGCGGGCGGTGGCGAGCTCGTGGACGAGGGCGGTGTTGAGCCCGGGAGCGGCAGCGAAGTCGAAGTGCTCGAGGGTTTTGCTCGAGCGGAAGCCGGCGCGGCGCAGGCGGAGGCCGAATTTCTTCTGGTCGCGCCGGGCGATCTCGTCGCTGACGAGGTGGGCGAGGAAATCGACGTAGGAGAGCCGCTCGTCGATGGCCTGGCGGTTTCGGGCCTCGAGGGTCGAGAGGATGCCGGAGAGGCGGAGCTGCTTGAGCAGCGGGGTGAGCTCGGGACTCGGGTGCATGACGATCTCCTTTCAGTGGACGAGCAGCGGCCGGGTGTCGCGGCAGAAGCGGCCGGCGCCGCGGTAGGCGTCAGTGAGGCGGTCGAAGCCGCGCTCGGGGGTGGCCTCGGCGTCGAGACCGCGCTCGAGGATGGTCTTGACGGTGCGGTAGCGGCCATCGCCGTACTCGAGGGCGCGGCGACAGGCGAGCTCGGTGCGTGGGCCGCCGAAACGCTCGGTCAGCCGGAGGACCGACTGGGCGGCGCGGAGCTTCTCGAGGATCGGATGGGTGAGCAGCTGCTCGACGAGGGTGACGCAGGCGGGGCCGCCCTCACCGGCGTCCGCTGTCCGCTCCGTCCTTGGATCTGCTCGGGAATTTCTTCGCAAGTCTCCTCAGGAGACTTGCCCTTGGTGCAGACGATGAACTTGGCCAACCGGCGATTCGACGGGAAGGGTCAGGAAAAACTTGTGGATATCAGGCTTGACCTCGGACAAAGAGGGTCCACGCGAGGCGAGGATCTCGAGCGACTCGCAAGGTCCGGCGAGGGCAAGAGCAAGATGACGTTCGAGTAACCTTGCAGGGCGCGCTAAACACGGTCTGGCTCATGTCTCGCGACTCGGGAATGGAAGGACGTCCAAGCGCCGGCTATTGCACGTTGGTCACCCGCCACCGCCGAGTGTTATCTTGCTGATCCTCGCATCGGGAGAATAGCGTAGAGTTTCTCTTTCTCCCTCCTTGAAGAGTCCACCCGAAACAGCAAAGTCAACGCCCTTGGGCATGTTGGCGAATTCGGCGTACTCTTCGAATGTTGGCTCGGAGGTGTAAATCCGCTTGATTTCCCCCAACTTCTTCTCAGCCTCGGCCAGGAGCATTCCGACATGCACGCCCTCTCTTGTCTTGTACTTCGGGCTGTGAATCACGATCGCTCGGATCTTTGCTGCATAGTTGATCGTGTAGTCCTGGCACTCATCGCTCCAGAACGACATGAGAACTTCTTCCCAGGAAGTACTGTCATGAATCTGAAGAAACCAGCCGGAATCGCCGCCCAAGGCGTACGTTTGGTACTCGGGCTCCAGTGAGTCGATTGCTTCCTTAAGGGTCATGCCTGCTTTGATGCCCAGTGGCTTCTCGTCTGGGCCGATAATTGCGCCGGATTGCGCCGTTCCTGGCACCTGATACAGAACGGACATCATCACCAGAGTCAGGGCGATTCGAACTCGCATAGATTGATCCTTCCGTCCTCTGTAGTCGTCCGAGATTGCGACGCCCAGCTCAGAGACTGG
>JANRLG010000053.1:0-5745 GCA_033762835.1 Thermoanaerobaculia bacterium
GTAGAGGTTCTTCCCCAGGTAGACGCCGATCGCCAAGACGTCGACGGCGATCCAGAAGTGCCAGTTCTCGAGCACCTTGCGGGCCATCAGCCACTGCGCCACGAGCGACAGGGACGCGATGGCGGCGTCGGCGTAGGGGAAGGACGCGTCGGTCTGGTAGGCCATGAAGGCCCCGAGGGCGGCGGCGCCCGCGGCCGAGACGGCGAGCCACAGCACCCATTCTCGGGCGCTCAGCCGGGTCACGGGAAGCTCATGGCCGGGCTCGTCTCCGCCCTTCTTCCAGTGAAACCAGCCGTAGAACTGCACGAAGATGTAGACCACTTGCAGCAACGTGTCCGAGTACAGCTTGGCGTGAAAGAAGATCACCACGTAGAGGCTCACCATCACGAGGCCCGTCGGCCAGCACCAGATCGACTGGCGAGTGGTCAGGTAGACCGAGGCCAAGCCGAAGACGGTGGCCGCGATTTCGAGCCAGGTGAACAGGGACATGACGAGCGAACTCTAGGCGGGGAGGCCGAGCTCACATCGTGGGCGGCTTTTCGCCCGGCTCGAGCTCGATCTCGTTTTTGGGCTTGGCCTGTTGATCCTCGGGCGGCGGCACCGGCGCCGTAGCGGCGGCGGGCTGGGCCGGTGGGTTGGCCGGGACGACGGTTTCCTCGCCGCAGCCGAAAGTGAGAACCAAGAGGAGGAAGAGGAGAGCCTTGCGCATGGGGAAAGTATAGAGGAGGGGAGGCCGACGAGGACAGAAACGACGCCAGCCGCCTCGAAGACTGGGGCAGGCACGGGGGCCTGCCCCTACGGCAGCCTTCTGAAGGGGACCTCCGGGAACTACGCCTCCGCTTTGATCCGCATGGCGTAGAAGCTGCGCCACACGAACACGGTCGAAATGGCGAAGAACACCGCGGCCATGATGGCGGTCGTCCCTCGCGACAACTCGATCGCCAGCTCCACGGCCAGGAGACCGAACAGCGTGGTGAACTTGATCACCGGGTTCATGGCGACCGACGAGGTGTCTTTGAACGGGTCGCCGACGGTGTCACCGACGACCGTGGCGGCGTGCAGATCCGAGCCCTTCTCCTTCAGCTCGACCTCGACGATCTTCTTGGCGTTGTCCCAGGCGCCGCCGGCATTGGCCATGAAGATCGCCTGGTAGAGACCGAAGACCGCGATCGACACCAGGTAGCCGATGAAGAAGAACGGCTCGAGGCACGCGAAGGCGAGCGTCGAGAAGAACACGGTCAGGAAGATGTTGAACATGCCCTTCTGGGCGTAGGTGGTGCAGATCTCGACCACCTTCTTCGAGTCCGCGATCGAGGCCTTCTCGGCCCCGGCATCCAGCTTGATGTTCTTCTTGATGAACTCGACGGCGCGGTAGGCGCCGGTCGATACCGCTTGCATGGAAGCGCCGGTGAACCAGTAGATGATGGCGCCGCCGGTGATCAGCCCGAGCAGGAACGGCGGGTGGAGCATGGAGAGCTTGTCCAGGTCCTGGGTCAGGCCGTGGGTCAGCACCATGATGATCGAGAAGATGAGTGTCGTGGCACCCACCACGGCCGTGCCGATCAGCACCGGCTTGGCCGTGGCCTTGAAGGTATTACCCGCGCCGTCGTTGGCTTCGAGGTGGTGTTTGGCGCGATCGAAGTCCGGCGTGAACCCGAAGTCCTTCTGGATCTCGGCCTTGATGTTCGGCAGCGTCTCGATCGTCGACAGCTCGTAGACCGACTGCGCGTTGTCCGTCACCGGGCCGTAGGAGTCGACCGCGATCGTCACCGGGCCCATCCCCAAGAAGCCGAAGGCCACGAGACCGAAGGCGAACACCGCCGGGGCGATCATCAGGCCGGCCAGGCCCGCCAAGGACACGAAGTAGGCGATGCCCATGAGCGCCACGATGGCGAGACCCGTCCAGTAGGCCGAGAAGTTACCCGCAATGAGCCCGGCCAGAATGTTGAGCGACGCGCCGCCCTCGCGGGACGCCGTCACCACCTCCTTGACGTGGGAGGACTCGGTCGAGGTGAAGACCTTGACCAGCTCGGGAATGATCGCCCCCGCAAGCGTGCCGCAGGTGATGATCGTCGACAGCTTCCACCACAACGAGGTGTCGCCACCGAGGTCAGGAATCAGCAAGTAGGAGGCGAGATAGGTCACGCCCACCGAGACCAACGAAGTGACCCAGACCAGCGAGGTCAGCGGGGTTTCGAAGTTCATCGTCTCGGCGTTGCCGAAGCGGCTCTTGGCCCAGGCTTCGTTCAGCCAGTAGGAGGCGGCCGAGGTGACCACCATCATGACGCGCATGGCGAAGATCCACACCAGCAGCTGGATCTGCACCGTGGGGTCGGAGACCGCGAGCAGGATGAAGGTGATGAGCGCCACGCCGGTGACGCCGTAGGTCTCGAAGCCGTCCGCCGTCGGGCCGACCGAGTCGCCCGCGTTGTCGCCGGTGCAGTCGGCGATCACGCCGGGGTTCCGGGCATCGTCTTCCTTGATGTTGAAGACGATCTTCATCAAGTCCGAGCCGATGTCGGCGATCTTCGTGAAGATGCCGCCCGCGATGCGCAGGGCGGCGGCGCCCAGCGACTCGCCGATGGCGAAGCCGATGAAACACGGCCCGGCGTAGTCCCGCGGTACGAAGAGCAGAATGCCCAGCATCAGGACCAGCTCGGTCGCGATCAGCAACATGCCGATCGACATGCCGGCCTTGAGCGGAATGGCGTAGGTCGGGAAGGGCTTACCGCGCAGACTGGCGAAGGCAGCTCGGGAGTTGGCGAAGGTGTTCACCCGGATGCCGAACCACGCCACCATGTAGCTGCCGGCGATCCCGATCAAGCTGAACAGCAGGATGATCGCGACCTTGAGCGGCGCGAAGTCCCGCAGCCAGTAGAAGTAGAAGATCATCACCGCGCCGATGAAGACCTCGAGCAGCAGGATGAACTTGCCCTGGGTGATCAGGTAGGTCTTGCAGGTCTCGAAGATCAGCTCGGAGATCTCGAGCATCGACTTGTGGACCGGCATGTTCTTGAGCTGGTTGTACATGACCAGCCCGAAGACGATGCCCAGCAGACAGATGCCGAGCCCGAAGAGCAGCAGCGTGTGGCCGGACATGCCGAGGAACTGGACCGCGCCCAAGTCCGGCAGTACCAGGTTGGCCTCGCTGGCGAGTGCCGGGGCCGCTGTCGTCAGGCCCAGGAGAACCAGGGCACCGAGCAGCCATTTCTTCACCGTCATAGATGTCTCCCTCGAAGAGTGGATGGAAATTCGGGGCACGCCCGCGACTCTCCGGAAGCCGGCGGCAAGCACCAGGCACGAAGCCGTCAGGTAGGCGAGCAAGACGGCGAATTGTAGGCCGAATGCCGTTCGCAGGCCAAACCGGCTAGCATCGACTCCCGCTACCGAGGAGGCTCCGTGAACCACTTTCGACGTTTCTGGCTCCCGTTGCTGCTTTGCCTGGTCTGCCGGGTTCCCGCCCAGGCGGCCGAGGACGCCAAGGCCCCGGCACCCGAACCCGCGGCCCTCGAAGATCAAGTCGTCGTGACCCACCACCAGCTGAAGCTCGCCGGCGCCGAGCTCGCCTACACGGCTACGACCGGGCACTACGTCATGAAGGACGAAGCGGGCAAGGCCAAGGCGAAGATGTTCTTCGTGGCCTACCAGCGGGACGGCGTGAAGGACTTGGGCCGCCGTCCAGTCACCTTCGCCTTCAACGGCGGGCCAGGGGCCGCGGCCCTGTGGGTGCACCTGGGCGCCTTCGGTCCGAAGCGGGTGAAGTTGACCGCGGAGGGCTGGCCCTTGCCGCCGCCGGGTACGTTGGTCGACAACGAACACACCCTGCTCGACGTTTCGGACCTGGTGTTCATCGATCCGGTCTCGACCGGGTTCAGCCGGCCGGCGCCGGGAGAGGACCCGAAGCAGTTTCACGGCGTGCAAGAGGACATCGCCTCCGTGGCCGACTTCATCCGCCTCTGGACCACCCGGAACGGCCGCTGGTCGTCACCCAAGTTCATCGCGGGCGAGAGTCCTACGGCACCACGCGGGCGGCGGGGCTCGCCGGGCATCTCCAGGACCGCCACGGGATGTACCTGAACGGCGTCGTGCTGATCTCGACCATCCTCAACTGGGCGGACCAGGAGTTCCAGGTCGGCAACGACTTGCCTTACTTGATCCACCTACCGAGTTACGCCGCCACCGCTTGGTACCACCGGAAGCTCGCTCCGGAGCTCCAAGCGCAGCCGCTTCGGGCCGTGCTCGACGAGGTGGAGAGCTTCGTCTGGGGCGAATACGCCTCGGCGCTCCTCCAGGGGGACCGACTCGAACCGGCCCGCCGCCGCGCGGTGGCCGAACGAGTCTCGAGGTATGCCGGGGTGTCGGTCGAGTTCGTCGAGCGCTGCCGCTTGCGTCTCGAGCTCTTCCGCTATCTCAAGGAGCTGCTGCGCGCCGAGGGCAAAACGGTGGGCCGGCTCGACAGCCGCTTCACCGGTTGGGATCTCGATTCGGCCGGCGAGTCGCCGGAGTTCGACCCCAGCATGGCGGCGGTGTCGATCGGCTACGTGGCGCTGTTCAACGACTACGTGCGCCGCGAGCTCGGCTACGAAAGTGACCTGCCTTACCAGCCCCTGGCCCGGGTGTGGCCCTGGAACTGGGGCGATGAGGCCTCGAACGCCTACCTGAACGTGGCCGAGACGCTACGCGGTGCCATGACTCGGAATCCCCACCTGCGGGTGCTCTTCCAAAGCGGTTACTACGACTTCGCCACGCCTTACTTCGACACCGTCTACAGCGTGGCGCATCTCGGTTTGCCCGCGGAGCTCTCCGGCAACGTCGAGACGGCGTTTTACGAGGCCGGACACATGATGTACATCCGCGCTGTCGACCACGCCAAATTCAAGGCCGATCTGGCGGGGTTCATCGCGCGCTCGGTGGCGAAGCCGTGAGTCCCTGGGCGAACCTGTTGGTGGCGAGCGCTCTCGAAATCGCCTGGGCGCTCGGGCTCAAGTCCACGCAGGGCTTTACCCGCCTCTGGCCGAGCCTCTGGGTGGGGCTCGGCATGGTCGCGACCTACGTGTTCCTCGCGCGCGCCGCTCGCCATCTGCCGATCGGCACCGCTTATGCCGTCTGGACCGGCCTCGGCGCCGTCGGCGCCGCGCTCGGCGGCATGGTGCTCTTCGACGAACCGCGGTCGCTCCTGCGTTTCGCCTCGATCGGTCTGATCGTCCTAGGGATCGCGGGGTTGAAGCTGGGGATGCGGTGAAGTGAGGCGGGTCGGGTGCGGTAGACTCGGCTTCCTCTACACCGAACTCGATAACAAGGGAGCCTCATGCGACTCGTGGCCGTGACGATCGTCCTGCTTTGCAATCTCGCCTGTGGTGCCGGTGGTGTCACCGGCAACGCCCCGCTGACCGAAGCCGAATGCCGCCAGCTGCACGACAAGATCGCCGAGATCACCTACCGCGACCTGAGCCCTGAAGAACGCGACGAGGTCGCTCGGAGTGAGGCCGACAAAGCCGCCGAAGCGCGCGAATGTGTCGCCGAACAACCGTGGGGCCGTGATGGGTTCGAGTGTGCGCTGGCCGCCACCACGGTGGCCGATCTCCACACCTGCATCCGCAAGAGCAGCTGACGTCGCTGAAGTGGGGCGAGTCGGGTTCGGCCCGACTCGCCCGGCAGGGTCACGGCGACGGAGTCGACGCCTTCGCCATCCCCAACTTCTTCCGCGTCAAACCCGGTTGTGCGAGATCAGGCAGGAAGCTCAGG
>JANRLG010000054.1:0-13077 GCA_033762835.1 Thermoanaerobaculia bacterium
CCCCGCAAAGTCGCCGAGCGACTGGACATCCCCTATGAGACCGTCCAGCAGTACCTCTCGTATCGGGGGCGCAACGGCCTTGCCGAGTTGGGGGCAGTCGTCAAGAGAGGCCAGGCTCTCTCTGTCGATCTGCCCCGCTTCGTTGCGTGGCTCAAGAATGGCGGCCACGAGCTCCACGCCGCGGCTCGTCGGAGGGCGCGGCGATGAGCTCACCGGCTCAAAATCCGCGCCACGACGAGGGGCGCCACGTCGCTTTCGATCACCTGCCCGAGATGGACGTAGGTGCGCTGGAGGCGGGGACTTCTGTGACCCAAGAAAAGCTCGAGCTCTCGTTCGGTGGCGCCGAGGGAGGCGAACCAGCTCGCGGCCGTGTGCCGAAGGCTGTGCCAGTCGAACTCGGTCAGGCCGGCTTCCGCCCGGGCTCGCTCCCAAGCCTTTCGCGGGTGGTTGCAGACGGTCTCCTCGCCGAACCGTGCGTTGCGCCCCCAAACGGGACCGCGGGTCACACTCGCGGTCACACCGCGGAGTGCGGCGAAGGCCGCAAGCTCTTCGACACCGCGGCCGGAGATCCACGCGCGGCGATCGAGACCGCCCTTGCCATCGGGCACGTAGAGCGCTCCGCGTCCCAGATTCACATGCTCCCAGGAGAGTGCGAGGAGCTCGCCTTGCCGCAGACCACTCGACAAGCTCACGATCACCATCGGCCACAGCCGGTCATCGAAGCTGGCTCGGCACGCCGCCTCGAGCCGGTGAAACTCATCGTCCGACAAGACCTCGACGCGGCCCGTAGGCGGCGCCGGCCGGCGGACGGCCTCGAGAGGCGATCGGTCGAGAACTCGGAGTGTCCGGCGGGCATACTCGAGCAGAGCGCCCAGCGCTGCCAGGTAGTTTCGAACGGTGGCTGCGCTCTTGACTCCTGGCCGATTGCGCAGGGTGGCCGCTACCGCCTCGATGCGACTCGCGGTCAGCGCAGAGACCTTCAAGCTGGCGCCGACCTCCGAACACCAAAACTCGATCTCGCGCCGACGGTTGCGCTGGGTTTCGGGAGCCAGGTCCGAGAACTCCTGGCTGTCGAGGTACAGACCGGCGACATCCCCGAAAAGGACTCGCCGGTCAGCCGTCGACCGGTCGCCCCGGTCGATCCGAGATTCCTCGCTACGAGCCCACGCTTCGGCCTCGCGGCGGGTGTCGAAGGTACGCGCCAAGTGTTGGGAATCGACCCGGCGTATCTGAGCGAGCCAACGGACCCGCCCACCTCGCGTGCGCTTCGAAATCGTCGCCATCTGTCCAGCCCTCTGAACTGTGACCGCAATTGTGACCGCAACTGTGACCCGAGGGCCAGAGAGGCCTCCGAGGGCCCCCTGGGGCGCCTCGTTGGATCACCGCAAGTCGTTTGTTTTGTGGTAGTTGCAGAGAGGGAAGGTGGTGAGCCGCCAGGGAATCGAACCCCGAACCCGCAGATTAAGAGACGTTCGAACGATAATCTCCAGCATAGTCAGGGTGGCGCAAATGGTTGGTTTTACTGACGGTTGCCCCGCCGTGGCCCACGCTGACTATGCCGGGTTGTGTTGGGTGTTGCCACCAGAGTGCCACCAGGGCGAACCGCGGACTTTATGCCCTCGCGACCTTGACGGGGGCGGCGGGGTAAATCATACGAGCCGCTCAGCCGAGATGCCGCCTTCCCGACCCGTCTCTTCAAACGAAGAGGTCCTCGAAGTAACAGACACGGGATAAGCTCTCTCGAGAATCTTCTACGAGGGGATTGCGTGAGAGACGTTACCGCTGCCTCTGGCCTGGCCCAGAAGCCACCAGTGACTGGCAACTTCCATGTTCTGCCGTTCGAGGCTCTTTCTCCTCAGAAGTTCGAAGAGATGTGTCTGTGGCTCGTCCTCCGCGAAGGCTACGAAAACGCGGAATATCTGGGCGAAGCTGGCGGCGAGCAGGGCCGGGACGTGGTGGCCTGGCGGGGAGGCAGGCGCGTCGTCTTTCAGTGCAAACGAGTCCAGAGCTTTACACTCGCAACGGCAAAGCTCGAGATCGACAAACTCAGAAGGCTTCCGCTCGAAGATGGGCCGGCTGAGATCGTCTTCGTGGTCTCTCGGGCGGTCTCGGCCGACCTACGAAAGGACATCCGAGCCTACTGGGGCGACGAGCCCAGCTGTCACTTTTGGAGCGGCAAAGAGCTGGACGAGCGGGTCAAAAAGCACCGAGACGTCGTCGAGGAGTTTTTTCAACTCGGCACTCAGGCTCCCGCAACCTCTCCGCGCATCCCCCACCAAATTCCTCCCGCGGCCTTCGAGTTCATCGGTCGCGCACAGCAGAAAGCCGAACTCGTCTCGCGGCTCCAGAATCGCAGAAACACAGCAGTCGTCGGTGGGCCGGGATTCGGGAAAACTGCCCTGGCCGCCGAGGCGTTGCGGGCCGTGGTGGGAGACACTGCGGACGAGCTACCGGCGAGCCCTTATCCGGACGGAGTGGTCCTGCTCGATCTCTACCGCTTCAAGGGTCAATCCGAGCTGGCTTGGAACGATCTCGCCAATTCCCTGGCCGGCCCGGGATTTCTCGAGACCTCCCCGGCGCAGGTGCGCGCCGAAGAAGCATGTCGGGGTCGGCGGTGCCTGATCGTGATCGAAGGGGGAGAGGAAGCGAACGGGCTGGAGGGCCACCCGACTTGGGCCGAGCTCCGAAGCGTCTTCTCCGAGGAAAATCGTTGGCTGCTTCTGAGCCGGCTGCTGTCGGGTCAGGCTCACTCGAAGGAGACCGTGAGTGTGAGCCACGTTTTGGAGTCGGAGGAAGCCTTCCGGCTCCTCGCGGCCTTGACGGAGAATCAGCTAGGCCCGGAAATCTCGGAAGCCGTTCTTGCCTTGCTCCAAGGGCACCCGCTCGCCATTACCTGGGCGGCGAACCTCCTTCGAAGCGACGCCGAATCTCCGCGGGAGCTCGTTCGGGATTGGAAGACTCAAGGGCTTCCTGCCTTGTCCGACCCGGAAGAGAGCCGGCGCACCCTCCGGTGGCTCTTTGAACGAAGCGCCCGAGCGTTGACACCCTCCGAGAAAGCGGTCCTCGAAGCCGTTGGCCTTCTCGGGCCGGCTCCTTTCTCGCTGGGGCTCGTTGCGGCCGGGCTCGACACTTCGAACGAGACAAAAGAGGCGGTGGCGCGAACCGCTCTCAAGACCTTGGTCCTGCGGGGCTTTCTGCGGCGAATTCCCGAGGCGGAGGACCTTTGGCAATTCGGCCATGTCCTCAGCTACCAATTCGCCCGAAAAGAGACCGACTCCGATCCCACTCTACGGGAACGGCTCGCCTCCGGGCTTCGAGTCCAGCTCGCGGCTTCCCTCGTACCAGCGACCGCGGCGACCACTAGCCCCGTCACCGTGCTCCTCGAACACGTCGGAGCCGTGCTGCGAGGGGATGAAGATTCGCGTCTCTGGGATCGCCTGGGGGAGTTCGTCCTGTATGAAGCCTATGAACGCCTCGTTGATCTCGGGCGTCTGGTCGACGCGAACGCCGCGGTTCGTCTCGCCGAGGAGTGGCTGGGCCGGCTGCCCCAGGACCGAGCGAGCGAGTCGTCCTGGAGACGGGAACGATCCGTTGTATTCGATCGGTTGGGGGACGTGCTTCGAGCCCAAGGGGATCTGGTCGGTGCGCTCGCCGCCTTCCGCGAGTCCTTGGCGATTAGCCAAGCGCTGGCGGCCGCCGATCCCTCCAACGCCGGGTGGCAGCGCGATCTCAGCGTCAGCCACGAGCGGTTGGGGGACGTGCTTCTCGACCAAGGGGATCTGGTCGGTGCGCTCGCCGCCTTCCGCGAGTGCTTGGCGATTTTCCAAGCGCTGGCGGCCGCCGATCCCTCCAACGCCGGCTGGCAGCGCGATCTCAGTGTCAGCCACGAGCGGTTGGGGGACGTGCTTCTCGACCAAGGGGATCTGGTCGGTGCGCTCGCCGCCTTCCGCGAGTCCTTGGCGAGACGCCAAGCGCTGGCGGCCGCCGATCCCTCCAACGCCGGCTGGCAGCGCGATCTGTCTTTCTCCTTGACCCGCATGGCGGAGATCGAAGAGCAACAGGACCACCGCAAAGAGGCCCGTCGGTTTGCAGAGCAAGCCCTAGAGATCGACGAAAGGCTGTCTGCCCTCGATCCGACGAATGCGACCTGGCAGAAGGATGTCGCGGTTTCCCGCCGGCTCCTTGCTCGGTTGCGCGGGTGATCGGAGGGTCCCCTCTCCGCCTTTGAGCCCGCAGGGCGAAAAGGCCGAGCGCCTGGGGATGGCCCGCGCGGAGCGCGGGTCAGACCCAGGCATTGCTCGCTGTCCTGAGCCCGGTCGGTTCGCGTAGTTGGGAGGTTTCCGCGCGGATCGGCTTCCCGGTGGGGGAAGCGCTGGCGGTAGGAAGATGATGCCCGAAGCGGGCTTCCGGTGCAACTCGGGCGGGGTGACCTCCACCACCCACCCGAGGACCGGCTGGGTAAGTCGGCGACCGACCTTGCCGCCGTTCGCCGCTCGCCACCCCGGGAGCGGGATCGACTTCGGCGGCGCTCGTGGAGCCCGGAGGAAGAGCTGGGCGGGCAGCAGGGGCGACCTCTCCCGCTCCGCCGACTCACTAGCACCGACGACCGACCGATGTACGCCCCGCCGGGGGTGCTCTGTCGGAAAGTCGGGCGCCCGTTGGTGGCTTCGACGGTCCGTCTTCTCGGGAGCGGCGCCGGAGTTGCGGCGGAAACCAGCTTCGGACATGATGTTCCTACCGCCACCGCTTCCACCCCCCGGAAGCCGAGCCGCGCGGAAACCTCCCCCCACCATCGAAGAGTCCGGCCAGAGGACAGCGAGCAATGCCTGGGTGTCACCCGCCGGCCTTGCGGCCGTCGGCTGAACCCAGGCGCTCGGCCTTTTCGCCCTTCGGGCTCAAAGGCGGGAGCCACTGACCCGCCGTCTCGACGAAGGTAAGAGCCTTCCGCGCCGCCTCCGACAGAGCGCCCACGGCGGGGCGAACATCGGTCGGTTGTCGGCGCCAGTGAGCCGGCGGGGCGTGCGAGGTCGCCCCCGCTGCCCGCCCAGCTCTTCCTCCGGGCTCCACGGTCGCTGCCGGAGTCGATCTCGCTCCCGGGGTGGCACACGGTGAACGACGGCACGGGCGGCCGCCGACCTACCCAGCCGGCCTTCGGGTGGGCGGGCGGCCGAGTCCTCGCCCACACTGTCTCGCTGGCGGCTATATCTCGACTGGGAGGCTTTCGCGCGGTGGTTTGCGAGGGGAGAGGATCGCCCTCGGCGGCGGCGACAGGAAGGAAGAACAGGGGGCGGACCGGCGGCCCGCCCCAGGAGGGTTACTAGGTGGCGCCTTGATCGATGTCGTCGAGGATCAACCGGCCGAGCGCTTCGGCCTGCTCGGCCCAGCGCTCGGCGCGCTCACACCGCCGGGTAGTCTCTTCATCCATTCCACTCTCGAAACGCTCCTCGGCCTTGCTGCGTAGGTAGGCGGCGATCAAGAGGAGATCTTGCCCAGCGGCTCGGAACTGCTCCTCCATCAGGTCGCACTCGTCGTCCGGCCCGAACTGGCTCGTCTCGTAGATCCACTCTTGGAGGATCTCCCCGAGAACGATGAGGGCGGCGAGTTGTTCGGGCAGCTTGAACTGCCAAGCAAAGGTCCGGCGCACGAAGTGGTCTCGGTCTTGGAAGTCACTAGAATCGTTACGGTCGCTCATGGTGCTGGTCTCCATGGGTGGCTAGGCTCGGCGGTGTGTGCCATCACGCCGTCGGGCCGCTTCCTGGGTTTCGAGGTCTCCCTCGGGGTTTCGGTTCGTCGCCGCGCTCCCGGCGGGCGCCTGGTTCCCTCCTTCCTCCTTGTCCCCTTCAAACGGTCAGCAGCCGGCGCACGAAGCGCGGCGCGACTTCGGAGCGGTGGACCTTCGCGAGATGCACGTAGCGGTCGATCAGGAGGATTCCTCCGTGACCGAGGAACGCCGCCAGCTCGGGGCCGGTGGCGCCGAGCATCCCCAGCCAGGTCGCGGCCGTGTGGCGGAGGTCGTGGACATGGAAGTCGCCGAGGTCCGCTTTCCGCGTCGCCGCTTCCCACGCTTTCCGGGGGAACTGCGGCTCGGCCGGGCCGGGCGCGAAGACCCACGGCGACGAACCGCGCGAGAGCTGGCGCAAAGCCTCCAGCCCTTCGCCGGAGACGAACGCCACCCGCTCACGGCCGGCCTTGGTCTCGGGGAGGTAGAGCGTTCCCCGGTCGAGGTTCACCTCGTCCCACCGCAGGGCCAGCAGCTCACTCCGCCGCAAGCCGGACGACAGGGCCACCTTGACCAGCGCTTCGAGCCGGTGGCGCGGGTATGCCTGACACTCGGGAATCAAGCGCTCGAACTGCTCGTCACTCAAGAACCGAACCCGGACGCGCGGTTCTTTGCACCGTGTCGTCGCGCGGACCGGGTTCGTCTGGAGCCAGCCGCGCTCGACGCCCACGGAGAGGACGGCCGAGAGCGCCGCGAGGTGACGGTTCACCGTCGCCGGCCCGCGGGTGCCCTTCAGCATCTCGTCGCGATGACCGGCAACGAAGGCCGGCGTGAGCAAAGAAAGCCGTAGCTCGCCGAGCGTTTTCCGCAGGTCATTGATTTCGTTGGTCCGGGTGCGGTGCGTCGTCGACCGGAGCCCACGGAAGCGCGGCGAACCGAGGTAAACCTCGATCAGCTCGCCAAGCGTCCGGCGGTCGGCCTCGAAGACGAACTGACCGAGCCGGATCTGCCGCTCCACTTCCTGAGTCCACACCTCGGCATCCGTTCGCCGGGCGAACTGCTTCGCGACCGGGGGATAACCCCGGCGTCGAATGCGAGCCATCCAGACCGTGCGGCCGGAGCGAATCTTCTTCTCGATGCTTGCCACCAGATTGCCACCTCCCTCGAGTCGAGAGGCTGGCACAGGGGGCTTAAGGAAGGCAAATGGCTGGATTTAGGTGGTGAGCCGCCAGGGAATCGAACCCCGAACCCGCAGATTAAGAGTCTGCTGCTCTGCCAGTTGAGCTAGCGGCCCACGCGAGCGGTGGATTGTAGAGCGCGCGGGCCGGGCGCGCAAGGGGGCAGGGGAAGAAAGGCGACTCGAGAGAGAAGCGACGCCAACGATCCCCGCTGTTGAGCGAGGCAGGGGCGTTGGCGTCGTCAGCGGTCTCAGGCTCCCTTCGGCTTGAAGGCTACTCGGAGCGTCGTCCACATGCGCACCCGGATGCCGTCTTTGGTGGCCGGCTGGTAGGTGGTCATGCGGGCCGCACGCAAAGCTTCTTCGTCGAAGCCGTAGCCGGCTTTGGCCGCCGCGAGCTCGGTGTTGATCACGCGGCCGTTTTCGTCGACCAGGACGCGCACGTCGACGATGGCTTCTTTGCCGAAGCGCTCGGCCATGCGTGGATACTGGGGCTGGGCGCGCTTGAGTACGGTCGGGGGCTTGGAGCCGGGCGTCCCGAGCGAGACCAGGTCACCGAGCTTGACCGTCTTGACCGGCGCGGGCTCGGGCACTGGCGCCGGCGGCGGCGTAACGGGTGCCGGGGTCGGCTCGGGCTCGGGCGTCGGCACTGGAGGGGCCGGCTCCGGGTCGGGCTGCTTGGTGGGCTCTTCTTTGACCGGAGGGGCTTCGACGGGTTTCGGCGGTGCCACGGCAACGGGCTCGGGGCGCGGTGCCGCGGGGCGTTCCTGCGCCTGCTTGAGCTGTTCGCGCATGGCGGCGATCTGCTTGTCGTACTCGGTCTTGAGCTCACCCAACTTGGCCTGGGTGCGTTCTTCGAGGAGGCGGTCGATTTGTGCCTGGAGCTCTTCTTTGGTCGGGCCGGCGTCTACCGGTGGCTGAGTCGCCGGATCCACGACGGCCGGCTGGGCCGCGGCGTTCGGATCGACCGGCGGCCCGCCCGCCTTGTTCTTGCCGAGGAACAGCCAGCCGGCCACTCCGGCACCCACGAGGAGCGCGGCGGCGAGGCCGATGTAGAGGCCCTTGCCGCCACCACTGGCCTTTTCCTCCTGCGCCGCGGCGTACTGCCCGCGGGCCGGGGTCTCGGCGGCCGGGGGCGCGGTGGTACGCCCCGCCGCGGGGCGGGTCTCGGCACGGGCCGGCGCCGCGGGCTCGGCCGGAGCCGCTCGCCGGGGCATCTCGAGGGTTTGCTCTTGCTCGATTTCCTTGCTCTCGCGCTCGATGTCCTCGCGGAACAGGTTGTGGACGAAGAAGGCGAGATTGAAGGTCGTCGCGCCGTAGTGCCCCTCGGAGATGAGCCGCGAGATGGCCTTGTGCCACAGGCCGGAGTCGGGGTACCGATCCTCCCGGGGAGCCAGGGACCGCTTCAGCAGGGCCGCCACGGCGGGCGGGAAGGCGCCGCCCTCGGCCATCTGGGCGCCGTCGACGAGGGCGGCATGGCCCGCTGGTGCGCTCTCCGGAATCCGGGTGCCGGTGAGCAGTTCGAAGAGGATCGCGCCGATGGTGAAGACGTCGTCGGCCTTCGACAGCGGCTGGCCCGCCCGCAATTCGGGCGAGGCGTAGCGACGCAGCTCGGGGACCAGGCTGGGCGCCAGTGCCGCCAGTCCAGGACCGGCCTCGAAGCCGAGCAACCGCGTTTCGCCCTCGTTGGAGAGCATGACGAGGTGAGGCAGGGGCAACCCGTGCAGGGTCCGTTCGTCGCCCTGGCGGGTCTCGTAGGCCGCGGTCAAGGCCAACGCGATGCGCTCGGCGACCAGCAGGGCATGATCGAGGGGGAACGGGGAGCCCTGCTGAGTGGCCTGGGCCGCGAGATTGGCGAGGTTTTTTCCGGAGATGTAGTCGTAGGCGAGGTAGGGCAGTCCGTGAACGCGGCCGGCATCTACACCGTGGCCGATGTTGGGGCTCTTGAGCGCTTGGTGTAACCCCTGGCGTCCGAGGATCGCCGACCACAGCCGCTCGGAGTCGAGCCCGGAACCGTTGAAGACCCGCAGGAGAACGACTTGCTCGAGCCCCTGGGCGCCCAGGCGACCGGCCCGAAAGGTCTCGCCCAGCGGGTCTTCCGCGAGCTTCTTGAGCAGGGTGTATTTGCCGAATTCTTCACGGGCGCTCATGGCGACTCTCCTCGCTTCCGGCATACCCGGAACGAACCCAACGCGGGGGAAAAAGCGTCGCTTCGTTTGACGGGGCCGGAAACTTCCCCTAGATACAACGGGGAGTCAGGGGGTGTCAATCGGTTGTTTGCCGTGGCGCTGAAATGGGGACGGGGACCTGGCGCTGGCTCCCCGTCTCGGACCTAGCGAACTCGCTCGCTACGAGCTGCAACTGAAGTTGACGCCCGACTTGTCGGGTGGGATGTTGACGGTCCGCTGAATCGGATTGGAACCCGAGCAGGGGCTGACCTTGACGACGCAATTCGAGCCCGCGGGAAGTCCCGCGGCAGCCATCGTGTAAGTGCCACCTGCCGCCGTGATGGCCGAGTAGCTGGCCGAGCCGAAGATGCCGTAGGAACAGGTGGCAGTGACCGTTCGGCCAGCGAGGCCCGCGCCGGTCGCACGGGAGGTCACGGTTCCGGAGATGTTCGCCGGAACCAGGGACTGGGCCACGGAGTAGGCCGGAGCCAAGAGGGCCCCCACCGTAGCGACCGAAAGTACAGAGATCAGGCTGGAACGGAAAGCGGTTGATTTCATCCGAACACTCCTTCTCCGTCACGGGTCGGGGACATCCCGATCCCTCTGCGGGCTTTCTTGAGCCCATAGGAGAAAGATGCTACACCGACTGCTTCATTTCTGAGCGGGGTGCCCGGGTTGCTCCGCCGCGGCCTTCTCGCGCCAGTAGCGCTTCTGCCAGCGTTCGACGTTGCGGTTGTGTTCGGCCAGGGTCGAGGCGAAGAGGTGGGAGCCGTCGTTGCGGCTGACGAAATAGAGGTAGTTGAGGCTCGAGGGGTCGGCGGCGGCTTTCAGGCTGGCGAGGCCGGGGCTGGCGATGGGGCCGGGGGGCAGGCCGGCGTAGCGGTAGGTGTTGTAGGGCGAGTCGATTTGGAGGTCCCCCTTGCGGATGTTGCCGTCCCAGCGGCCGGCCTGCTTCAAGGCGAAGATCACTGTCGGATCGGCGTACAGGCCGATGCCCAGGGCCATGCGGTTGGCGTAGACCCCCGCGATCAGGGGCCGCTCGCCGCGTAGCTGGGCCTCCTTCTCGACGATCGAAGCGAGGGTGACGAGCTCGCGAATCGAACGCGCGCGCCAGCGGCTGCCGCCCTGGGGGACGGGGGCCGCGGGTTGATCGGGCCGCAATTCGGTTTCCGCCGCGGCATCCAGGATGGCGGCTTCGATGTGGAGGGGAGATTTCGCGAAGGGCACGCCGCGGCCGGCTTCGTAGGGCAGCCGGATCTCGCGCTCGAACCGCTCGCGGAAGGTGTCGACGAGCGTTGCCACCAGCTCGCGTTCGGTCGTGCCGCGACTCCAGGAGTAGGTGTCGGGGAACAGATACCCCTCGAGATCCCGGGCGTCGGGGTCGAGATCGCGGATCGGCGTCGGGTCGCGCAGGGCTTCGAGCAGCGCCTCGCGCCGGCCGAAACCGGCGGCGAGCAGGGCGTCGGCGGTTTCCTCCAGGGTGAGCCCCTCGCGGATGGTCACTCCGCGGACGGTGACTTCGCCTTTCACCAGCTTGCGGATCACCGCGTCAGCGGCGACCGGCCCCGCGAACTCGTAGTCTCCGGCTTTCAAGGGCGGGTTTCCGAGGTAACCCACCAAGTAGAGCCGACCCAGCAGCGCACTGGGTACCAGCCCCTCGCGCTCGAGCCCCGAGAGAATCGCCGCGGCGCCCTGCCCGGGCATCACGGTGAAGAAGCGGCGGCCTTCGCCCCGGGGGGCGTGCAGGGCCTGCCAACCCCAAATGGCGGCCAGGCCCACGGCGAGCAGGCCGACGAGGGCCAGACGGAACAGCGTGCGGCCCCGGCGACGGCCGGGCTTCTTGGTCGGCTTCTTCGTCAAGGACTTCCTCTTCCTCCCCGGGCTCGCGCGCGACGGGCCAAGGCCTCTTCGAGCAGGATCTGGGCGGAAACGGCGTCGATCCGCTCCGGGTGCCGAGCGGGATCGTATCCGCCCGCGCGCAACCGGCGGGCCGCTTCGACGCTGGTCAACGTTTCGTCGACCAGCTCCACCGTCAGGCCACTCTCCTGGCGCAAGCGCTCGGCGAAGCGGGAGACCTTCTGCGCCGCTTCGCCGCGGGTGCCGTCCAGCCGCCGGGGCTCCCCCAGGATGAAGCCGGTGATGGCCTCGCGTTCCGCCAGGCGGATCAGGGCACGGACGGCGGCGCGGTCGTCCTTGCGTTCGAGGGCACCCAGGGGGATGGCGGTCGTACCTTCCGATACCGCGAGGCCCAGGCGGCGGGAGCCGTAGTCGATGGCGAGCAAGCGTTCGGCGGCGGCGGTCGGTGGGGTCATCGGCTCCACTCTGTCGGGCAACATCGTCGCTGTCAACGACCTTGCCGCCTTCCGGATCGGACTGGTAGCATGCCCATCGCCCCGGGATCGATGCTCGCACCCGCAAGTTCGCCCACTGTCGCCTCCTCCGCAGTGGGTGCGTGCCTCGAGGCCGGACCCCGAAGGAGAATCGAGACCCCATGTCCACGAAATCCGAAATCGTGATCCTGTCCGCGGTCCGGACGCCCATCGGCTCGTTCCAAGGCGCTCTGGCTTCCGTTGCCGCACCCAAACTCGGCGCCCGCGCCGTGTCCGCCGCCATCGAACGCGCGGGGCTGGCGCCCACCGCCATCGACCAAGTCAATCTCGGCTGCGTCCTGCCCGCCGGTCTCGGCCAGGCGCCGGCGCGGCAGGCCGCGCTCGCCGCCGGCTGCCCGGAAGGCACGGGTGCCGTCACCCTGAACAAAGTCTGCGGCTCCGGCATGCGGGCCATCATGATGGCCGCCAACGACCTGCGTTGCGGCGACTTCGGGGTCGTCGTCGCGGGCGGCATGGAGAACATGAGCCAGGCGCCGTACCTGGTGCCCGGCGTGCGCGACGGGCTGCGCCTGGGCCACGGCAAGCTGGTCGACTCGATGACCTACGACGGCCTGTGGGATCCGTACAACGAAGTCCCCATGGGCAACTGCGCCGAGATCTGCGTGCGCGAGTACGGCTTCACCCGTGAGGCCCAGGACGCCTTCGCGCTCGAGAGTTACACCCGAGCGCGGGCGTCGACGGAAGAGGGTCGCTTCGCCGCGGAGATCGTGCCGGTCGAAATCAAGGGTCGCAAGGGCGTGGTGGTCGTCGACCGCGACGAAGAGCCCTTCCGCGTCGATCTCGACAAGATGCCGACCTTGAAACCCGCCTTCGAGAAGGACGGCACCGTCACCGCCGCCAATGCCAGCAAGATCAACGACGGCGCCGCGGCCGTAGTGCTCACGACCGCCGACGAGGCGGCGCGGCTCGGCGTCAAGCCTCTGGCGCGCATCGTGGCCCACGCGAGTGCCGCCCAGAAGCCCGAGTGGTTCACCACCGCGCCCGTGGCGGCGGCCAAGCGGGTCCTCGAGCGGGCCGGGATGTCCGCCGAGCAGATCGATCTGTGGGAAATCAACGAGGCCTTCGCGGCGGTGGCCATGGCTTTCAATCACGAGCTCGGGCTGGACATGGCCAAGGTCAACGTCCACGGCGGCGCGGTCGCCCTCGGGCACCCGATCGGAGCCTCCGGCGCGCGCATCGTGGTGACCTTGCTCCATGCCCTCCGCGCCCGCGGCCAACGGTTCGGTGGCGCGGCCATCTGCATCGGCGGCGGCGAAGCCACCGCGATGATCATCGAACGGCTCGACTAAAAGAACGACATGAACGACACCCGGCGTATCGTTTGCCTTAGCCTCCTCCTCGTCGCCGGGTTCGCGGCGTCGTTCGCGTCAGCATCCGAGCCTTCGGACGATCGGCCGACACGGTGGTCGGCCGCGACACGGGAAGGCGTTCTGAATGCGCCCGAGTCGCAGGACAGCGCGCAACCTCCCGAGTCACCTCCCCCTGTCGAGTCTCCACAACCTGCCGAGTCGCGGCCCGCCAACGGGTAGGCCGATTCGTAGACGCCCCCCGGGGCGCCCCCCCCCCCCCACCCCACCCCCATAAAACGGCAACTACACCACCGCGGGGGCCGCCCACGCGCCC
>JANRLG010000055.1:0-25138 GCA_033762835.1 Thermoanaerobaculia bacterium
CCCCCCCCCCCCCCGCCCCCCCCCCCCCCCCCCCCCCCGCCCCAACAAACCGGGTACATGGGTAACAGGTTGCCGGGTTCTTAAAGGCAACACTCTCGGGTTTTCTCAGCGGTAAAACGGGAGGACTCGAGATGGCCTTTAGAGAGCTGACCGAGATGGACGAGCGAAGCGTTTCGTAGAGCGATTCGAGAGTGGGTACTTCGAGATGTCGGAGTTGTGCCGGGAGTTCGGGATCAGCCGGAAGACCGCTACAAGTGGGTAAATCGTTTCGCGGCTGAGGGGGAAGGTGGTCTGGAGAAACGTTCTCGTGCGGCTCAGTCGTGCCCGCACCGGACGGAGGAGCGCTGCGAGCAGGCGTTGGTAGCGCCACGCAAGAAGCACCCACACTGGGGTTCGGAGAAGCTGCGACGGCTGCTGGGCGACCGCGAGCCGGACTGGCCGTGGCCGGCGTCGAGCACGGCGGGGGACATCCTGAAGCGGCACGGACTGGTGGAGCCTCGCCGACGTCGCCATGGGTCGCCGCCGGTGCCGGCGCCCACGGTGGCGGTGGCCGCTCCGAATGCCCGCTGAGCAGCGGACTTCAAGGGCGAGTTCCGGATCGGCGACGGCACGCTGTGTTACCCGCTGACGGTGACTGACCGCTACAGCCGATTCCTGCTGGGCTGCACGGCGCGGAAGTCGACGGCGACCGCTGGCGCCTGGCCGGTCTTCGAGGCGCTGTTCCGCCTCTACGGGCTGCCCGAGGAGCCGTTGACCGACGGCGGCACGCCGTTCTGCTCGCCCCACAGCGTGCGCTTCTTGTCGCGCCTCGCCGTGTGGTGGATCAAGCTCGGCATCCGGCCCGTGCGCACGCAGCCGTCCTCGCCGCAGCAGAACGGCTCCCATGAGCGCATGCACCGCGACCTCAAGGCCGCCACCGCTCGCCCGCCGTCGAAGACCCCGCGGGCCTAGCAGGGCGCCTTCGACCGCTTCCGCCGCGAGTACAACGAAGTGCGACCGCATGCCGGCATCGACCTACAGACCCCGGCCACGCTCTACCAGCCCTCGCTGCGGCCGTACCCGAACAAGCTCGAAGAGCCCACCCATCCCGGCCATTTCGAGGTCCGACGCGTGCGTGCCAACGGCGAAATCAAGTGGCAAGGCCAGCACGTCTTCCTCAGCCAAGTCCTCGCGGGAGAACCCGTCGGACTCGAAGAGGTCGACGACGGACTCTGGTCCATCGCCTTCGGTACCCTTTTACTCGCACGCTGGAGCGGGCGCGAAAACACATCGTGCGCCTTTGAGCAGTACTCTGACACCGTCACCGCCTTGAGGCGGGGGCTCCGCTGGTCGCCCAAGGGCTCCCGATGCAGCCCCCGAAAAGGCAAGAACAGAGAACCGTGTTACCCCAAAAATTCGGTTCAACCTGTTACCCATGTACCCGGGGGTTCAGGGGGTAATCTAGCCATACCCCGACTTTTCGGACGACCAGGCTTGGTCGAGAAGTGGCTGGGAGAATTCAAAGATGAGTCGGGAGATGTGGGATCGACCCAGAAAGGTGTTCAAACGCAACGCCCGCCAGCGGGTCCCGCGCTGCATCCAGGAAACCAACCAGATAGAACCTACGACTCTTTGCCAGAAGCTCGGCTCTCCGCGAGTTGTACTGCTGCTGACAGCAACGTCACCAGACTCGATAGAACGCCGAGCGACCATGTCGCAGTCTCCCAGGGTGTTCTGATGACCTCTTGGATCTTACCCAAAACGATCTTTCCTCGGGCAACTCCCAAGAGCCTTCGATCACGTAGTGCGAACCGATCCAAGCTGGAGCTGCTCGAGAGCTTGAGGTCACCGAGGCCCTCCCCGATGCGTGCAATTCGCAACTGTCCCTTGTCGTCCCGCAGTAACAGGCTCTCGCTATCCATGAACTCCAGCTGCCTTACATTGCCACCGCCAGTAACAGGCTTGGCCTTTACGGGTCCACTTCCTTCAGGAGATGGACACTTGATGCTCAAGGAAGCTTCGGTACCGGAAGCCACGCAACCAGTATGCGCCACTGCTACGAGATTGGCCTCGGTCTCAACCCTAAAGGGAATCCATCTATTGGTTCCCATGGTGAGCCTTTGAACCTCACGCCTGCCCGACTCTGGATCTTCCGTCAACCAGGCAATGAATTCACCGCCTACTGCCACCTCCTTCACTTTGTCGACGAGTCGGACGGGCCCATTGACGTCTCCTGAAGCCAAATCGAGGTTCGTTCGCACTTGTACCGCGGTCGCACCGCCCGCACCAAAACGATCGAGGCACTCGCCGAAGCATGAGCCCAAAATCTCCAAGTGCTTCCCAAAAATAAAGACCTCGGAGATATCATGCGGGAGCGACCTCTGAATATGCGCAGGCTTTCCAGGTTCATCGAATAACGGATCTACGCCGACTTCTCTGCCCGCAAACCATGCAACTCGTCTTCCGTCCGACGAGGTTCGAGCTCCGAATGGCACTGCCATGTTCTGGCAGAAACCGCTATCAGCCCTTGCGAACTCGTCTAAGTCACTCTCGCTACAGGTACCCTGCCATCCACATATCAACGGATTCGGATCCTGATCCGACGAGAGTCGAGACAGGTCGAGAACCTTCGTCACCGCCACCCACGATCCAACCGAGTCCGACACCCAGCGCTTGAAAACCAAGCAAGAATTCAGCCGCTCTTGAGTGACTGGTGCTCCGTCCCATAGAAGAAGGAGTGTAGCGTCCAAGTCATCTACAAACCCCACCTCCTGCTCCTCGGCCAACACGAACCTACCGGACGCGCCGGAATTTCCGAAGATTAGAAAAACTAGAAATATTAGGGCGACTACGGCGCTGCCCCAGATTATCGTCTTCTTGGCCGGGATCAACACGCCGAAACTCCAGTTAGCCTTGGCAGGCGCCGCAGCGCAACTTGACTGAGTCGCCGCATACTGTGAAATATCCGCAGGTTATGCAGCATCCACCTGAGGACTGCAGGAGAGCCTGGAGCAAGTCCGCTGAGTAATCTGGCTCGTAGAACGGATCACCGCGATCTGCTTCAGAACGAGAAAAGGCTATCAGAAAAGGGTTCGTCAACGTTTTGGAAGGCTCTGTATCTTCAGCTACACTGCCGCTGCCAGAGATGACGAAATATGCACCAGACCTTGTGTCCCTAACCAGGCCAATAGAGTTATTGAGCCCTAAGGTAGCCAAGTCTCCAGTCGGCAGAAGCACCGTTACTTCGTCGGCGCCGCTGGCATTAGTCACGGCAGGCGCCAGAGTCAGAAGCAAGAAAAACGACAACGTGGCTGTTCGCATGCAATCCTCTTCTTTTCGACTCAAGGGTCGAGTCTTTCAACAAACTACTAGACAGGAATTTAGTCAGTATTGCGCGCTTTCGCACGATCCGCACGACATAGTTACTGATGTGGCACAGATAGTTATCGAACCGCAAGCGACACAGCAGATACCGCCGCCAGCTCGGCCAAAGAGCCGACGCAGATCAGCCGGCCTCGACTCTCTGGGGTCAACTACAGGATGATAGGGGAAATTACCCTCGAAGGAACCAGATGTTCCGATGGTATCCAAGAGCTCTACAGAGTCGAGCTTGATTCTGCTACCAATAGTGAAGACCGATGAATCCGCAAAGAGCTGAACATCCCCTTGCTTCCTCGAACCCTGAAGCGATGACTCCTCAATAACAAATCCAGAGTCTTCGTCGACTTCGTAATGATTTTCATTCTGTATATTGAGAATAAGAGGCGTGAAGGAATCTGGACCAGGGAACGCCACTTGGAGTCCGACCATCTTCGCCGGCTGCACTGACTGATCCTGGACAGTAACGAGCGTGCCTTCTCTCGTTTCAACTTGGGCCACAAGAGCGGGCCGACTTCCGGTACGCTTCAACGTGAGTTCGACTTGAAGAACACGGTCAGAGCGAGGAATACCCTGCGCAAGAACTAGCCCTCCGGCAACGAGGAGGGTCGAGGCGGCGGCGAAAGCTGCCTTTGAAGAAAATCCGATCGGGCGCATGAGTTCTCCCTCCCGCGTACATTAGTTGGGCGGCATCGAGAGGACGCCGTGGCTCTTCACAGAAGAGTGCGCAACATTTGCAGAAGCGGGACATTGCTAAGTTCTTGGTTTGTCTTTGAGCCGCGAGCACGTTAACATCATCCTAGTGTAGATGCAAGAGGGAACTTCACGAGGCCGGAAAGAGGCCTCGTAAGGTTCTGATTCTATACGCCGAACGACAATCCCCCGCGGGCCGCGTGAACGCCACCGGGGCCAAGTCCTCGACGCCCTCCCAGGGCACCGGGTCACCGCCACCGTGGCCTTGGTGGGCGGCGATTTCGGCGGCGACGGCGAGTTCGGCGAGCATGCGGCCGGCGACGGCCATAGGGGTGGCGCCGGGGCCGGCGAGGCTGAAGGCATAGCCGGGGCCTTGGCCGGTGCGCACTACGAGGCCGACTTCGCCGGCAGCGAGGCGGGCCAGCGGGTCGTCCGTGGAGACGGCCACGGGAGCCACTTCCACCCGGCCGGTGCGCTCGAAGTGGGCGCGGTAGATCCAGCGTTTGCCGGCCGCGGCGGCCTCGCGGGCGCGCTCCGCCCAGACGTCGTCGAGCGCGGTGGCAGCGGCGAGCCAATCGCCGCCGTCGGCGACGCGGGGGACCAGGGGCTCCACCGCCACCTCGGTCAACGAGCAGGCGATGCCCGCTTCACGGAGCAGGCTCGCGAGCTCCCCGGCGGCGCCGTCGCCCGACAGATCGCGCCACGGGTCGGAACCGAGCAGCCCCAGGGCCTCGGCGTCCACCACGGCTTGGGACAGCCGCACGCCGCGGGCGACCTGGCCGAGCAGGTAGGACAACGACGTCGACAGCACTCCCGCGAGCTCCACCAACGGCTCGCCGTTCCGGCGCAGGTCCCGCGCCGCCCGCAGGCCCGGCGGCCCGACCGACAAGGCCGCGCCGTACCGCAGGGCGACCCGCGTGCGGCGGGACGTTTCCCGTAGGCCGAGGAAACTCGGCAGCTCGGTGCGGTGGATCACCGGGTTGGCGGAGACCACCGCGATGCCCGCGGCCAGCAGCTCCGGATAAGCGGTGACGGCGTGGCGATCGGCCGAGGCGTCCACGAGCACCAGGGGGCGATCCCCGAGGGCGCGGCAAGCCGCCACCGCCGAGGGAAAGTCGACTCCGGCTAGCCCTTCCCGGGCGAGCGCGTCGACCACCGCCTCGGGATCGAGCCCGGCGCGGTCCCAGAGGAAGCGCCCGCGATCCCAGGCACCGGCCAGGTGGATCTCGAGCTCGTGGCCGTCCGCCGTCGCCAGGGGCCGCGACAGCAGCTCGGTCAGGAACGCCGAGCCGATGCGCCCGCGGGCTCCGGCCAGGGCCAGGTGGATGCGGCGCGGCCGCGCCACGAGCGCATCATGCACGGCGCGGCAGGCGCGCTCGCGATCCGCCGCGGGTACCGTCACGGCCAACGTGGTGGCCCCGGCGGGTACCGGTTCGGCCTCGGCACCGAGCACCCCCGCCACCTCCAGCGCGCGTAACATCCGCGCCGTCCAGGCGCGCGGGTCCCCCACCCGTCCAGAGGCCACCGCGGACACCCGACAGCTATCCCCCGTCGTCGCCACCGCCACCGCCCGGGCCGCGGGGCTCCAACGGTGGGCTTCGCCGGTGCCGGCGTCGGCCACGCGGGTGGCAACGCCGGTCGGGCGGGCGGTGTTACGAATGAGAATCGGGATGCCGGCCTCTTCACACGGGGCCATGGTCTTGGGATGCAGCACCTTGGCGCCCGCGGCGGCGAGATCCGCGGCTTCGCGGTAGGAAAGGTGACGCAATGTGAAGGCGGTTTCGACGAGTCGCGGGTCGGCGCTCATGACGCCGTCGACATCGGTCCAGATTTCGACGCGGTCGGCCCCGAGGGCCCAACCGAGCACCGCCGCCGAGTAGTCCGAGCCGCCACGCCCGAGAATCGCCGTGCGTCCGTCCGCGGTGCCGCCGAGAAAGCCCGTGACGACCGCTACCCGCTCGCTCGGGCGGCCCAACCACCAGGCTTCGGCGCGCTCGCGGGTGCGCGGGAAGTCCACGGACGCTTCGCCGAAGTTCGTATCGGTCGAAATCAGATCGGCCGCGTCGACCGCCTCGGCGTCGAGCCCGCGGGCGAGAAGGCCGGCCGCCACGAGGGGAGCCGACAGCCGCTCGCCGAGGCACACCACCTCGTCCGACGCGGCCGGGCTACATTCACCCAAAACGGCGATCTCGAGAAGTAACGCCCGCAGCCGCTCGAGGCGCGCGCCGAGGGCCGATAACGCGAACTCGGCCGGCACGCCGTCGACCTCGAGCGCCACCAGGTGACCGCGGTGACGGTCGCGCAGCTCGGCCACGAAGCCGTCCGTGTCGAGGGTCCTGGCCGCGGCGGCGGTCTTCGCGGCCACCAGCTGGTCGGTGACACCCGAAAGGGCCGAGACCACGACCACCACGGGCCGCAGCCGCGACTCGGCGTGGATCAACCCCAGGGCCGTGCGCAGGTTCTCAACCCGGCCCACGGAGGTACCGCCGAATTTGAGGACCCGGGGCTTCATCGCCAACCTCCCGCCGCTCGGGCGAGTTCCGCCGGCCGCAGGGACTCGCGAAAGTCCTTGAGCCGCGCCTCGACCGCCTCGGCCTCGAGCAAGAAACCGTCGTGACCATGGTCCGACGGGATCACCGCGAGCTCGGCCTGGCCCAGACCCCGGGCCAGCTCGCGCTGCTCTTCCAGGGGGTAGAGCACGTCGGAATCGATCCCGACGACGAGCGCCGGGGCCGTGATGCCGCGCAGCACCGTGCCCAGCTCGCCGCGCCCGCGAGCGAGGTCGTGGCTGTCCATCGCCAAGGTCAGCGTGACGTAACTATTGGCATCGAAACGCTCGACCAGCTTCTGCCCTTGGTGCCGCAAGTAGCTCTCCACTTCGAAGCGACCGGGGGCGCGTTCGGCGCGCCCGAAGCGAGCCTCGTAACCGGCCCGTGATCGATAGGTGCACATCGCGATCATTCGGGCGACAGCGAGGCCCGTAGAGGGCGGCTGGCTCTCGAGATAGTCGCCGCCTCGCCAGTTCGAATCTTGATAAATCGCTTGCCGCTGGGCCTCGCTCCAGCCGATGCACCAGGCCGAATGCCGGGCCGACACGGCCATCGGTGCAATGGCCCCGACCCGCTCCGGGTAGAGCGCCGCCCACTCGAGCACCTGCATGCCCCCGAGTGAGCCGCCGACCACGAGTTGCAGGCGTGCGACGCCGAGCTGGTCGAGCAGGCGCGCCTGCACGTGCACCATGTCGCGAACCGTGATGGCGGGGAACAGGGACCGGTAGGGCTCGTTGCGACCAGGAAGCGGGGACGTCGGGCCGGTCGTGCCGTAGCAGCCCCCGAGTACGTTCGAGGCGACCAAGAAGTCGCGTTCGGGATCAAAAACGCGGCCGGGACCGATCAGTCCCGGCCACCAGGCATCGACGTCCGCCGAGCCGGTCAGACCGTGGCAGACGAGCACCGCATTGCCGCCGTCCGGCGCCAACCGCCCCCAGGTGCGGTAGGCGACCCGAACGACCGGCAACACGGCGCCCGACTCGGTCACGAAAGGACCAGGGAGCTCGACCCAGCGGGTGTCCGCCGAGATTCTCCCGCTCGAAGGGTTCATGCCGCCTTCGCCTGCGCTTTCTCGAAGGCCTGGTCGAAGTCGGCCTTGATGTCCTCGATGTGTTCGATGCCGACGGACACCCGGATCAGATCCGTGGTCACCCCCGAGGCGAGTTGCTCGGAGGCCGAGAGCTGCTGGTGGGTAGTCGTCGCCGGGTGAATGACGAGGGTCTTGGCGTCACCGACGTTGGCCAGGTGAGAGGCCAACTGGACGTTGTCGATGAAGCGCCGGCCGGCCTCGAGCCCGCCACGGATGCCGAAGGTGAGGACGGCCCCGAAGCCGTTCCGCAGGTACTTCTTGGCCAACGCGTGGGAGCCGTGGCCGGGCAAACCCGGGTAGTTGACCCAGGCCACCGCCGGGTGAGCCTCGAGCCACTCGGCCAAGTGTTGGGCGTTCTGGACGTGGCGATCGACCCGCAGGGACAGCGTCTCGAGACCCTGGAGGAAGAGGAACGAGTTGAACGGCGCCAGCGACGGGCCGAGATCCCGCAGGCCCTCGACGCGGGCGCGGATGGCGAAGGCGATGTTGCCGAAGGGGCCCTTGGGGCCGAAGACGTCCCAGAACACGAGACCGTGGTAACCCGGCGCCGGTTCGGTGAAGACCGGGAAGTTACCGTTGCCCCAATCGAACTTGCCGGAGTCGACGATCACGCCGCCGATCGAAGTGCCGTGGCCGCCGATCCACTTGGTCGCCGAGGCCACCACGATGTCCGCGCCGTGGTCGATGGGCCGCGCCAAGTACCCGGCGCAACCGAAGGTGTTGTCCACGACGAGCGGAATCCCGCGCTCGTGGGCGAGCTTCGCGAGGGCCTCGAAGTCCGGCACGTTGAAGCGCGGGTTGCCGATCGTCTCGACGTAGATCGCCTTGGTTTTGTCGTCGATCGCTTGGGCGAAGGCGAGCGGCGAGTCGCCCTCGACCAGCTTCACGCCGATGCCGAGGCGCGGCAGGGTGACCTTGAACTGGTTGTAGGTGCCGCCGTAGAGGTAACTGGTGGAAACGATGTTGTCCCCGGCGCCGGCGATCGTCGTCAGGGCCAGGAACTGGGCCGCCTGGCCGGAGGACGTGGCGACCGCCGCCACACCGCCCTCGAGCGCCGCGATGCGCTGCTCGAAGACGTCCGTGGTGGGGTTCATGATGCGGGTGTAGATGTTGCCGAACTCCTGGAGCCCGAACAGCCGCGCTCCGTGGTCCGAGTCGTTGAAGGTGTAGGAGGTGGTCTGGTAGATCGGCACTGCCCGGGCGTTGGTGCCCGGGGCGGGTTGCTGGCCGGCGTGGACCTGGAGGGTTTCGAAGCGGTAGCCGTTGGCGCTCATCCTGATTTCCTTTCGAGCTCCGGGTTTCCGGGGGGCTCAGGTTCGGGGGGCGCCGGCGAGGAGGGCAAAAAAGCGAAAAACCCGCTCCGGCGGCGCCGTTGCGGGTTTCTCGGATACGACGATTTCGTCGGTTGACTACTCGTCGCGCACCGCGGCCCGCATGTGCGTAGTGGTACACATACAGACGCACATTTCGGCGGCGGCAAAGCGGCGAGCGGTCGACATCGAGGGGGAAGGTAGAGGAACGGACGCGCGGTTGTCAAGCCGGCGCGGGGTGTTCAAGTGGTGAGCTTTCCACTAGAGTCTCGCACTCTCGATTTCTCGCCGAGGAGCCTGCCATGAAACGCCTTGCCCCCTGCCTGCTGCTCTTGGCCGTCCCGGTCGAGGCCGCCAACTTCACGGTCACCAACACTTTCGACTCCGGGGCGGGCTCGTTGCGCCAGGCCGTGATCGACGCCAACGGCGCACCTGCGCCCCCCCACCGGATCGAGTTTGCGATTCCGGGCACCGGTCCCCACGTCATCACCCTGGGGCCGACCCAGCTGCCGACGCTCACCGTTGATGTCGAAGTGGATGGTTACAGCCAGCCCGGCGCTACCCCCAACACCTCCGCCGTGGGCTTCAACGCCGATCTACGGATCATCCTCGACGGCAGTGGCGCTGCGCCCAACGGCTTTCAGACCTCGACGCCCCAGGCGATCTTTCGCGGCTTGAGGATTCGCAACTTCCAAGCGACCGGCTTGTTCCTGACCGGCGGCGGCGCGGTCACCGGCTGCCACATCGAGGACAACAACTTCGGCGTCGCTTTGTCGCTTTTCGGCGGAACCGTCGGGGGTCCGACGTTCGCCGAGCGCAACCTCGTCTCCGGCAACCGGTCCGTGGGGCTGTCGATCGAGTCGGTCGGCCTGACGACCGTCGTGGGCAACTTCGTGGGCACCGACGCCTCGGGCCTCGCCGCCGACGGCAACGGCGTCGGCGCGCAAGTGATCAACGGCGCCGTGACTCTCCTCGACAACTTCATCAGCGGCAACCAGTTCGCCGGGGTCTTCCTGATCACCCGAGACGATTTCCATTTGCGGGTCCTCCACGGCAACTGGATCGGCCTCGGGGGCGACCGCGGCACGCCGGTGCCCAATCTACAAACGGGCATTCGGGTCGACGGCACGGGCGGCGTGCGCATCGGGGGCCCCGGACTCGGCGAAGGCAACCAGATCGCGTACAACGGAGGCGACGGCATCCTGGTCGTGAACGGCTTTCGCGGCGAACTGTCCACGGCCACGATCGAAGCCAACCGGATTCACGACAACGGCGGCCTGGGGATCGATCTCGGCGACGACGGAGTCACCGCGAACGACAGCGGTGACGCCGACACCGGGCCGAACGGCCTCACCAACTTCCCGCTCCTCACGAGCGCCCAGCGAATTCCCGGTGGCCTGCGCCTGAGCGGCACCCTCGCAGCCCAACCCGCGACCACCTACCGCCTGTTCTTCTACGACTCGGACAACTGCGACGCGACCGGCAACGGCGAGGGGCAACGCTCGCTGTGGAGCCTCGACGTGACGACGGACGCCGCGGGCGCGGCGAACTTCTCGACCGACGCCTTCGGTGCGGACGGGGCAATCATCACGGCCACGGCCGCCCACCCCACGGCCGGGACGTCCGAGTTTTCGCCCTGCGTCCCGGTGGTCGCGGGCAACCTCAACGTGCTGGAAGTCCCGACCCTCTCGCCGTTCGCCATCGTGGCGCTCGGTCTGCTGCTGGCCATGGCCGGCGGGTGGGTGCTGCGTCGTCGCGAGACGGTCTGAGGCGGAGAGTTATCCGGCCGGCGCTGGCCCTTCGCGAGCCGGCGGAACGGCCAGAGCCAGCCCCAGGCCGAGCACGGCCAGCGCCGGCAACGCGCCCAGCCACGGCCCCAGGCCGTAGGGAGTCGCTGCCAAATCGACGATCGGCACGTCGGTGCCGATGACGAGCGCGGCAGCCACTACGGCCCAGCGCCGGAGTCGGCCGCCGTGTTCGAAGGCATCGCGCAGGGCCACGACGGCCGCGGGCAAGACGATCACCAGGTGATGGAGCCAGGACAGGGGCGAGAGCAGGAATCCGAGCGGCAGGAAGAGCGCGAAGTCGCGGGTGTTCGTCCAAGGATCGTCCTTCTGGCTCGAGCCCCGGCGGGCCAAGGCGAACAGGCTCGCGGCGCCGAGGACGGCGGCAAGCAGGACGGTGAGCCAACGGCCCCCAACCGGAACCTCCTGCTGGACACCGCAATCAGCGGGCAGGAAGAAGCGCGCCACGGCACCATTCACACTCTGGTTGAACGCACAGCTCGGTGCGAAGAGCGCCTGGGGCACCCGGCCGTAACCGAGCGTCGGGCGAACCTCGACGAGCCAATCCCGCCAAGCTTCGGCGGGCAGAAGCGCGTAACTCGCCAGGGTGGCGGCGGCGAGGATCGCCACGGTCGCCGCGAGGGCCCGCCAGCGCCGCCGTAAGACCAGCAGAATCAACAAAATAACCGGACTTTGTTTGAGCAGGATGGCCCCCGCCAGCGGGAATGCCGTGAGGCCGGTCCGCCCGCGGCGATAACCGAGGCCCGCGGTCAGCAGAAGGACGCTCGTCAGGAGATTGACCTGGCCGTGGAGAAACGTATTGAGCACGGGGTAACAGGCCACGAGCCCGCAGGCGATCAACCAAGGCAGCGCCGTCCCGGACTGCGCCCGGGTGAAGCGAACCACGAGCCAGAGCCAAAGCACGAGCAGGAGGTGCTGCACGACCAGAAACCCCGTGGCGGCGGCCGGGTAGGACCACCAGGACAGGGGCCAGAGCAGCAACAAACTGGGCGGGGGATAGAAGAACGGGAAGATGTTCTGGTCGTAGGCCGGGCCGCGAGCGAGAAAAGTCTCGCGGTCGTAGGGAGAACGGCCCTCCTGGAACGCGAGGTGCGACGCCAAGTGAAAAGATGGCAGATCGACATTGAGGATCTGCCAGTCACGCCAGCCGTATTGCAGCAGGAAGTTGCCGTAGACGAGGCCAAAGACGACGATCGCCGCGAGTGCGGACGAGGGTGTGCGGCGGTCTCCAGCTTGCTGCATTCACGCGCTTATAGCATGAATTGCTAGCCAGCCTTCGAAGAATTACCGGAATTTCACACTGCGCAGCCCACGATGCCCCGCTTCTCGTAGTACCGCTGGTGGTACTCCTCCGCGCGCCAGAAGCGGCTCGCGGGCACGATCTCGGTGACGATCTTGCGGCGATGGCGGCCGGAGGCGTCTTCCAGCTCGCGGCTCGCGCGGGCGGCGGCCTCTTGGGCGGCGTCGTGGACGAAGATCGCTGAGCGGTATTGGCTGCCGATGTCGGGGCCTTGACGATTTGGGGTGGTCGGGTCGTGCAGGCCCCAGAAAGCGCGCAGCAGGTCGTCGTAGCTCACGCGTTCGGGGTCGAAGAGCACCTCGACCGCCTCGGCATGGCCGGTCGTGTCGGCGCAGACGGCCGAGTAAGTCGGGTCGTCTCGATGGCCGCCGGTGTAGCCGACGGCGGTTTCCAGGACTCCGGGAATCTGCAAAAAGGTGTGCTCGACGCCCCAGAAGCAACCCGCGGCGAAGGTCGCGCGGGTCGTAGTCGGTGGGTGGGAAGTCATGTCGGTTTCTCCTTCGGGCCGTGAGTTCCGGCTCCAGCGTCAGAAGTCCCGGCCGCCTCGAAAGGTTCCATGTGGACCAGCACGCCCTGGATGGCCGGGACCTCCCGGCGCAAGGTGGACTTGACGATGCCGCTGAGAACGTGGGCGTCGTGGAGCGACATGGCCGGGTCCGCCTGGACGTGGATGTCGACGAAGAGCGCGAGGCCCGAGCGCCGCACGGCCAGCTTTTCGATCGCCGCCACCCCGGGAACGCCCGCCGCCACGCCGGCGATCGCGCCCACCACCGTGGGCTCCGGGCTGCGGTCCATCAGATCCTCCACGGCCGGCTTCAGGATCAACACGCCGTTGATCAGGATGACCCCGGCCGCGATCAAGGCTGCCCAGTCGTCCGCGGACTCCCAACCGGGGCCGCCGAGGAGCGCCACGGTGATGCCCACGGCCGCCGCCGCCGAAGTCAGGGCGTCGCTGCGATGGTGCCAGGCGTCACCCTCGACGGCCCGGCTGGCGACTTCCTTGCCGACCCGGAAGACCCGCCGGAACAGGATCTCCTTGGTCACCACCACGGCCACCAGCACCGCCAACGTCCAGGACGCGGGCGCGTGGTGGGGCGTCTGGATCTCGCGCACCGCCTGAATCGCCACTCCAAACCCCGCACCGACCAGGAGCAGGCCCACGACCGCGGCCGCCAGCGGCTCGGCCTTGCCATAGCCGAAGGGATACTCGTTGTCCGCGGAACGTCCGGACAGGTGGAGGCCACCCCACACGATCAGCGACGAGAAGACATCCGCCGACGACTCGATGGCATCCGCCACCAAGGCGTAGGAATTCCCCAGGATCCCGGCCAACAGCTTGATCACCGCCAGGCAAACGTTGGCGAGCAGGCCCACTTGAGCGGCCTGGACGCCGCGATCGAGGCGGGCGGTGAGGGGGGAGGGAGGTGGCGCCATGGTGGACCGAGCGAAGGTGTCGAGTGTAGCAGCCCGTGGTCCCGACCCACGGGCGCTCGGACGACCGAGACGAGCCCGGCCGTGGCGCCCATCGAAGCCCCTGCTATCCTCCGCCTCGACATGCACGCCGTACTCCGTGTCCTCAGCCTCATCCTCGCCTTGGCCTTCGCCCCCACCCTCGCGGCCCAGGCCGCCCCGCCTCCTTACCTCGAACAACACTTCGACTTCCCCGGTGCTCCGGTGGCGTTCTTGCCCGGGGATCTCGACCGCGACGGTGTTGGTGATCTGATCGTGCTCGTGGCCGGGGCCGAGTGGCGCGAGATCGGCGTTACCGAATCCCAGCGGATCGACGAGTTGGGAGCCCTGGTCGAGGTCTACACGGTGGTGCCGTCGATCTTCGAGCGCCGCGAGGCCTGGGCCTTTCGGGGCCGCGCCGCGGGCGGCTTCGAGCCCTTGGGAGCGCCGCTGGTGTTGCCGTTGTCGGTGTTGGCCGTGGTGGCGGGCCCGGCGGGCGAGCCCTTCGTCGCTTGGACGGACGAGGGGGTGTCGGCGTTGCGACTGCGAACGCCCGCGGCGGTCGAGACGAACCCCGAGCTGCCAGCCGATTCGGGCAACGCGGTGCCAGCCGATTCGGAGCCCGCTGCGGAATCCGCCCTCGAGCTCCTGCCGATCGTCACCGAGCCGGCCGTGCTGGCCGGCAGCGGCCTGTTCCTGGCCGAGCTCGATTTGACCGCGGACGTCGATGGTGACGGTCTCGACGATCTCCTGGTGCCGGGCGCCGACGCCCTTGCGATTCTGCGCGGCGGCCCCACGGGCGTTTCACCCTTTGCCCGGCTCGACGTTCCTGGCGACGCCTGGAGCAGCTCGGACGTCCTGGTGCGCCGTTATCCGCTGCCCTTCGTCGGCGATGTCGACGGTGACCGGCGGCCGGACCTGGCCTTTCAAGACGTGCTCGACGGTTGGAGTCACGTGCGGGTGGTGCGGAATCTGGGCGGCGGCCGGTTCGCTGCGCCGGTGGCACTGCGCCTGGCACCGCCGCGGACGAGCGACGGGCCGGACGCGGTGTACTTCGGGGATCTCGACGGCGACGGCCGCGCCGAGGCGGTGATCCAGACCGAAACCAAGGGCAAGAAGGGCCTGCGCGGGGCGCTCGAGGAAGCCCGGGAGCCCAAGAGTAAACTCGAGCTGTTCCGCGTCGGCGCGGACCTGAAGCGTGCCGAGACGCCCTTCCAGACCCTCGAGATCACCGGCTTTCTGATCCCCGCCGAGGCCGGCGTGCCGGTGCCCTCGGGGTTGCTCGATCTCGATGGCGACGGCCGGCGCGACCTCGCGACGCTGACGACCAACTTCTCCACTCTGAAAGCCTTGTCCTCCTTGACCACCAAGCGGCTGAACCTGGAGATGATCCCGCGCGTTTGGTGTCAGGGCGCCGAAGGTCGCCTGAGCCCGGTGAAGCTCGATTTGTCGGGCAGCATGCGCCTCGATCTCGAGGACTTGCGGCCCACTCGTCTGGCCTTTTTCGCCGGGGACTTCGACGGTGACGGTCGTGCCGACTTCGTCGAGCTCGGCCGCGAGCGCGACGTCCGCGTCCACCGCGGCGGCCCCGGCTGCCGCTACGCGACGAAGCCCGACTGGACGCTGCGCCTCGCCCGCGAGCCCACGGACGTCGCCCGCACCGAGATCCGCGACGTCGACGGCGACGGCCGCGCCGACATCTTGGTGGTGCAACCGGGAGAACCGCCGGAACCGGGCCTGGCCGCCCCCATGGTCTTGGACCTGTCGTTGTCCCGGCCAGGAGGTCGGCCATGAAGAGTCTGGCTTGGTTCCTGGCGGCCGCCGTTCTCGGCGCCGAGCCGGAGGTCCCCACGCGGTCGTCGGCGGACGGTCTCGAAATCCTCGTGGTGACCACCGCCGCGCCTTTGGCGGACCTTGCGGCCGGCACCGCCGCCGACGGCCGACCGGGGCTGGCCCTGCTGACCCTCGGCCCGGAGGGCGACAAGGGCCAACCGGGCCGCCTCCTGTTCCTGCCCGCGGGCACCGAACCACCGGTTGCCGTGCCCGGCGATTTGCCCGCGGGGCTGACCAGCCTCGCGGCATCGCCGAGCGGCTGGCTGCTCGGCCAACCCGGGAAGATCCACCGCCTCGACGCCACGGGCCAGCTGGCGACCGTCGCCCAAGGCGCCGGCCTCGACTTGCTCTCGGTGGCGGGCGGCCGCCGCACGGCCGGAGACAGTCTGGTGGTGGCCCGGGCCGGGCGGGTCACGCGCTACGTCGACGGCGAGTCCGGGTTTACGGCAGCCACCACGGTGCCGTTGCCCACGACGGCCTCCCGCGCGTTGTTCGGCCTGCGCATCGAATCGCCGCCGGTGGCCCTTTTGCCGGGTTCGGACACCGCTCCCGCCCTGGCCGTGGCCGGCCCGCTCGAAACCGGCAAGCGGCGGCTGCGCAGCCAGGTCGTCGACGTGACCTCGGGGGCCAGCCACGAGGCTTGGTCACTCCTGCCGGGCGACGAAACGCTGATCGGCGCTTCCTACGACCGTCTCGGTTCGCGCCCTGTGCTACTGGCCGTGACCCTCGAGCAGATCGGCCTGCTGGTCGAAAAGCGGGTGCGGATGTTCTCGCTGCCCGCCGACCGCACCCGCCGGGGCGTGCCGCCGATCCTCGCCTTCGCCACCGACTGCCCGTTGTGGGGCACGCTGACGAATCACCTGACCGACACCGACGGCGACGGCGCAGTCGACCTCGTGACGATTTACAGCCACGGCCTGACCCTCGGTTCCCTGGCGGTGGAAGTCCGGCGCGGGCGGGCGAGCGGCGGGTTCGAGGCCACGCCGCGCCGGAGCGAGCTCAGCGTCGAGGCGAGCGATTGGCGCTGGGTGGAAGACTGGACCGGCGACGGCCAGCCGGACCTGGTGGTGCTCACCGACCGCGAGGTCCGAGTCTTCCCCGGCACCCCCGGCGACCGCCGCCCGGTCGCCGCCCGGCCGAGCGCGAAACTCGCCAGCGTGCCCGCTGCTTGGCTCGACGGCGGCCTGCGCGAGCGCACTCTCGAGCTCGGAAACCGCGGCGCCACGATCGAAGAACGCGGCCCCCACCTCGTCCCCCTCGATGTCGACGGCGACGGCCAAAACGAGCTCGTGGCCGTCACCCCCGGCAAGGAAAAACGCACGGCCGTGGCGGTCCTGCGGCGTCGAGCGCCCTAGTTGACACGGCTCTAAGCGACCTCTATGCTTTTCCCTGTGACTGGCAGGGTCGCCTCTCGCGACTCGTTCTCCCTGAGAGCCGGTTGCCTTTAGTGGCTCGCTCGAAAGAGCGAGCCACTGGTTTTTTGGACACCGCATGTATCTTCTCTACCTCGACGAATCCGGCAACGAGAACGCGCCCTCGGACCGCTTCTTCGTCCTTGGCGGCATAGCCTTGTTCGAGCGCCAGACCTTCTTCCTTTCGCAGCGAATGGAAGAACTCCAGCGGCTCTCCTTCCCTGATCAAGCCATCCCCATCCACGCTTCTGAGATCCGGCCCGGAAGGAAACTCTGGCGCAAGATTCCTCGGGACGCTCGAATGCAGTTTCTCGCTGAGGTGGGTCGAGCGATTCGAGAGTCACCGAAGCGAGGACGCATTCTCTTCGCCGCGGCGGTCGAGAAGACTCCCGACAGTGTCGGCGAAGATGTCGTCAGCAAGGCCACGGAGGAGGTCTGTCGCCGGTTCGACCTCTTTCTCCAGCGGCGGTTTCACGGCGATCGGGATCCGCAGCGCGGGCTCCTGATCTTCTCTCAGGGCCGTTTCGACGACCGGGCCAAACTCTGGGTCCGGGGTTTCCACGAGCGGGGCACTCGCTGGGGAGTCCCCCTGCGCAATCTGGCAGACATTCCCTACTTTGCGCCCGCCCGGGAATCCCGCCTACTTCAGGCTGCCGATTTCGTAGCCCATGCGACTTGGCTCCTGTACGAGCGCCGTGATCCTTCGCTCTTTCGTCACATCCAGAACTGTTTCGATCAGCGCAATGGGCGCCTCGATGGTCTCGTTCATGTGAGACCCGAGGGCGACCGAGGCCCTTGTCATTGCCCAGCCTGTGCGAGCCGCCGGGACGTCGACTCGGTCGGAGCCTGGCTTCAGGATGCTGGCGAAATGAGCTCCGATGCCACCCCCGCGTGAGGAAGCCGCCACCGGCGTGCTCTACGGCCTCGCGGCTTACGGCACCTGGGGATTCCTCGGGGCGTACTTCCGCGCCTTGGCGGCGGTGCCGGCGCTCGAGATCCTGGCGCATCGGGTGGTTTGGTCGGCGCCGCTGCTGGTGGCTTGGCTGGTCGTGCGGGGGCGGCTGGGCGAGATGCGCTCGGCGTTCAAGTCGCCCGGCACGTGGCTGCCGCTGGTCGCCACGACGGTGCTCATCGCCGCCAACTGGCTGCTGTTCGTGATCGCGGTGTCGACCGGCCGGGCCCTCGAGGCGAGCCTGGGGTACTACATGAACCCGCTCGTCAATGTGCTGCTCGGCCGGCTCTTCCTGGGCGAGCGCCTGCGCCCGTTGCAAAAGCTGGCCGTGGCCTTGGCGACAGTCGGCGTCGCCTACCTGACCGCGAGCCACGGCAAGGTGCCGCTGCTGTCTCTCACTCTCGCCTTCACCTTTGGCTTCTACGGCCTGCTCAAGAAGAAGATCAAGACCGACGGCCAGGTCGGATTGACCATCGAAACCTCCCTGCTGTTTCCCTTCGCCCTCGGTTACCTGCTCTGGTTGGCCGCGACCGGAACCCTCACCTTCGGCCACGGCCCGGGCTGGCAAACGGCACTGTTGGCGCTTTCGGGGCTGGTCACGGCGCTTCCGCTGGCCTGGTTCGCCCAAGCGATCCGGCGCCTGCGGCTGTCGACCGTGGGCTTGATCCAGTACGTCTCGCCGACGATCCAGCTACTGCTCGCGGTGTGGGTCTTCGGCGAAGCCTTCCGGCCGGTCCATGGGGTGACCTTCGTGTTCCTCTGGACGGGCCTCGCCCTTTACAGCTTCGACGCTTTCCAAGCGAGCCGGCCGCGCGCCGGTGCCGAAGCCCCGCACTGACTTGGGCCGTGCCTCCTCGGCACAGTCCCGGTCCAGCGCCGATGCTATCTAAAATTTCATATAATTTGAGTTACGAAGATTTTGTTGACACGCCCCGGTCTCGGACGTAACATCGCAGAGCCTTCTGATTTTCGCACCGACGGATAAACAGGGCGCGTCGACTCGGCGACGCGTCGCCGTCCGTCACCCATTCGGAAGAAGGAGACTACGATGTCGATCCACCCCCGTTCCCTGTTGCTCCTCGCGGCTGCGGCCGTGGCGAGCCCGGCGCTGGCCCAGTTCCCGAATGCGGCCGGCGACGATGTGACGTTTTCGATCGGCAAGGCCATCATCTGGGTCGAACCCGCTTTCGCCCCGTTGGTGTCTGCCACGCCGGGCTGGGGCCAGGACGGCCCCGGTCACTGGACCTCACCGTTCCTGTACGACAGCAACACGACCATCGGACACAGTGCCGCCCACAACAGCGGCGACGCCACGGACCTCGGCGGCGCCATCGTGGGGACCGCCGGCAGCACCGTGGCCGACAGCAACTTCACGATTCACCCCAACAACGGCCCGGCCGGGGCGCGCGAAGTCCACACCGAGATGTACAGCCTCCTGCTGGAGGAGCCGCCGGCGTGCAACAGCGGCATCAAGATTCGCGGCGGCACGGGCCAGGGCGTCGCCTTCCCGAGCTACGGCGAAGTCGAAGCGAACGGTGCCGCCGACTTCCCGGCCGAGAGCTTCTTCCAGGTTTACGTCGAGATCGACACGCCCTTCGGCACCCTGCGCAACATCGATCCGCTGCTGGTCTACAACCCGGCGATCAACTCGATGCCGCCTTCCGTGGTCTACATCCACGGTCTCACCCCGGCGGTACACGTGTTCTTCAAGGGCGGCCCCAATCACGGCCGGCGCTTCGGCATCTTGCGTCTGGCCGGCCACCAGGCGGCACCCGGCGGCCAAGAGCGTTGCCCGGACCCGTGCGGCTACTGCCCGGTGCGTGACGAGCTCGACCAGGCCCTGGCCGACTCCGAGATGATGCGTTGCCGCAGCTCGCGGGATTGTTATGCCTACGAGGTGAGCGACGACGGCGGGGTCATCAAGCCCAATCCAATCAGCCCCAACCCGCAAGATCCGCGGCCGTGACACGGCCCTCGGCCGGGGGGTGAGTCTCGCCCCCCGGCTGCTCGACTCCCGCCAACATGGACCGCCCCGGCCGCCCCTCCTTTTTTCGCCCTCTGTGGCAGTTTTCGCTGCGTCGCCCTCGACTCGTCCTGGTGAGCTGCCTCCTGCTGGCTTCCGGAGCGGGCCTCACCGCGCGGCACCTGCGCCTCGAACCATCGATCGCCCTGCTGTCGCGCCAGGATGCCGTGGTCCGACTCGACGCCGAACGCCAAGCGCTTTTCGGCGCCGATCTGCGACTACTCGTCGCACTGCATCGACCCGCGGACCAGGGTGGCGTTTTGCGCGCGGACGCCCTCGAGCAGCTCCGCCGTCTCCACGACGCGCTGACCCGAGTGCCGGGCGTGACCGCGGTTGCCAGTCTGGTCGATGCCACGCTGCTCGCCGTCGCGCCCTCGACGGCGAGTTGGGACCCCGGGGCCCCGTCGGTCCCCCCGCAGGTCGGCCAGGCTCTGCTGGACCCAGACACCCGCGACGACCCGAGCCGGCTCCGGCGCCGGTTGAACGGCTCTCCGGTCCAGCGGGCGATGTTGTTGTCGCAGCGCGAATCCCTGACTCCACTGTACTTGCAGCTGGCCGCCGAGGCCGACGAACCGGCCGTGGTGGCCGCGGCCAGCGCGCTCGCCCAGGACCTCGAAACCCGCTACCCGGCCGCGGGGTCGATCCTGGTGGTCGGGCCCGCCGTCGTCGAGACGGGTCTCGCCAGCCACATTCTCGAGGACATGAAGCGCCTGGTGCCCCTGGCCCTCGTCTTGGTCGTGGGCGGGTTGTGGCTCGCCCTGCGCCGGAGTGTTTTCCTCGCCGTCGTGGCGCTCCACGCCCTCGCCCTCGAGGCTCTGACGCTCGGAGCCATGGTCGCCGCGGGGTATTCGGTGAACCTGGTCAGCGTGCTGGCTCCCGTCCTGTTGGTGCCGATCGGCGCCGCGGACCTGCTCCATCTGTGTATCTGGTTGCGCGCCGACCGCGGACCGCCGGAGGACGCACGCGAGCGGCTCGCCCAGGCGTTTCGTTGCCTCGAACGGCCGATGGTGGTGACCACCGCGACCACGGTGGTCGGGTTCCTCGGCTTTCTGCTGTCACCGGTCGCCGCGCTGCGGGACTTCGGCCTGGTGCTGGCCGGGGGCTCCTTGCTCGCGCTGGTCCTCACCTTCACCCTCGACGCCGCGTTTTTGTCCCTGGCGTGGCGGCCGAGCGCAGGACCGGAGCGCCGACCCTCCCAAGGTCGCTTGGAGCGCTGGCTCCTGGCTCTCGACCGGCCGGGAGTGGCCCGACGTCAAACCCGGCTCGTGGGCGTCCTGGCGCTCGCAGCCGCGGGACTGGCGGCCGTCGTCGTCCCCCGCCTGGCCGTGGAGGACACCTGGATCCGCAATTTCGATCCCGGCTCGCGGGTTCTCCGGGATGCTCGGGCGTTCGAACGCGAGTTCTTCGGCACCAACACCCTGGCCGTGGTGTTCACGTCCGATGCCGCCCTTCCCGGATCTCTCGAGGCCATGCTCGAGGCGGTCAACCGCTTCACCACCGAGCACACCGTGGACCTCGGTGCCCGAGGGCTGTTGTCGCCCACGTTGCTCGTCCGCGCTCTCGACCCCGCCCAAGGGTTTCCCTGGACGCCCTGGCCGACGCCCTCTCCGGCGGCCATGGCGGCGGGGCTCGACGGGTGGCGGCGCCGCGGTCCGGCTCTCCCGCGGGCCGAGAGCCTGGCGACGCCGGATCTACGGCGCTCGCAAGTGCAGCTCTTCGTGCGCAATCAGCCCTACCGGCAACTGGTCGCGACGCAAGATCGCCTGGTTCAGGATGCCCGGGCCGTGGCGGGTCCCGGGGTTACGGTGGCGGCTTCGGGCAATCTCGCCGTCAACATCCGGATGGTCGAGCAAGCGGTGACGAGCCAGCTCGTGTCCCTCGTCGGGTTGTTCGTCGTCGTTTCGGCCGTGATGATCGCCGTCGTCGGCGCGGCCGGACGCGGCCTCCTGCTGATGGCACCGTTGGTCTTGGCGCTGCTCGGCACGTTCACCGCGCTGGTCCTCGTCGGGTGGCCGTTCGGCGTCGCCGTCTCGATGTTTCCGACCCTCGTGATCGGCCTCGCGGTGGACTTCTCGACCCATCTGTGGGCAGCGCACCAACTGCCGGCGAACTCGCGCGGGCGGCGAGCCCGTGCCCTGGCCACCGCGATCCGCGGCGTTTTGTGGAACGGTCTGCTGTGGTCCGTCGGCTTCGGCTTGTTGGGGATCTCGGCTCTGCCGCCCAATCGGCACCTGGGCCTGTTGTGCGCGCTGGTGCTGGTGTCGTCCACCGTCTGGACCTTGGCACTGGTGCCCGCTTTGGCTCTAACGGCCGGGACGAGCCCGGCCGTTGCGGCCCTCACCCCCGGTCGGCTCCCCACTGACCGGCCCCGCGGCAGGCGATGTAGAGGAACAAGAAGCAGTACACCACCGCCAGCTCGCCGTGGTTGACCCCGGGGAAGAAGTTCGCATCCATCTGGAACTTCCAGTGGAACTGGAAATAGGCCACCGCCATGGTGCCGCTGGCGAGGAAAGCTGCTAGGCGGGTCTGGAAGCCGACGGCGATCAGCAGACCGCACACGAGCTCGATCAAGCCGCCGATCCACAACTGCGACCCCACCGACGGCGCTTGGTCGGTCAGAATCCCGAAGATCTTCTGCATGCCGTGGAACGAGAACAGCAGGCCAGAGACGATGCGCAGCAAGGCGTACGTCGTTTCGGTGTACTTCTGTAGCCAGTTCATGGGCGGTCTCCTTTCGAGGCCGGGTCAGGGGCGGGAAGTCCTCCGGCAGCGCCGACGAGACGGCGACGATTCACGGGACTGCCGGGGAAACCGGCGGTATCACACCACCAACTCCCCCCGCGGGCAAGGGGGCCTCACGGCTGGTTCTTCGCCCGCTCGAGGAGCTCGGCCCGTTGGCGAAGCTCCTGGGCGACCAGCTCCGGGTTCTCCGACCACTCGGCGATTTCCTCCGATTCGTAGACCGGGCGGATCTCGATCTCCGAGTCACCAGGCATGGGATTCGGACACCGTTTGACCCATTCGATGGCCTCCGCCATCGACTTCACCTGCCAAAGCCAGAAACCCGCGACCAGCTCTTTGGTCTCGGCAAAGGGGCCATCGACGACGGTGCGGCGCTTGCCCGAAAACTGAACCCGCACGCCCTTCGACGAAGGGTGGAGCCCTTCGCCGGCCAGCAGGATGCCGGCCTTGATGAGCTCGTCGTTGAAGTTGCCCATGTCGGTGAGCAGCTGCTCGTCAGGAGGCATCGAGTTCTCCGAGTCCACCGTCGCTTTGACCAAAACCATGACGCGCATGACATTTCTCCTCGAGTTCGGTTCCGGGCCTTTCCCGGCACCCAACGGTACGACGAACGGAGGGAGCAGAATCGACAATTTGTTGCGGCTCCTCCTTCTCCTCCCATACTCCGGCGGTCCGTAGGGACTACACTCCCCTGACGCTCGGGGCGCGGCCGGCAGCTCGCCGATCGCTGAGAAGCACCCGTGGAACCTGATCCGGTTCGTACCGGCGTAGGGAAGCGCGTTTTGCCGCCACCTGCCTGCCGGGCGACCTCACTTTCTGGAGGTCCCCATGTCTCGATTCTCTTCACTCGAAGCCGGTCCGTTGCCGTGGCATGGAGCAGCCAATCCGTCGTCCACCGGCCAGGGAACCTCGCCTGGGAGCTTCGCGCTCGCGCCCGAAATCGGCCGGCCGTTGACCTTCTCCTCGCCGGACACGCCCGGCATGCCGGCGGTATCGCCCTTCACGGCCTGGGACTTCAACCCGGCGCCGCGGGGGGTCGGCTCGGCGGTCACCCAGCTCGAACACGCCCGGAACGGCGAGGTCACCCCCGAAATGCGGCGGGTGGCCGAACGGGAAACCCACCTGACGGCCGAGCAGATCCGGGACGAGATCGCCGCTGGACGGATGATCCTGCCCGCCAACCGCGTGCACTTGGGCTACGCGCTCGATCCCATGGTCATCGGCCGGGCTGCGAAGACCAAGATCAACGCCAATCTCGGAGCCTCGCCGGTGTCCTCGGGGACCGAAGAAGAGGTCGAGAAGCTGCGCTGGGCGGTGCGTTGGGGCGCCGACACGGTCATGGACCTGTCCACCGGCGGCAACCTCGACGCCTGCCGCGAGGCCATCGTGCGGGCGGCCACGGTGCCCATCGGCACGGTGCCGATCTACTCCATGATTCTCGGCCGGCGCATTCAGGACTTGTCCGAGAAGCTGATCCTCGAGGCGATCGAACACCAGGCGAAGCAGGGTGTCGACTACTTCACCCTCCACGCCGGAGTTCTGCGCGAGCACCTACCACTGGTCGAGAAGCGGCTCATCGGCATCGTCTCCCGGGGGGGGTCGATCCTCGCCAAGTGGATGCTCCACCACGGCCGGCAGAACCCGATGTACACGCTGTTCGAGGACATCTGCGACATCCTGCGCGAGTACGACGTATCGATCTCCTTGGGTGATGGCCTGCGCCCCGGCGGCCTCGCGGATGCCACCGACGCCGCTCAACTGGCCGAGCTCGAGACCCTGGGCGAGCTCACCGAACGGGCCTGGGCAAAGGGCGTCCAGGTGATGATCGAGGGCCCGGGCCACGTGCCCCTCGACCAGATCGAGTTCAACATGAAGCTCGAGCGGCGACTCTGCCACGGTGCCCCGTTTTACGTGCTCGGACCGCTCGTGACCGATGTGTTTCCCGGCTACGACCACATCACGAGCGCCATCGGAGCCACCGCGGCGGCCTACCACGGGGCCGCGATGCTCTGTTACGTAACGCCCAAGGAGCACCTCGGGTTGCCCAAACGGGAAGACGTCAAGCAAGGCTGCGTGGCCTACAAGATCGCCGCCCACGCCGCGGACGTCGCCCTCGGGATTCCGGGCTCGCGGGATTGGGACGACGAGCTGACCAAGGCGCGCGCGGCCTTGAACTGGCAGAAGCACTTCGACCTCGCCTTCGATCCCGACACCGCCCGCGCCTTCCACGATGAAGACCTGGACGTCGACACCGACTTCTGCGCCATGTGCGGCCACGACTGGTGCAGTGTGCGGATTTCGAAGGAGATCGTCGAGTTCACCTCGGGCAAAACGGCCGAGTACGCCTGGGAAAAACCCTCGGTCTCCGCCGCCTTGAGCCCCGAGCAACGCGCGATCCTCGAAAAGCGTGGCGTGTTGTCCCCCGAAGAAGTCCATCGCCTGGCGACCAAGACCAAGCAGGCCGTCGGTGCCGACCGCCCCGGCGAAAAAGCCGCCTGCCACAGCGACGTGGCCACGCCGGAGGAAGCCGAGCGGTTGCAGGCGGTGTGAAAGAAAACCGCGCAGCCTTTGAAAGAGGGGCGCAGCAAGCAGCGCCCCTACGAAAAATAAAAACAAGCGGCCA